>NZ_CP094494.1:954290-1272386 GCF_022810765.1 Winogradskyella sp. MH6 | reverse complement strand
AAATAAAATTCAAAAAAGTTATACTAGTAATTAACACCCTATAATAACCATTATTTATTTTTTTAAATTTTAAAAGAAAAATGATAATAGTATATATAAATGTGAATAAGTGAATTTTTATTTATTTAACCTTATCTAAACACTTTTAAATTTTTATAGTGTAGCTTTGTAATAAACTTAATAACTTCACTTCCACCTTTATTAAGTTTTAAATGAAGAATTCCTAACACTTTTAGGAAATGAATATGATTACAAAATTAAATGACAAGAAAAAGAAAAAAGAAATCCGGTAAAAACAAGATTTCTAACCTTACAAATACAATTCTAAGTATTCTAAAAAAAGAACGAAACAAATCGTTTAATTATAAACAAATAGCTGCTATTATTGGTGTTAACGACGCTAGTAGCCGTAACCAGATTATAAAAACTTTAGCAAAACTTGCTGCTAAGCAAGAAATAGAACAAGTAGATCGTGGTAAATTTAAAGCAGTTGTTACAGCTGAGTATCATACAGGTATTTTAGATTTAGCCTCAAAAGGAAACGGTTATATTATTTCAGACGATTTTGAAGAAGATGTGTTTATAGCATCTAATAATATTAACAAAGCCCTAGATGGTGATGAAGTAGAATTCTATGCTTACAAACGCAGAAAACGTGGTAAAATTGAAGGTGAAATCACCAATATCCTTAAGCGCGCTAAAACCGAATATGTTGGTACCATTCAAATTCAACAAAACAGAAACTTTGCTTTTGTAGTTGCAGATAGTAGTAAAATGTACAAAGACATTTTTGTACCAATTAACAAAACTAAAAAGGCTGAAGATGGTGATAAAGTATTGGTAACACTTACAGATTGGCCAGAAAAAGCAGATTCACCTTACGGTAAAGTACTAGAAGTTTTAGGAAAACCAGGTGAGCATAATACCGAAATACATGCCATTTTAGCTGAGTATGGTTTACCACATGAGTTTCCTTACGAAGTAGAAAAATTTGCTAATGATTTAGATATTTCTATCACGGAAGATGAAATCGCTAAGCGTAGAGATATGCGTAAGGATTTAACCTTTACGATAGATCCTAAGGACGCAAAAGATTTTGATGATGCATTATCCTTTAAAGTTTTAGAAAATGGCTTATATGAGATAGGAATCCATATTGCAGATGTATCGCACTATGTGCAACCAGGAACAGTTTTAGATGATGAAGCTTACGAACGTGCTACATCCATTTATTTAGTAGATCGTGTGGTTCCAATGTTACCAGAACGTTTATCTAATGGAGCATGTTCGTTAAGACCACATGAAGAAAAATATACCTTTTCTGCAGTGTTTCAAATGAATAATCAATGTGAAATTAAAAACCAATGGTTTGGTAGAACTGTAACGTATTCCGATGCACGTTTTGCTTACGAAGAAGCACAAGCTATTATAGAAAACAATCCTAAAGTCACGCTAAGCGAAGTCGAAGCATCTCAATTAAATACTACAATTCCTAAGGAAGTTTCGCTAATAGGTGAGGAGTATAACACTAAACCAGAAATCGCAGAAGCTATTCTGGTTTTGGATCGTTTAGCTAAAAAGATGCGATCTCAACGTATGAGACACGGAGCTATTTCTTTTGATAAAGTTGAGGTAAAATTCAATTTAGATGAAGAAGCTAATCCTGTTGGAGTATTCTTTAAAACTAGTAAAGATGCTAACAAACTTATAGAAGAGTTTATGTTGTTAGCTAACAGAAAAGTGTCTGAGTTTGTTGGTAAACAAAACCCGAAAAAGACCTTTGTGTACCGTGTTCACGATGAACCAGATGAATCTAAATTAGCGCAACTTCAAACAGTAGTGTCTCGTTTTGGTCATAAGCTTAATTTCAAGGATAGAAATAGTATAGCTTCATCTTTAAATAGGCTTTTAACAGATGTGGTAGGGAAGAAGGAACAAAATCTAGTAGATACATTAACCATAAGAACCATGGCAAAAGCCGAGTATACCACGCATAATATTGGTCATTATGGTTTAGCGTTTGATTATTATAGTCATTTTACGTCGCCAATTCGTCGTTATCCTGATGTTATGGCGCATCGTTTATTACAGCTTTATTTAGATGGTGGTAAATCTGCTAACGAAGAAGTTTACGAAGAAAAATGCAAACATAGTAGTAATATGGAATATCTAGCGACAAAAGCAGAGCGCGATTCTATAAAGTACATGCAAATTCGTTTTATGCAAGATCATCAAGACGAAGAATTTTTAGGTGTTATTTCAGGAGTTACAGACTGGGGAATTTATGTAGAAATAGAGTCTAATAAATGTGAAGGCATGGTAAGCGTTAGAGACATGAAAGACGATATGTATTACTTTGACCAAGAACATTATGCTATGATTGGCAAAAATACACACACTATGTATCAATTAGGAGATGAGGTTATTGTAAAAGTAAAAAGTACTGATTTAGTGAAAAAACATCTCGATTTTTATCTAGTTGGAAAGCCTGATGAAAACGATTAAATTTACCTAAAAAGAAATTTATTATGATTCTTACAACGACCAATTCTATAGAAAATTTTAAAATTATTGATTACTTAGGTATAGTAACAGGTGTTGCTATTAATGAAGAAAAGCTGGCTATGGGATTTAGCATGTCTAAGTATTTTAATTCTGTAAGAGATAGTATTGATGTTGTTAAGGAAAAAGCATTTCAGCAATTACAAGAAAATGCAAAAAAATTAAATGCAAATGCTGTCGTTGGTATAAAAGTTGAGATAGAATTAACAACTCACAATTATGCAATGGTTTCTGTTACAGGAACAGCTGTTAAAGTAGCCGCGTAGCTTTTTTAAAATTATTAAAATGAAGAATTATCTTTTACTATTAGCATTTACTTTAGGTTTATCTATAAATGCACAAGACACTATTGAGAAAAATATTGGAGAATTTTCTACTGTTAAAGTTTATGATTTAATCAATCTTAAGATGTTGAGATCAGATGTAAATAAAGTTATTATTTCAGGTGAAAACAAAGAAGATGTTCAGATTATAAACAAAAACGGTAAGCTAAAAATTAGAATGAAGCTTGAAGAAAGCTATGATGGTAATGATATTGTAGTGAATTTATATTACACGTCTGTAGATGTTATAGATGCTAACGAAGGTGCAAATGTTGAGGTAACCGAACCTATAGAGCAATTTGAGATTGATTTGAAAGCCCAAGAAGGTAGTGAAATTACTGCTGAACTTAAAACTAGTTATGCTAATTTTAGAGCCGTTACAGGAGGTGTAATTAATGTTTCGGGAAGCTCAAAAAATCAGGATATTTCCATTTATACAGGAGGCGTTTTTAATGGAGAAAAATTTACTACCCAACAAACCGAAGTTAGTGTTAATGCTGGTGGTGAAGCTTATGTAAATGCCTCAGAACTTGTAGATGTAAGAATAAAAGCTGGAGGAAATGTATACATCTACGGTGAACCTAAGCAAATTAACGAAAGCAAAGTATTAGGTGGTAATGTAAAACGAATGTAGATTTATTTATTTTTATTATCTCTGTATCTTAAAAATCTCAATAGCTTTCATTTAGCATTTCTTAATTAGTTTACTACTTTTGTGTAAACCGCAAGTTTACATGTTAGACGATATCTTAACAGCCATTCCTTTTGGTGTAATTTTAGCTTTTACTATTGGTCCTGTTTTCTTTGTGTTATTAGAAACCAGCGCAACTAAGGGGTTCACTAGTGCACTTGCATTTGATATTGGTGTAATTTTAGCAGATATTGTTTTTATACTACTCATTTTTATGAGTACAGATACACTTTTAGACAAGATTAAAGACGACCCTAAATTACTAGTGTTTGGAGGTGTTTTGCTTGTAGTTTATGGATTAATCTCATTTATAAAAGTATCTAAATCCTTTCGGTCTATAGTTAGGGAACATCATAGAATTGAACTTCCAAAAAAGGACTACGGAAAACTATTTATTAAAGGATTTTTACTCAATTTTATCAATATTGGAGTGCTTTTAGGTTGGCTAGGTTTTATTGTTATTGGTACCTCAATAACAAAATCTGAAAATGGTGTGACCGTTTTTATAATCACGATGTTAGTGTCTTATTTTGTGTGCGATTTGTTTAAAATTGCAGCTGCAAAACGTTTAAAAAACAAGCTTACTCCAAGACGTATTTTTAAAACCAAGAAAATAGTTGCTTTAGTTATTTTAGGCTTTGGTATTTTATTGCTTTCCCAAGGACTATTTCCTGAACTTTATGAAAAAGGGAAAGAGCAAATAGATAAAGTAAATCCTTTGGATTAAATTATAGAAATAAAAAACCTCTGATAATTCAGAGGTTTTTTGAGGTGTCGAGCGGATTCGAACCGCTGTAGATGGTGTTGCAGACCACTGCCTAGCCACTCGGCCACGACACCTTATTGCGAGGGCAAATATATAAATTATTAATGTTTTACCCTATACTGGTTTACTTTTTTCGTTTTTCTGAAAGTTTAATCGTAACCATTTCTACGTCACCACCAATCGGAGGATTAATTTTACTCACAGAAACAGAAACTTTTGTAACAAGCCTATCTTCATACAGTATCCTATCTATGATGCGTTGAGCAACGGTTTCAAGAAGCTTTGAAGGTTTTGCCATTTCTTCGCGTACAACCTTATTTAAAAACACATAATCTACTGTATCACTTAAATCATCGGTTTGTGCAGACCTTGATAAATCTGCATTAACCACAACATCTACACGATAGTCGCTACCAATAGCGGTTTCTTCTTTTAAACAACCATGATTGGCAAAAACACGAATATTTTCAACTTTTATTATTCCCATATTGCAAAGATAAACCTTCTATCATTCTTGAGAAGGCAGGAATCTTTAATTCGTAAAAAAGTCAAAGATATTACTCATCGCACTGGTTTTTGCTTTAAAAAATTCTGTGTATGTGCATTTTTTACAAGTTACAGAAGTAAATTTTTTGTTCTGTACATCAAAGATTTTAGAGAGTGTACCACCTGTTGCTCTCATTTCTCCTAATTCATAAGTTGTATTATCACATTTCGGACATTTGTAATTCATTCTATTTAAGTTTTTTGGTTCATTCTATAAGTAGAGAATACTATTTTAATGTTACAATTTATGTAATTTTGCACTTTAATTTTTTGCAATGTCAGAAGAAACAAAATCACTCAATTTTATTGAGCATATTATAGAAGAAGATTTAGCAAACGGTTTACCAAAAGATAAGCTACGTTTTCGTTTTCCACCAGAACCAAATGGTTACTTGCATATTGGCCATACAAAAGCCATTGGCATTAGTTTTGGATTAGGTGAAAAATACAATGCACCTGTAAATCTAAGATTTGATGATACAAATCCTGCAAAAGAAGAACAGGAATATGTAGATGCCATTAAGCGCGATATAGCTTGGTTAGGATATAAATGGGAAAATGAACTCTATTCGTCAGACTATTTTGATAAACTATATAACTGGGCTGTACAACTAATTAAAGATGGTAAGGCTTATGTAGATAGCCAAACCTCTGAAGCTATGGCAGAGCAAAAAGGTACTCCAACACAACCAGGAACCAATAGTCCATACAGAGATAGAAGTGTAGAGGAAAACTTAGATTTATTCCAACGTATGAAAGCTGGAGAATTTCCTGCTGGTACACATGTGTTGCGTGCCAAAATAGACATGCAAGACCCAAACATGCTAATGCGAGATCCTATAATGTATCGTATTATGTATGCACATCATCACAGAACAGGTGATGAGTGGTGTATTTATCCAATGTACGATTGGACGCACGGAGAAAGCGATTATATAGAGCAAATATCACATTCCTTGTGTTCTTTAGAATTTAAGCCACACAGAAAGCTGTACGATTGGTTTAAAGATAACGTTTATGAGTATGCTAAGGACAAGTTACCATTACCACCAAAACAACGCGAATTTGCACGTTTAAACCTATCGTATACCATTATGAGTAAACGTAAGTTACTTAAGTTGGTAGAAGAGAAGGTGGTTTCTGGTTGGGATGATCCAAGGATGCCTACTATTTCTGGATTACGCAGAAGAGGTTACACACCAAATTCTATTAGAGAATTTATTAAAAAAGTTGGTGTTGCTAAACGTGAAAATGTGATAGACGTTTCTCTTCTTGAATTTTGTATTCGTGAGGATTTAAACAAAACAGCTAACCGCGTCATGGCGGTTTTAGATCCTGTAAAAGTAGTAATCACCAATTATCCAGAGGATAAAGAAGAATGGTTAGAGGCAGAAAATAATCAAGAAGATGATAGTGCTGGATTCAGAAAAGTGCCGTTTTCAAGAGAAATTTATATTGAAAAGGAAGACTTTAAAGAAGAAGCTAGTAGTAAGTTTTTCAGATTAAAGCTTGGAGGTGAAGTACGTTTGAAAAATGCTTATATCATTAAAGCAAATGATGTAGTAAAAGATGAAAATGGTAAGATCACCGAAATTCACTGTACATACGATATAGACACGTCTAAAAAAGTAAAAGGAACACTACATTGGGTATCTATAAAACATGCTGTAACTGCTGAGGTTAGAGAGTACGATAGATTGTTTATGGATGAAGCACCAGACAGTCATGATGGCAAAGATTTTATGGAATTTTTAAACCCAAATTCTTTAAATATTATTGAAGCTTATGTTGAACCAAGTTTAGCAGAAGCTAAAGTAGGAGAGCAGTTTCAGTTTCAACGTTTAGGGTATTTTAATGTCGATGACGATTCTACCTCAGATAAATTGGTGTTCAATAAAACGGTTGGTTTACGTGATAGTTGGGCAAAGCAAAAGCCAAAACTACAAGCAGCTACTCAAGCAAAACCACAACCACAACAGCAAAAGCGTTCCGCAATAAGCGTCATTCAGCAATTAGGTAAAAAGTACACGAATTATCCTGAAGATAAACAAGCAAAAGCTAAAGCAGAAATTATTGATTTAGCTAAGGAGGTATCTTACGACGATTTAGAGCCTTTATTTGGTACTGCTGTAAAAAAGGCTGGCACACGCATCGCTGTAATGATTGCGTTAAAAGAAATGCTTAAAAACGGCTTAGAGCGTAATGATGCAGTTAATGAGTTTATTGAAAAAGCCTTAGAAGATAAAAATGAAATTTTGGTTAAAGAAGCTTCTGAAATAAGTTAAAAATTGTAACACTGAATTTATTTCAGCATCTCATAAAAACCTCTAAAGTAAAACCTTAGAGGTTTTTTTGTACATTTAAAATACTAACTAAAACAACATCAGTATGGAATTAAATTATTTAGCTATTGTGGTTTCAGCCGTTGTACCTTTATTAATTGGTGCTATTTGGTACAACCCAAATGTATTAGGAACTGCTTGGATGAAAGCTTCAGGAATGACTGAAGAGAAAATAAAAACAGGCAATATTGCTGTAATTTTTGGAGTGACATTAGTATTGTCATTTATGTTAGCATTTAGTGTAAATGGGATGGTTATTCATCAAGTTGCGGCAACACAACTAGCATTTACAAATCCAGATGCTGAATCATTTAAAACTTTTATGGCAGAATTTGGCAATATGCATCGTAATTATGGTCATGGAGCCTTACATGGTGCAATAGGAGCCCTGTTTTTTGTATTGCCTGTTTTAGGAATTAATGCCCTTTTTGAAAGAAAAGGATGGAAGTATATCCTAATCAATGTTGGCTATTGGGTACTAACTTTAGCTATTATGGGAGCTATACTTTGTGGTTGGAAATAAAAAATTTAAACATAAAAAAACCCGAAGTGAAAACTTCGGGTTTTTGATTTATAAACACGATTATTCGTCTTTTTTCTTCTTGTTATTGCTGGCTTTCATAGCTTCTCCAATTTGGTTACTTGCTGTAAAAGATGCTACCATGTTATTTAACATATCACTACCAGCTTGTGGTGAATTTGGTAACAAGATTAAGTTACTATTGGTTTCTTCACCAATAGATTGAAGCGTATCGTAATGTTGTGTTACAACGATTAATGCAGATGCTTCTTGAGAGTTAATACCAACTCCATTCAACACTTCTACAGACTCCTCTAAACCACGAGCAATTTCGCGTCTTTGGTCTGCGATACCTTGTCCTTGTAGTCGTTTGCTTTCAGCTTCAGCTTTTGCCTTTTCAACAATTAAAATACGTTGTGCATCACCTTCAAATTGTGCAGCGATTTTTTCACGCTCAGCAGCATTAATACGGTTCATTGCAGCTTTTACTTGTGCATCAGGATCTATGTCTGTTACTAAAGTTTTAATGATGTCGTAACCATACTCAACCATAGCGTCATTTAATTCAGCTTTTACAGCAATAGCGATATCATCTTTACGCACAAAAACGTCATCTAATTTCATTTTTGGTACTTCAGCACGCACCACATCAAATACATAACTTGTAATTTGCTCATGCGGATAGTCTAGTTTATAAAAGGCTTCATATACTTTTTCTTTTATAACCATATATTGCACAGAAATCTTTAAACGAACAAATACATCATCTAAAGTTTTGGTTTCTACAATAACATCGAGCTGTTGAATTTTTAAACTCAACTTACCAGCAATACGATCTACTAACGGAATCTTAATCTGTAAACCAGAGTGTCTAATACTTTGATAACGTCCAAAACGTTCTATGACCGCTGCGGTTTGTTGCTTTACAATAAAGAATGAAGAAATTAAAATAACGAGTCCAAAAAAGATAATTGGAATCAAAAAAACAGGAAAATCCATAAATAATTATTTAAGTAATAGTTAGAAATAAATGTTCGTACTAAATTAAACTATATTTGTTTGCAATTCATCTGTAAATTATGAAAAAACTCAAATACACTCTATTAGTAGTCATTAGTATGGCTTTTGTTACACTTAGTTTTGCACAACATAAACGCTATGCCATAAAAAATGGAATAGGTATACAAGGAGGAGTGACTCAGTTTGATATCATTACAGATAATTTTGTAACCAAAAAGAACAATGGTTTTATAGGAGGATTATCGGCTTCTGTAGATATTCCGCACAAATGGTATAATGTAAGTTACAACATTCTTCTGTCTGAAAATAACATTGATATTGCTGCCTTTTCATTAACTAATCCTAATGAAGAATTTGTAGAATACAAGTTACTTACAGCGCAATTATCGTTTTTGTTTCATGCCAAATTAATAGGTAGTAATTTAACTTTAGATCTTGGACCAATGTTGCAATACAATGGAGATTTAGAGCTTAAAGACGACTCAAAAGAAGGGTTAATTATTGCTAATTACGATACACTTTTAACCGAAGATATTTCTAAAATATCAAACTTTAATGTAAATGGTGCAGTAGGTTTGTCGGCTGGTTTTGGTGCGTTTAGACTGCGAGCGCAATACATTTATGGATTTACCAACATGCTGAACAAACTAAATGATGAAGACCTTAACGTTGGTACAAATGATAACAAATTTAAAGGCAACCAGTCTATGATTGCCTTTACTGCTATTATTACGTTTTAGTAATTGTTTGTCATTGCGAATCACACCAAAAGCGTGATGTGGCAATCTCAAAATAAAAAGATTACCACGTCATTCGTACCTCATTCCTCGTAATGACAGAACTAAATCATCTTTACCAAAGCGGCAATACGCTTAACCGTTTCGGCTTTACCAATCATATACATAATATCGAACACATCTGGTCCTTGTAAAGCACCTACTAGAGCCAAACGTAATGGCATCATCACTTTTCCGAAGCCAATCTCGTTATCAGTTATCCAGCCTTTTATATTGTTTTGAAGGTTTTCTACCGTATAATCTTCGGTTGAATTCACCAATTCAATAACTTTATTTAAAATCTCATCAGTACCCTCTTTTAAAGCCTTTTTAGATGCTTTCTCGTCATAATCAGTAGGCGACACAAAGAAGAAGTGGCTCAATTCCCAAAAATCGCTTACAAACGTTGCGCGTTCTTTAATTAAGCCCACAACCAAAGCAATGTAATTCACATCAATATCTTTCAACAAGATATTTTTTGATTGAAATTCTGTTGCCAGTTCCAAGTCTAATTGCTGTTGCATATAATGATGGTTAAACCATTTGGTTTTATCAGGATCAAAACGTGCACCAGCTTTGTTAACTCTTGCTAAATCAAAATCATTCACCAATTGTTCTAAACTGAAAATCTCTTGCTCTGTACCAGGATTCCAACCTAAAAAGGCTAAGAAATTCACAACAGCTTCAGGGAAATACCCATCCTCTTTATAACCTCTGGAAACTTCGTTGGTTTTTGCGTCTGTCCAAGCTAATGGAAATACAGGAAACCCTAATTTATCACCATCACGTTTGCTTAATTTTCCTTTTCCTGTTGGTTTTAAGATTAAAGGTAAATGTGCAAATTCTGGTGCTTCCCAACCGAAAGCATCATATAATAATTTGTGTAATGCTAAAGAAGGTAACCATTCTTCACCACGAATAACGTGAGTAATTTCCATCAAATGATCATCTACAATATTAGCAAGATGATAGGTTGGCATTCCGTCACTTTTAAACAAAATCTTATCATCAAGTATGTTGGTATCTATAGAAATATCGCCACGAATAATATCCTTTAGTTGCAAAGTTTCATCTTGTGGCGATTTAAAACGTACTACATAATCATCGCCAGCATCAATCTTTGCTAGGGTTTCTTCTTCAGAAAGTACTAAAGAATTTACCAAACGTCCTTTCTCACGATTGTGCCAGTTGTAGATAAAGGTTTTACCTTCAGCTTCATGTTGTTTTCTATGAGCATCAAGCTCTTCAGAAGTATCAAAAGCATAGTAAGCTTTACCTTCAGCAATCAATTGATCAGCATATTGCTTATACAAATGCTTACGCTCACTTTGTCTGTAAGGACCAAATTTTTCGTTTTTACCTGGACCTTCATCAAACGGAATACCACACCAGTTTAAAGATTTTACAATGTAATCTTCCGCACCTTCTACATAACGGTTTTGGTCTGTATCTTCGATACGCAACACAAAATCACCATTGTGTTTTTTGGCAAATAAATAATTGAATAAAGCAGTTCTTACACCACCAATATGTAAAGGTCCTGTTGGACTAGGCGCAAAGCGCACACGTACTTTTTTTGACATAGTTGATAAACGCTCAATAGTTTGTCATCCTGAACTTGTTTCAGGATCTCGCGCAAAGATAGTTTGATAACTTTCAAGATACAAGATTAGAGAACCAAGAATCAAGACTTAGTTTTATAACATCTTGTTCTCGAGTCTAAGAAACAACCATCTCTCTCGGCACACGCTTATTCATAATCTTAAACCAAAGTGGTGGTACCATTGCCAATACCATTGAAGTTGGATAGCCAAATGGCATTTGCGGACTATCATCGTGGCAATCTAAGATTTGATATTTTTTTGAAGACTTAAAATGATGGTCGCTATGTCGTGTTAATTCATATAACACAATGCGACCGATAACGTGATTAGAGTTCCACGAGTGTATTTCTTTTACACGCTCGTAACGACCAGACTTAGTTTTTAAACGCAGTAATCCATAATGTTCAATATAGTTGACAGTTTCTAGAAGAATGAAGCCAACTACACCTGTGCAAACAGCAAATAATAAGGCTGTAGTTCCTAAAAGTAGTATAACTGAAGCCAAATACAACAGTTGAAAAACAGTGTACCACAACATATCATTTTTGAAAGAAAAGAAAGATTGTTTATTGTTCTTCAATAGTTTTTTTTGAATGTTCCACGCATTAAAATATTGTCTAATCGTAGACGTCAACCAAAACGAATACACACTTTGATTGTATTTTGCGGTTGCAGGATCTTCTGGTGTTGCAGCGTGAAGATGATGTCCAAAATTATGTTCAATATAAAAATGCATATAAAAAGAGGGTAGAAGCAAGGCCTTACCCAAAAAGCGTTCGTTGGTTTGTTGTCTGTGGCCTAACTCGTGACCAACATTAATGCCGTTAACGCCTAAAACAATACCAACAGAAAAAATGAGTCCAACAAACTCATAAATTTCCAAAGGTTGATGAGCAACTAAAATCAAAGCATAAACCACAATACCATAAACAATGGGTAAGTTGAGGTAAAGTAACCAATCGAAAATCTTACGTTTTAGTCTGCTATCTACATCTTCAGATTGAAGATTAGTAGTATCTACGGGAAAAATAAGCTCTAAAACGGGAATACAAACAAAAGCAAAAACAGGTGTAGCCCAAACCCAATAGCCTTGGAAACTAAGTCCCAAAACAGCCATAATTGGTATTGAAAATGCCGCTAAATATTTAAGGTCTTTCATTTATAGGCTGATTATTAACAGTTAATCCCTCTAAATTAACACAATCTTACCAAATTTAGGAAATCATCAATTAAAATAAAATTGTAGTTTAGTAAGTTAGAATAGTATTGATGAGCAATTTTGAAACCATAAAAAACAAACTACAGCAATTCATTAAAAAATATTACACTAATGAACTGCTAAAAGGCGCAATTTTATTTTTCGCCATTGGTTTGTTATACCTCATTATTACGCTGTTTGTAGAATATGTGTTTTGGCTCAACCCAACAGCAAGAACCATTTTGTTTTGGGTGTTTGTAGCCGTTGAGGTCGCGTTGTTTGTAAAGTTTATTGCCATTCCGTTATCCCATTTATTTAATCTAAGGCAAGGTATTGATTATGAAACCGCTTCAAAATTAATAGGCAATCATTTTCCTGAAGTCAATGATAAACTATTGAATGTACTTCAGCTCAACCAAAGTCCACAGCAATCCGATTTATTATTGGCAAGCATAGAGCAGAAGTCTCAAGAGTTGCAACCCATTCCGTTTAAATCGGCAATCAATTTTAAGACCAACACCAAGTATTTAAAGTATGCGGCTATTCCTGTAGTCATTATTTTGTTGTCTTATATCACAGGAAAGATCGATTGGTTTAGTGATAGTTACGAGCGTGTAGTCAATTACAAAACAGCTTATGAGCCACCAGCACCTTTTCAATTTTTTGTTCTGAATGAAAACTTACAAGCTATTGAAGGTAAGGACTTTAAGTTAAAAGTAAAAACCGCAGGAGATGTCATTCCAGAGAATGCGCAGATTCAATTCAACGGTCAATCGTATTATTTGCAACAGGTTACGCCAGGTGAATTTCAATACACGTTCAATCTTCCGAAAAACAATATAGAATTTAGTTTATCAGCTAACGACGTCAATTCAAAATCGTATGAGTTACAGGTTGTAAACACACCAAACTTGGTCAATTTTGAAATGCTGTTAGACTATCCATCGTACACACAAAAACAAGATGAGGTATTAAAAAGCACAGGTTCTGCGGTTGTTCCAGAAGGGACAAAAGTCACTTGGAAAGCAATGACTAAAGCCACAAATGCGGTTCATATTTATGCCGAAGATACCTTAGCGTTTTTAAAAAATGACAATAACAATTTTGAAGCCACTAAGCGATTATTCAGAAATTATAATTATAGCATTTCAACCAGTAACGAGAATTTAAAGGATTACGAAAATCTGGCTTATAATATTTCTGTGGTTAAGGATTTGCATCCTGAGCTCAACATTAAAATGCAAATCGATTCCTTAGACCAACAAAGTATGTATTTCTATGGTCAGGCGAGTGATGATTTTGGCTTGTCAAAACTGAATTTGGTGTATTATCCAACAGAGGATGAAACTCAGAAAGAGGTAGAGCCGATTAGCGTTTCCAAATCTAATTTTAGTGAGTTTGTGAGTGCGTTTCCAAATCAATTCAATTTAGAAGAAGGAGTCAGCTACCAATTGTATTTTGAGGTTTATGATAACGATGCTATTCACAATTACAAACGCACAAAAAGTAGTGTGTTTAGCTACCGAAAATTAACTAAGGACGAAGAAGAGCAGAAGCAGTTACAAGAGCAGAATGAAACGATAAAGGATATTGGCAAAACGTTTGAAAAATTAGAAGAGCAAGACAAAAAGCTTGAAGAATTTTCTAAAACCCAAAAGGAAAAGCAAGAACTTAATTTCAACGATAAAAAGAAATTTGAAGATTTCTTAAAACGTCAAAAACAGCAAGAGCAGTTGATGAAGAATTTCAACAAAAAGCTACAGGATAATTTAGAAGAATTTCAGGAAGAAAAGAAAGAAGATCAATTTAAAGAAGATTTAAAAGAGCGTCTTAAAGAGAACGAAGAAAAGCTAAAGCAAGATGAAAAGTTGCTTGAAGAATTAGAAAAGCTGAAGGATAAAATCAACAAAGAAGAGTTTACCCAAAAGCTTGAAGAATTAGCCAAACAAAACAAAAACAAAAAACGCAGTATGAAACAACTCTTAGAGTTGACCAAGCGTTTTTATGTAATGAAAAAGGCTGAAAAAATTGCCAATCAGTTAGACGATTTAGCGAAGAAGCAGGAAGCACTTTCCAACAAAGACAAAGAGAACACCAAAGAAAAGCAAGACGAATTAAATAAAGAATTCGAAAAGCTTCAAAAAGATATAGAAGATTTAAAACAAGAGGACAGACGTTTGCAAAAACCGATGAATGTTCCTGTAGATGAGTTTTTAGAAGATGGTGTAAAGTTTGACCAAAAGGAAGCTAAAGAAGCGCTTGAGAAGAAGGAAGAGAAAGAAAGCGAGGGTAAACCTAGCGAAGCACAAGAACAGCAGCAAAACGCTCAGGAAAAGCAGAAAAAAGCTGCTAAAAAGATGAAGCAGATGAGTGAGCAGATGATGCAAATGATGTCAGGTGGTGGCGGAGGTGGAGGCGACCAAGCTTCTGAAGATGCTGATGCTTTGCGTCAAATTCTTGAGAATCTTTTATTGTTTTCTTTCGATCAAGAAGAACTGATGAATACTTTTGAGAGTATTGATATCAACAACAACAAATACGGTAAATACATCATCAGCCAAAGTAATTTAAGAGAGCACTTTGAGCATATTGATGATAGTTTGTTTGCCTTGTCATTACGTCAGCCAAAGATTTCTGAGAAGGTAAATGAGCAAATCACAGAAGTGTATTTCAATATAGATAAAGCACTCGGTCAATTGACTGAAAACCGTTTATATCAAGGAGTGTCTTCTCAGCAATATGTCGTTACAGCGAGTAATGAATTGGCGAGCTTTCTGAGTGATGTTTTAGATAATATGGAGATGCAAATGAATTCCGCTATGGGTTCTGGAGGTGGAGGAGGCCAACAACTTCCAGATATTATTATGAGTCAAGAAGAGCTCAATAAGCAAATGGAAGAAGGAGTAAAAAAGAACGAGCAAGGAAAACAGGGTGAAGAAGGGCAAAAAGGCGAAGGTGAAAAGCCAGGACAAGAAGGTAGCGAAGGCAAAGAAGGAGAGGGAAAACAACAAGGAGAACAAGGCCAACAAGGTGAGCAAGGACAGAGTGGTAATCAAGGTCAAAGTGGGCAAAGTGGTGAGAATGGACAGTCTGGAGAACAACAAGGCAAAGGTGGAGAGAACGGCAAGAATGGCCAACAGAATGGAGAGGGTAATAAAGAAGGTGGTGAAGGTCAAAAAGGAAAATACGGCAAAGGTGAAAATGGAAAGGGTGGAAAAAACGGAAATGGTTCTAATGGTGATGGTAATGGTGAAGAACAAAATGATGGTTATGGTGAAGGTGGAAGAGAAGAACAAAATGAAGAATTATTTAAAATATATCAGCAACAACAACAATTACGTCAGGCACTAGAAGACCGTTTATCTAAAGAGGGAAAGATTGAATCTGCTGGAGAGTTGATAAAGCAAATGGAAGATATAGAGTTGGATTTATTGAACTACGGTTTCACAAATCAAACGCTTCAAAAGATGATGGACGTACAACATCAATTATTAAAATTAGAAAATGCCACCTTTATGCAAGGTCAGGATACGAAGCGTGAATCTGAAACCAATAAGAAGGATTTCAATAATAATAATCCCAGTCAAATCCCAACCGCAAAACAATACTTTAACACTACTGAAATATTAAACAGACAAGCACTACCTTTGCAGAATCATTTTAAGAAAAAGATTCAAGAATATTTCAAAAGCAATGATTAGTTTTAATTACGAAACCGATTTTAAATTAGAGAATGAAACCAAGATTTCCGAGTGGATTTCTAAAGCCATCAATTCAGAAAATTGTAAAGAAGGAGAATTGAGTTACATCTTTTGTTCTGATGATTATTTGCATAAAATCAATGTCGATTTTTTAAATCACGACACGTTAACAGACATTATCAGCTTTGATTATTCAGTAGGAAAAGAACTACACGGGGATATTTACATTTCTGTAGAACGCGTAGAAGATAATGCTAAAGATTTTGATGTTTCTTTTGAAGATGAATTAGCTCGCGTTATGATTCACGGCATTCTACATTACTGTGGATATAAAGACAAGAGTGATGAAGATGCTAAGTTGATGCGTACTAAAGAAGACTACTATTTGAGTACGCGTTCTTAGTCTTGTGTTTTCGATGTATCTTTGCACGTTTAATTTTAATGAAATTCTAATTGTTCCACGTGGAACATTAAAAATATTCAACAATGTTTAATGAAGTTTACGATGTGATTGTAGTTGGTGCAGGTCACGCAGGAAGTGAAGCTGCTGCTGCTGCTGCCAATATGGGAAGTAAGACGTTGTTAATTACAATGAATCTTCAAAATATAGCACAGATGTCTTGTAATCCTGCTATGGGTGGAATTGCAAAAGGACAAATTGTGCGAGAAATTGATGCGCTTGGTGGTTATAGTGGAATTGTATCCGATACCTCTGCAATTCAATTCAAGATGCTTAACAAGTCTAAAGGGCCTGCAATGTGGAGTCCTAGAGTGCAATCCGACAGAATGCGTTTTGCTGAAGATTGGAGGTTGTTGTTAGAGCAAACACCAAATCTCGATTTTTATCAAGAAATGGTGTCTGGTTTAATTATAGAAAACCACAAAATAGTTGGTGTAAAAACTTCTCTAGGAATTGAAGTAAAAGCCAAAACTGTTGTGCTTACAAATGGTACTTTTTTAAATGGTTTAATTCATATCGGAGATAAAAACTTTGGTGGAGGTAGAGCAGGAGAAAGAGCTGCTACAGGAATCACAGAAGACCTTATTAAACTTGGTTTCGATTCCGGTAGAATGAAAACAGGAACACCACCAAGGGTAGATGGCAGGTCATTAGATTATTCTAAAATGATTGAACAACCTGGTGATGAAAATCCAGAGAAGTTTTCATATTTAGATGTTACAAAACCTTTGGCTGAACAACGCTCTTGTCATATGACCTACACAAGTCCTGAAGTGCACGATTTACTTCGTGAAGGGTTTGATAGGTCACCAATGTTTAATGGTAGAATTAAAAGTGTTGGACCTCGTTATTGTCCATCAATAGAAGATAAGATTAATCGATTTGCAGATAAGGACAGACATCAATTGTTTGTCGAGCCAGAAGGATGGAATACAGTTGAAGTTTATGTGAATGGCTTCTCAACATCCTTACCAGAAGATGTTCAGTTTAATGCTTTGCGTTCCGTAGCTGGTTTTGAAAATGTGAAGTTTTTTAGGCCTGGTTATGCTATAGAATACGATTATTTTCCACCTACACAGTTAAAGCATACTCTGGAAACAAAGTTGGTTGACGGATTATTCTTTGCTGGTCAGATTAACGGAACAACAGGTTATGAAGAAGCAGCATCTCAAGGATTAATGGCAGGTATAAATGCGAGCTTAAAAGTACAAGAACGCGATCCATTTACCTTGAAAAGAGACGAAGCTTATATCGGTGTTTTAATAGACGATTTAATTACAAAAGGTACAGAAGAGCCATACAGAATGTTTACGTCTCGAGCAGAATATAGAACGCTTTTAAGACAAGATAATGCAGATTTTAGATTAACACCAAAAGGTTACGAACTTGGTTTAGCTTCCGAAAAGCGATTAAAACGAATGGAAGAGAAGCAATCTAAAGCTTCAAATTTTGTTCAGTTTTTTAAAGATACTAGTGTAACACCAGATGAAATAAATCCGATTTTGGAATCAAAAGATTCTGCAAAAGTGAAGCAACAAGACAAGATGTTTAAGTTGTATGCGCGACCAAATATAACTATTGAAGATATGCGAAAAGTAGCTTCTGTAGATGCTTATATTTCTGAGAACAATTTGGATTCTGAGATTATAGAGCAAACCGAAATCCAAGTAAAGTATGCTGGTTATATAGAAAAGGAAAAGAATAATGCTGATAAGCTAAACCGTCTTGAAAACGTAAAAATCCCATCGAACTTCGATTACTCAAAACTGAAATCTATGAGTATGGAAGCAAGGCAAAAGTTAACCGAAATTCAGCCAGTAACCATTTCACAAGCGTCACGAATTAGCGGAGTATCACCTAATGATATTTCAGTTTTATTGGTGTATTTAGGCAGGTAAAATTCCTGCTAAAAAAGTAGTCTCAAAAATTAAAAATATATATGTTCCACGTGGAACGTTATTAATAATTTGTCATTCTGGACTTGTTTCAGAATCTATTTAATGAATATCAAACCAACATATCTAACCGTAAAAGACCATTCCGTTTCAGGAGAAGAATTTCAATTATTGCATAATGAAGCATTGGATATGTTAGAAACATTTCCGCAACCTCAAGACGAAAAACTTTCAGAATATTACAAAAGCGAAGACTACATTTCACACACAGATGCCAAGCGAAATCTGTTTGAAAAAGTATATCATTTAGTCAGAACGATCTCTTTAAAGCGAAAATTGAAGTTGATTAATTCTTTTCAATCTGAAGAAAAAACACTTTTAGATATTGGATGTGGTACAGGAGATTTTTTAGAAACCGCAAAAAAAAATAAATGGAATGTTGTTGGAGTAGAGCCTGATGAAAAGGCTAGAAAAATTGCAAATTCTAAAACCAATGATTCAGTTTTCGATATTCAACATTTAGAAACTTTACAAGAAAATAGTTTCGATGTGATTACGCTTTGGCATGTTTTAGAACATTTACCAAATTTAGAAATGCATATTAAACTTTTTAAACATTTATTAAAACCGAACGGAACATTGGTAATAGCAGTGCCAAACTTTAAAAGTTACGATGCGCAACATTATAAAAACTTTTGGGCTGCTTTTGATGTACCGAGACACCTTTGGCATTTTTCAAAAACGGCAATTGAAAAATTGTTTCACGAGGAACAATTAAAATTGGTAAAAATCTTACCAATGAAATTTGATGCTTATTATGTGAGCTTACTTTCAGAAAAATACAAATCTGGTTTTATGAATCCCATTAAAGCATTTTGGATTGGATGGCGCTCAAATCTCAAAGGAAAGCGCACTAAGGAGTATTCTTCTCATATTTATGTCTTAAAAAGTAGTATTTCTTTAAATAAAAACCCTTAATAAGGTTTTGTGCCGCTAAACACTAAATGACAAGCAAGAAAATAAAAAGTCTCTTAGAGCGCTTTATTTAGGCTTGTTTTCAATAGGTTTTGATAATCCTAATTAAAATAAATTATAGAATTTATCAATATTAAAAAATTAAAGAAAATCACACACTAACTTTTATACATTTGCAAAAAATAAAATAGAAATTATAATGAAGAAAATAATAGTTGCCCTAACGACATTATTTGCGTTTTCATCTTGTCAAGAACAAGACAAAATAGCTTTTGTAGATAATGCCAAGGTTGTAAAAGAATTTAACAAGAAAAAAGATTTTGAGGCCAAGTTTCAAACTAAAATAGATGCTTTTAATAAGAAAGCAGACAGTTTAGATAAAGCTATTCAAATTGAAGCTCAAGATTTTCAAGCTAGGGCTCAAAAAATGAATCAATCTAAAGCAGAGCAAGAGTATCAGGCTTTACGTCAGAAAAAGCAAATGCAAGACTACCAATTAGGGAATGAAGAAAAAATGCTTCAAGTTGAAGGACAAAAAGAAATAGATACTTTAGTTAAACAAGTAAAAGCTTTTGTAAAGGATTACGGTAAAAAGAATGGATACACATTTATTCTTGGTGCTAACGAAGCGGGTAGTGTAATGTATGGTTCAGAAGATAATGACATAACTGATGCTGTGATTAAGGCTCTTAATGGAGACACAAAAACAGAAGAAAGTAAAGCAAAAGAATAATTCTTTGCAATACCAATGAAATTTAAAGCCAGATGTCTACTGTATCATCTGGCTTTTTTTGTAATACACTGTTTGTTAGGTCATTAAAGTAATAAAATTTCATTAAAAAGATGTAACAATTCACACCACATAAGCGTCTCCATAGCGTAATTCGCAAATATTTGGAATTTATTAGCGTTAACAAAGACATAAAGTAAAAGTCAATTTTTATACCATTTCAAACCTTAATTTTATCAATCAAAAAAAAGAACAATCACTAATGAAACATTTATGTTTAGTCATTTTCCTATTTACGGGCTTTTTGTGTCAGGCACAAGAACAATACAGTATAAGCGGAACCATTAAAGACCTTAATAATGGTGAAACGCTTTTGGGCGCAACCGTTTACTTAAAAGACACCAATTATGGCGCAACTACAAACGAATACGGTTTTTTCTCTCTAACAGCTCCAGAAGGTACTTATACTTTGGTTATTTCTTACGTGGGTTTTACTTCTATAAAACAAGAAATAACCTTAAACAAAGATCAAAAACTAAATTTTGAACTCGAAGAATCCACAACATCACTTGATGAAATTGTCATCGTCGCAGAAGAATCTGAAGTTGTAAGCATCAGAAAACCGCAGATGAGTGTTTCTAAGCTCAATTCGCAAACAATAAAAGAAATACCTGCGGTTTTAGGCGAGGTAGATGTTGTTAAATCCATTCAGTTACTACCTGGAGTTACTAACAATGGCGAAGGTTCTGCTGGTTTTCATGTTAGAGGAGGAGCTGCAGACCAAAACTTGGTGCTTTTGGATGAAGCTATAATTTATAACACATCACATTTCTTTGGGTTTTTCTCAGTATTCAATGCAGATGCTATTAAAAACATTAAGTTGTATAAAGGAGATATTCCGGCAAAATATGGAGGTAGAGTGTCTTCTGTGCTCGATGTTAGACAAAAAGATGGTAACAGTAAGCAATTTGGATTGACTGGTGGTGTTGGTTTAATTTCAAGTAGATTGACTGCAGAATCACCAATTTTTAATGATAAGGGTTCTTTTTTAATAGCTGGTAGAGCCTCTTATGCACATTTGTTTATGCCGCTTATTGAAGATGTTAAAGACGATAAAATTTCTTTTTACGATCTTAACCTGAAGACCAATTACGAAATCAATAAAAATAACCGTTTGTATTTGTCAGGTTATTTTGGTCGAGATATTTTCAACCTATCTAAAATAATAGAAAACAACTACGGAAATGCGACAGGAAACTTACGCTGGAACCATGTGTTTAACGACAAGTTATTTTCCAATCTATCTTTCATCTACAGCAAATACGATTATCGAATTTTACTAGATTTTATTGAATTAGATTGGAATGCAGACATTACCAATTTCAATGTAAAATATGATTTAGGCTACTACGTAAACAATGATCTTACGCTAGATTTTGGAATTAGCGGTTTAACTTATAACCTTAATCCTGGTGAAGTAAGACCATCTTCTGAAACATCTGCAATTAACTATTTAAAGTTAGACGAAAAGCGGGCTTTTGAAGGAGCAGCTTACATAAGTGCAGAGCATCAAATTTCTGAAAAACTAGCTTTCAATTATGGTTTGCGTTACAGTGCATTTTCAAGATTGGGTGGGCAAAGCATGACGACATATGTCAACAACCAACCTGTAATTTATAATAGCGATTTAGGCATTTACGAGCGTGGAGAAGCAGAAAGCGAAACCTATTACAACAAAAGCGAAAGCATCAAAACCTTTGGAAATTTTGAACCAAGATTAGGCGTTTCTTATCAGCTTAATGAAGCCTCTTCAATAAAGGCTAGTTATACCAAATCCACACAATATTTGCATCTTTTGTCTAATACATCTTCGGTAACACCTTTAGATGTTTGGACACCAAGTGGACAGTATATAAAGCCTCAAATATCCAATCAATTTGCTTTAGGATATTACAGAAATCTTAAGGACAATGAATATACTTTAGAGCTCGAAACCTATTATAAAACAGTCGATAATCGTATAGATTACATTGATGGTTCAGATTTAATAGGAAATAACAATATTGAAACCGAAATATTAAACGGAGAAGCTAGAGCTTATGGTTTAGAGGTTTTATTTCGAAAAAACAAAGGTAATTTTACAGGTTGGTTAGCATATACCTTATCAAAGTCCGAGCAACGTGCTTTAGGAGGAAATGCTGGCGGACCAGGAATCAATAATGGCGATTGGTACAATACACCTTACGACCGCACACACGATATTTCCTTAACAGGATCTTACAAACTCAATGATAAGTGGAGGTTTGGTTCAAATTTTGTGTTCCAAACGGGTCGTCCTGTAACGTATCCTAACGGACAATATACTTACGAAGGCTTGTCTATTGCAACATATTCTAACCGAAACGAAGACCGATTGCCAGCATATCACAGATTAGATGTTTCGGCAACGTATTCGCCAAACAAAGACAATGACAAACGATGGAAAGGCGAGTGGGTTTTTGGTATTTATAACTTGTATAATCGAAGAAATGCTGCTTCGATAAGTTTCAACCAAAACAATCAAACAGGATTAAACGAAGCCACTCGAATTTCAATTTTCGGAATCATTCCTTCGGTAACCTATAACTTTAAATTTTAGCATCATGAAAAACTATATAAAAAGCTTACTAGTAATTGCATTAATTGTTTTCTCATCATGCGAAGATGTCATCGATGTTGATGTAAATAATGCCGAACCACGTTTGGTGATAGAAGCATCTTTAGATTGGGAAAAAGGAACAGCTGGCAATGCACAAACCATAAAATTGAGCATGTCATCTCCATATTTTAGTACAGAGGAAGACACTAGCGTTAGCGGAGCAACGGTTACAGTTACTAATACAAATACTGGTGCCATATTCAATTTTGTGGATGAAAATGATGGTAATTATACTATAGATAATTTTGTTCCAGTTATTGGAGACACCTACCGTTTAGACGTTAGCTATAATGGTGAAAATTATGAAGCTACCGAAACGTTAATGTCAGTTTCAGATATCAATAGTATTACGCAAAGTATTGAAGGAGGTTTTGATGATGAATTACTAGAAGTGAATGTCTATTTTGATGATCCTGTAGATGAAGAAAACTACTACCTTATTCGTTATTACGAAGACGGAGATTTGTTCCCCTATTTTGAAGATATTTCAGACGAATTTGTGAATGGCAATGAAATTCATGACTTTTTTGAAAAGGATGATGATGAAGATAATGGTGAAGCTGCGTTTCAACCTGGAGATGTGGTAGATATTGAACTTTATGGTATTTCTGAACAGTACTACAACTACATGAGGTTGTTGATAGAACAGTATTACAGTGGTGGTGATCCGTTTTCATCTAATTCTGCTTTAATTAGAGGAAATTGTATTAATCCTACCAACCCAGAACAATATGCTTTTGGCTATTTTAGGTTAACGCAAGTCAATGTAACGTCCTATACTTTTGAATAAAAAATAAAGCCAGCAATTAGCTGGCTTTTTTATGTAGTAAACGTGTAAGTTTTATACTTAAATCGGTTAGGATAATCTTAGAATTCCCATTCCTTTCAATATGATAAATAGCATCTTGAAGTTCATCACTAATTTCCAAAATGTTATTGCCATGCACAAAAGGAGCAAAATTTTCAAGCTTAAAACCTTCGGATTTTGGTTCTAAATACACCAAAGAATCAGCTTTGTAATTCATAAGCATGGCTTGTCTAAAATAATTGAGACAAAATGCTAAAAACTTCTTTTGTGTTTCTCTTCCAGTTTTTGCAATTTCTTCGCTCCAAGAAATTAAATCGTGAATAGCCGCTTTGTTTCCTCTGGCTTTAAAAGCCGAACGTACCCAAAGAATAAACCATTTTTCAAACTGAATATCTTCACTATCTTGATAAATAAGATCGCAAGCCTTGTTGTAATTGCCATTAGCTTGATGCGCAATTTTAGTGGCAACCGCATTTTCAATATGATAGTTTCTCACTAAAGCTTCAGTAATTGCTTCTTCAGCTAGAGGAGGAAATGTTAGTATTTGACAACGCGAACGAATGGTATTTATAATTTGCTCTTCGTCTTCTGCAATGAGAATGAAAATGGTTTTTTCAGGTGGTTCCTCAATAAGTTTTAAAAGCTTATTGGCAGCAGCAGTATTCATTTTTTCTGCCATCCAAATTAGCATCACTTTGTAACCGCCTTCATAAGATTTTAGTGAAAGGGACTTTACAATTTCAAAAGCTTCATCAACACCAATTTGCCCTTGCTTGTTGTCCACACCCAATAATTTGTACCAATCAAAAAGGTTGCCGTAAGGTTGCTGGTCTAACAGTTGTCTCCATTCTTCGAGATAAAAATTAGAAACAGGTTTACTTTTTACTTTATCACTTGTGGTAACAGGAAAGGCGAAGTGCAAATCGGGATGCGATACGTTCTTGAATTTTAGATTACAAGATTCATTTCCACCAGTGTTTTCACCACCAGTGTTGCTACACAAAATGTATTGTGCATAAGCTATGGCCATAGGTAAAGTACCAGAACCTTCTGGTCCAACAAAAAGTTGCGCGTGTGCAATTCTACCTTGATCAACACTTGTTGTAAGGTGATTTTTAATGTGTTCTTGCCCTAAAACTTCAGAAAATAACATAAAGCAAAACTATGTAATTTTTTTATGCTTTCTAATCTTTATATTTGTTATTCAAAACAGAGAAAGATATTCCTTATTTAAAACAGATGAAGACACTAAACGATTTTAATTTCAAAGATAAAAAAGCATTAATCCGCGTAGATTTTAATGTGCCTCTAAATGATAAATTTGAAGTGACTGACGACACTAGAATTATTTCTGCAAAACCAACGATTATAAAAATCTTAGAAGATGGAGGAAGCTGTGTTTTAATGTCGCATTTAGGACGACCAAAGGGAGTACAAGAAGAGTTTTCTTTAAAGCATATTATTCCAAAAATTGAAGATATTTTAGGGGTTGAAGTAAAATTTGCAAGCAACTGTGTTGGTGAAGAAGCAGAAGAAAAGGCAAATGCTTTACAACCAGGCGAAATTTTATTGCTCGAAAACTTGCGTTTTCATGACGAGGAAACAAAAGGTGATAAAGACTTTGCAAAACAACTATCTAAGCTAGGAGATATTTATGTAAATGATGCTTTTGGTACAGCACATAGAGCTCATGCTTCTACAACTATTGTTGCAGAATTTTTTCCTGATGCTAAATGCTTCGGAAGCTTATTGGCCAAAGAGATAGAGAGCATCAAAAAAGTATTAGAAGATGGTGAAAAGCCTGTGTTAGCAGTACTTGGTGGCGCTAAAGTATCTTCAAAAATCACGGTTATAGAAAATATTTTAGATAAAGTAGATCACCTTATTATTGGTGGAGGAATGACATTTACATTCATTAAAGCTAAAGGAGGATCTATTGGAGATTCTATCTGCGAAGATGATAAAATGGAATTAGCTTTAGATATTTTAAAACAAGCTGAGGCTAAAGGAGTACAAGTTCACTTACCTGTGGATGTTATTGCTGCAGATGCTTTTAGCAACGATGCCAATACACAACACGTAGATGTTTATCATATTCCTGATGGATGGCAAGGTTTGGATGCTGGTCCAAAATCTTTAGAGATTTTTGACGACGTAGTTAATAAATGTAACACCATTTTATGGAACGGTCCATTAGGCGTTTTTGAAATGGAAACTTTTTCTAAAGGCACTATAGCGCTTGGAAATTCTATTGCTAACGCTACTAAAAATGGAGCTTTTTCTTTAGTTGGAGGAGGAGATTCTGTAGCTGCTGTAAAAGAGTTTGGTTTTGAAGATAAAGTAAGTTACGTAAGTACAGGTGGTGGTGCTATGCTAGAAAGCTTAGAAGGGAAAACGCTTCCTGGAATTGCTGCGATTTTAGACTAATTAGTTCTTAAAAAATAGAGACTCAATTCTTTAAATTGAGTATAACTCACAAAAAATACTATTTTTAGACCTACTAACGTTACGTATAGTAGGTTTTTTATATATGCATTACAAGTTCAATACCCTAATAATAGTCTGTAGTTTGGTAACCCTTGGGTTTTCACAAACAAAAACAGACACAATTTCGTCAACTATAAAAGTTGGAGATACGCTTATTGATGGTAAAACTACCACTCTAGGAAAAGAGATTCCTGCTGAAAAGGATACTTTAAATATCAAAAACCTCAAAGATCATCCTGAAGCCGCCGAATTAGACCAAAAATGGTTAGAAGAATTATACAGTAACTCATTGTATGATACAATCTACAAATCCGTCACAGAATTAACTTATGAGCCTGTTGATTATCCTGAATTGTCTACTGATACTTTAAAAGCAAGATTAGCACGTCTTAATGCTAAAACACCTTTCAATATAGAATATAATCCTTCATTAGAAAGTGTTATAAAGCGTTACTTAAAACATAGAAGGACCTCTCTAGAGCGTTTAATGGGTTTGAGCCATTTTTATTTTCCGATGTTTGAGGCTGAATTTGATAATTACAATATTCCGCTGGAAATGAAGTATTTGTCTATTGTGGAGTCTGCATTAAAGCCAAAGGCCAGATCTAGAGTGGGAGCTACAGGTTTGTGGCAGTTTATGTTTACTACCGGAAAAGAGTACAATCTCGATGTAAGCAGTTATGTAGACGAGCGTAGTGATCCTATAAGTTCTACCTCTGCGGCTGCTAAATATTTATCAAGATTATATAAAATCTTTGGAGATTGGGACTTAGCGTTGGCTGCATATAATTCTGGTCCAGGAAACGTAAATAAAGCCATAAGACGTTCTGGAGGGTATAAAAACTATTGGAATATAAGACCAAATCTTCCACGAGAAACCGCAGGTTATGTGCCAGCATTTTTGGCAACCATGTATATTTTTGAATATGCTGAAGAACATGGTTTTAAACCAGAAAGACCACCATTTCAATTAATTCAAACCGACACAATACATGTAAAGCAAATGATTACCTTAGACCAGGTGGCTGAAACAACAGGTGTTAATATTGAAGAGCTTCAGTTTTTAAATCCATCGTACAAATTAGATATTATACCTAAAATCGAAGGAAAAACTTATGCTTTGCGTTTGCCAAGAGAAGCTGTCGGAATTTTTACATCTAATGAAGATAAAATTTATGCGTTTGCTAAAGCAGAATTTGACAAACGAGAGAAACCATTGCCAGAGCTCGTAAAAGTAGATACAAAAATAAGGTACAAAGTACGAAGTGGTGATTATTTGGGTAAAATTGCAAGACGTTACGGAGTTAGAGTAAGCCAGATAAAACGATGGAATGGACTAAGAAGTAACAATCTTAAAATAGGGCAACGCTTAACGATTTACCCAAGAAAACCAGTTACTAATTCTAAGCCGTCAACACCGAAAACAACGGTGAGTTCAAGTGGTAGAAAAACGTATAAAGTAAAATCTGGTGACTCACTTTGGAGCATCGCTCAAAAATTTTCTGGAGTTTCTGTTCAAAATCTTAAAGATTGGAACGATATTAGTGGTAATAAACTCAAAACAGGAATGACACTCATTGTGTCTGAGTAATAAACCAACAAAAAACACTAATTTATGAGAACGCTATATGCATTTTTATTCTGCTTGTTGCTCACAGCTTGTGGAGATAAAAAGGAAGGAGATAATAAACGATATCTTCCTGAATCTAATGGAAATCTTAATAGTATTTCTGTTGTAATAGACAATGATTTATGGGAAGGAAGTGTCGGAGAAAATATTAGAAAAATCTTTGCCGCTTCAATTTATGGTTTGCCTGTAGATGAACCAATGTTTAAGTTGCGCCAAATACCACCACAAGTATTTGACGGATTTGCTACGCGAAGTAGAATAATTCTTAAAATTGAAAAAGGGGACAATATAGAACCGACTACTAAAATAGCAAATGAAGCTTTTGCCAAACCGCAAACAATCGCTGTAGTTGGTGGTAAAACTAATGACGAAATAATCTACCAACTTACAGAAACCAAGGATAAAATTATTGACGCTTTTAATAAGGAAGAGGTTAAAGAAAAACAAAGACGCATTAAGTTAGATTTGTTAGATGTAAGCGCTATAGAGAAGAAAATGGGCTTTACAGTAAATATCCCTTCTGCATATAGAATTGCTAAAGCAGATGACGATTTCTTCTGGATTAGAAAAAACTTAAGCAATTCTAAGACTATTGAAGTAATGTTTTATGAGGTTCCGTTAGAAACCATTTCTCAAGGTGATAGTACTGTAGTGGATATTGTAAAAATGCGAGACCATATTACTAAAACAAAAATACCTGGAGAAGATGGTATTTATATGGCTGTAGACGATGCCTATGCACCCGGAATGTTTGATGCTATTGTAGATAATAAACCCGCTTATGAAGTAAGAGGTATATGGGAAATGAGAGGATTTACTATGGCTGGACCATTTATAACCTATGCCATTGAAGATAAAGTTAACAAACGCTATCTTATAGCAGATGGCTATGTTTATGCACCATCGTTAAGAAAAGCTGAATATGTCTTTGAGCTAGAATCGATTATAAAATCCATCAAAATCAAATAATTAAAAAAGCCAACTTTAAAGTTGGCTTTTTTAATGTTTCAAAAATAAAACGTTTATTCTTTTTCTTTCTTGTCAGAAGTCTCGTCTTTACTTGCGTCTTTAAATTCTTTGATGCCGCTTCCCAAACCTCTCATTAACTCAGGGATTTTTTTACCACCAAATAAAAGTAATATGGCCACAACAATTAATACTATTTGCCAAGGCCCAAAAGTTCCTAAAAATATACTACTAGAAATCATAACTTTAAAATTAGACTGCAAAGTTAATAATTAAACTTTAATAATAGCGTTGTTGTTTTAACTTTAGCAACTATTAACATGAGGTGTCAGTATTTTATTTAATTTTGTTTTAATGGCAAAAAAGAAAAAAAAAGAAAAAAAGTTCGCTAAAAAACTACTTCATAAGTATCGCCTTGTTATACTAAATGAAGACACTTTTGAAGAACGTTTTGCAATAAAGCTAACGCGTCTCAATGTGTTTGTACTAACATCGTTATCTGCCATTTTTTTGGTGTTTTTTACTATACTTTTAATAGCATTTACACCTTTAAGGGAATATATACCAGGTTATTCTTCGGCAAAGCTCAAAAAAGAAGCCTCTATGCTTAACTATAAAACAGATTCTTTAGTTCAAGAATTAGAATTGAATAAACGGTATTATGCTTCAATAAGAAAGGTGCTTACAGGAGATGTTTCAACATTAGACTTTAATAGAGATTCTGTAATAGAAGCTGCAAAAAATGATCCAGAAATTCTACAAACAACGACTAATAAGCAAGATTCGCTACTTAGGGAAAAAGTAGAAAAAGAAGATAAATATAACCTTTTTGAGGAGTCATCAGGGCAAAATAATTTTGTTCTTTTTCCGCCAGTAAATGGTGTAATTTCAGAAGGTTATAATATAGAAGACAAACACTATGCAGTAGATGTTGTGGTGGCAACTAATACGCCTGTAAAAGCCACAGCAGACGGAACAGTAATCTTTGCAGAATGGACAGTAGAAACGGGTTATGTAGTCATCATAGAGCATAACCAAGAACTAATATCTGTATACAAGCATAATGCAGCCATAACAAAGTCGCAAGGAGATTTGGTTAAGGCAGGAGAAGTTATAGCTATGTCTGGTAATACAGGCGAATTAAGCACAGGACCACACCTTCATTTCGAATTATGGAGTAAAGGTTATCCTGTAAATCCAACTAATTTTATTGATTTTCAGTAATGCCATCGGTTAAAGCAGCACTTTCAAAACTCTTTGCAAAACTCATAGCAAAGCGCATCAACAAATGGGCATCTCATCCAATTGAGACTCAAGATAAAGTATTTCAAAATTTAATAAAGAATGCTAAAAACACGGTTTTTGGCAAAGATCATGAATTTAGCACAATTACATCTTATAACGATTTTAAGAACAAGGTTCCGGTAAGAGATTATGAAGCTTTAAGACCTTATGTAGAACGCGTTGTAAAAGGTGAAGAAAATATACTTTGGAAAGGCAAGCCTATTTATTTTGCCAAAACCTCTGGAACAACCTCAGGTGCTAAATACATTCCAATTACCAAAGAAAGTATGCCCACACATGTTGAGGCGGCTAGAAATGCTATTTTGCTTTATATTAACGAAACTGGTAACGCAAAATTTGTAGATGGTAAAATGATTTTCCTTCAAGGAAGTCCAATTTTAGAAGAAAAAAACGGTATTAAACTAGGGCGGCTTTCAGGCATTGTTGCACACTATGTGCCAAAATATCTTCAAAAAAATAGAATGCCTAGCCTAAAAACCAATTGTATCGAAGATTGGGAAACAAAAGTTAATGCCATTGTAGACGAAACTATCAATGAAGATATGACTGTTATTTCTGGAATACCATCTTGGGTTCAGATGTATTTTGAAAAGTTGATAGAAACGAAAGGACAGAAAGTAGGTGAAATATTTAAAAACTTTAATCTGTTTATTTTTGGAGGAGTTAATTACGAACCATACAGAGCGAAATTTGAAAATTTAATAGGTCGTAAGGTTGATAGTATAGAGCTGTATCCTGCAAGCGAAGGTTTTTTTGCATTTCAAGACAAGCAAAACGAAAAAGGAATGCTATTACAGCTTAACTCAGGTATATTTTACGAATTTATAGAAGCAGAGTACTTTTTTGAAGAAAATCCAGAGCGTATTACCATTAAAGATGTTAAACTAGGCGTTAATTATGTGATGATAATTTCTACAACCGCAGGTCTTTGGGCTTACAATATTGGAGATACGGTAGAGTTCACATCCTTGTCTCCTTATAGAGTCATTGTAAGCGGAAGAATAAAGCATTTTATTTCTGCCTTTGGAGAACATGTTATTGGTAAGGAAGTAGAACAGGCGCTTAAAGAAGCAACAGCAAATACAGATATAACAGTAAACGAGTTTACGGTAGCGCCTCAAATTAACCCTTCAGAAGGTTTGCCTTATCACGAGTGGTTTATAGAGTTTGAAAACGAACCAAACGATGAGTTAAAGCTTGTTCAAAATTTAGAAGCATCACTTCAACAACAAAACAGTTATTATTTTGATTTAATTGACGGAAAAGTTTTAAGATCCTTGGTAATTACTAGAGTTAAAAAAGGTGGTTTTCAGACCTATATGAAGTCCATAGGAAAACTCGGCGGACAGAATAAAATACCAAGACTTTCTAACGATAGAACAATAGTAGATAGGCTAAATGAACTCAAATTAACTAAATAAAACTATATTTGCAGGCCAAATAAAGGTATGAGTACAACAAACCAAAAACACGAAAGAACGAGAGCTCAAGAGAGTTCTAGCGCTATAGAGCGCATGTATATTACAATGCGCCATCTATTTAATCGTGGATTTTACAAGCCAATGGGTGTTTCTGGAGAAACCTTAAGAGAAGCATTACTTCTTTTGAGACCAGAGATTTATGGTTCAATTGGTGAAGAAAAAGCAGAAATCGATGGTCTACTTTATGTAATAGACCGTTTGCCTCAAGGTATTGAGGAGTGTACATTTATTAACTTAACCAGTGACGAAGGTTATGCTAATTCTCACTTTAAGCCTATTATTCCACCTAAAAGAAGACGTAATTGCTATAGAATAGATGATGAGCAAATGAATATCGAAATTACGCGTGGACGCTCAGAAATCTACGATATTTTAACGCATCTTACATTTTTGTTTGTAGAGTCTCACAAAATCAGCAAACGTGTTCTTATAGATGAAGAGGGCTCGACAGTAAGAGATTGGCAAAAACTAGAAAATGCAGTTACTTCAACCAAAAAGCTAACCCAAAAGGAACGCGAAATAGCTATAACGCATACAGCAAATATTTTAGGCAGAACATTTAACGAGTTAACAGGTGCCTATTCAAAGTTTGCTACCGAAAGTCAACCTGAAAGATTATTGCATATTGTATATTGGTTGGGGAAACTTGCTATTGAAGAAGTTGTAAGGGGAAATAAAAGAACAATTACATTTAGCCCTGTATTGAGAGAGCGACTTGGGCATCACATTCATGGAGAAATTTGGGCAGATAATATTAAGTCTGTATTGCACAAAAACGGATTACTTCAAAGACCAATTCATATAATTAGTGCAAACATGCATAGTGTCATGAATTCATTATTTGCCAAAGGAACCTTAAAAGGTGCAGATACAAAGAAGAACATTTTTGAGATTTACGAGACACTCAGTGATCAAAAAAGTTTTGTGATGCGCAATAAAGTAGAAAAATCTGCGTTGCAAAACGGAATGATATACATTAAGGATACTTCTGGAACCAACATAGATGTTCAGATTTTTGACACAGATAAAATAGATTTTTCAAAAACAGATTTTGAATACTTAGAAACCAATACAGAAGACAAAGCAGTTATTTTTGTAATGGATTATGCCTTTGGTGAGCAAGCTTATGAAACCTTAGATGAATTTTTAAAGCCAATTAAAGTTGACGGCGAAAAAGTACACCTAGATGTTAAGTCTATCTCTATAATGGGTAAGGCAGGAATTCTTGAAGGAGGTAAAGGAGATGTAATGATACCTTCAGCTCATATTTTTGAAGGTACCGCAGACAATTACCCTTTTAAAAATGAGTTAAGCAAAGATGATTTACTAGATTGTGGAGTCGATGTTTACGAAGGAACCATGATAACGGTATTAGGAACATCTCTACAGAATAAAGAAATTTTAAAATTCTTTAAAAAATCCACTTGGAACGTGATTGGTTTAGAGATGGAGGGAGCACATTACCAAAAAGCAATACAAGCAGCATCAAAAGTACGAGGCAGTATAAATGAAGATGTTAAAGTAAGATATGCCTATTATGCAAGTGATAACCCTTTAGAAACTGGAAGTACCTTGGCCTCTGGCGGTCTAGGCACATCGGGAGTAAAACCTACATACGTAATTACAAAAAAAATACTAGAACAAATATTTAATTCTTAAAACACATGAGTCAAGAAGTACCACAAGGTTCTCAAAATGAGGAAGTCGATTTAATACAAATATTTAAATATATCGGAAAATTTTTCGATCGTATTTATAACTTTTTTAAATCTATTTTTAAAGGTGTTCTATCTGCTTTAGTTTATGTTTTAAAGGCAATAGTAGATAACTATATTGTCATTTTTGGTTCTATGATAATTGCTGCAGCTGTAGGGTACGGATTAGAAAAAACAAGAAAGGATGTTTATCTCTCAAAGATGTTGGTTAAACCATATTTTGATTCAAAATTTCAATTGGTTGCCAATATAGATTATTACAATGCTTTAATTGATGATAAAGATTATACACAGTTACAAAGTATTTTTAATATTTCTGAGACTGATGCTGAAAAAATCATTAATTTTGAAATACAGCCAGGGCCTGAGAATGAGAATGACCAAATAAAACAGTACGATGAATTTTTAAAGTCAATAGATAGTCTCAGAGCACAAGAGGTATCGTTTGAAGGCTTTCTTGAAAACCGAAGTATTTATTCAGGCGACATTTTTGAAATAAGTGTTAAGTCGCAGAAAAAGGATATTTTCAGATCTCTAGAGGAGGGGTTAAACTCAACCTTTTCTAATGCTTATTCCGCTAAAAAAATGAAAAAGCGAGATTCTATTTTAAAAATTGATAAAAATAGAATCATAGCTTCTCTTAAGGAGGTCGACTCCTTAAAAAAGGTATATATTGAGATTAAAAGAGAAGAGTCACTATCCGAAAGAAAGTCTTTTTCAACTCAAGACGGTTTTACATACATTGAACAACGTACTGAAACAAAGGAGTATGAATTAACTGAAAAACAAATAAAGCTTCAGCAAGACCTTAGTGAATTGGAGGCTCAAAAAGTGGAAGAAGATGAATTTTTTGATACTTTATCTAGCTTTCCAGAAGTTGGTGCTAAGCATATTGAAATAGTCCAGAGATACTCAATAATTTTCCCAATTATAATATTTGTTTTTTTAGCCCTCTTTTACTTTTCAAAGAAACTAATCCAATACGTAAAGAATTATGAAGGGTAAAATAACATTATTAATTACAGGAGGAGCAGGTTTTATAGGTTCTCACGTTGTAAGACTATTTGTAAATAAGTATCCTAATTACAGTATTTTTAATTTAGACAGTCTAACATACGCTGGGAATTTAGAGAATTTAAAAGACGTTGAGGATAAAGAGAATTATCATTTTATCAAAGCGGATATTAATGATGAAAAAGTTATAGATGGTCTTTTTCAAGAATATCAATTTGACACTGTTATACATTTGGCGGCAGAGTCACATGTAGATAGGTCGATAAAAGATCCTTTAGCATTTGTTAAAACAAACATTATTGGAACCCTAAACCTGTTAAATGCATTCAAGAATTTATGGAATAACAATTTTGAGGGTAAAAGATTTTATCATGTAAGCACAGATGAGGTCTATGGCACCCTTGGGGAATCGGGTTTATTTACGGAAACAACTAGTTACTCACCGAATTCGCCATATTCAGCGTCTAAAGCTAGTTCAGACCATTTTGTTAGAGCCTATGGTGAAACCTACAATTTGCCCTATGTCATTACAAATTGTTCTAATAATTATGGACAAAATCAATTTCCAGAAAAGCTTATACCGCTTTTTATAAATAACATAATAAATAATAAGCCACTCCCTGTTTACGGTGATGGTAATTATACAAGAGATTGGCTATATGTTTTAGACCATGCAAGAGCTATTGATTTAGTTTTTCATGAAGGTGATAACGAAGAGACATATAATATAGGAGGATTTAATGAATGGAAGAATATAGACTTGGTTAAACTGTTGTGTAAGCAAATGGATGAAAAACTAGGAAGAGAAAGAGGTTCTTCAGAGAGACTTATAACATATGTAAAAGACAGACCAGGACATGATTTAAGATACGCTATAGACGCTAATAAGATAAACAAAGAACTTGGTTGGGAACCGTCTGTTACATTTGAACAAGGTTTATCTATTACAATAGATTGGTACTTAAACAATCAAGAATGGTTGAACCATGTAACAAGTGGTGAATATCAATCCTATTATAATAAACAATACCAATGAAAGGAATTATACTAGCTGGTGGATCTGGTACTAGATTACACCCATTGACATTGTCTGTAAGTAAGCAGTTAATGCCTATTTATGATAAGCCAATGATTTATTATCCTTTATCAACGTTGATGTATTCTGGTATTAAAGAGGTTTTAATTATATCTACACCCAAAGATTTACCACTCTTTAAAGATTTATTAGGGGATGGAGAAAAGTATGGTTGTAGCTTCTCTTATGCAGTACAAGATGAACCAAATGGTTTAGCTGAAGCTTTCATTATTGGTGAAGATTTTATAGGGAATGATAAGGTGGCATTAATTTTAGGAGACAATATTTTTTATGGCTCTGGATTAGCATCATTATTACAAAGCAACAATGATCCGGAAGGAGGTATAATATACGCTTATCGTGTTCACGACCCGGAACGTTATGGTGTGGTTGAATTTGATAATAATGGTCAAGCAATTTCTATTGAAGAAAAACCCACTAAGCCAAAATCAAACTATGCTGTCCCTGGCATTTATTTTTATGATAATAAGGTTGTTAGTATTGCAAAAAACATAAAACCTAGTCATAGAGGTGAACTGGAAATCACTGATGTTAATAAAGAATACCTTAGTCAAGGAAAACTTAATGTAAGTATCCTAGACAGAGGTACTGCTTGGTTAGATACAGGTACTTTTGATTCTTTGATGCAAGCATCACAGTTTGTAGAGGTAATAGAGAATAGACAGGGCCTAAAGATTGGTTCTATTGAAGCCGCAGCATATGAAATGGGATATATATCAGAAGATAAATTTAGAGCTTTAGCAAAGCCATTAATGAAAAGTGGTTATGGTAAAAATCTTTTAGGTCTAATAAAAAACAAAAAATGACAGCCACCGAAACAAAACTAAAAGGTTGTTTTATTATTGAACCTCGAGTATTTCAGGATGATAGAGGTTATTTTTTTGAAAGTTATAATCAACAAACTTTCAATAACTTAATAGGCAAACCTGTTAACTTTGTACAAGATAATGAGTCTTTTTCATCTAGAGGAGTTATAAGAGGGTTACATTTTCAAGAAGGTGAGTTTGCCCAAGCAAAACTCGTTAGAGTTATTAAGGGTTCGGTTTTAGATGTTGCTGTAGATATAAGAAAAGATTCGCCAACTTTTGGGCAACATATAGCTGTTGAGTTAACTGAAGAGAACAAAAGGCAGTTGTTTGTACCAAGAGGATTTGCACATGGTTTTTCTGTATTGAGCGACACGGCCATCTTCTCTTATAAATGTGATAATTTTTATAATAAAAATGCTGAAGCAGGTATTTTATATAACGATCAGTCACTAAATATCGATTGGAAAATTAAACCTGAAGAAGCACAACTTTCAGAAAAAGATATTATTTTACCAACCTTAGAAGTGTACTTTAAATGATACCAAGAATATTGGTTACAGGAAGCAATGGACAGTTAGGAACATGTATCAAAGATTTAGACGATAATAAATTTGATATCAAATATGTAAGTTCCTCAGATCTCGATATAACAAATAACCAAGAGGTAAAAAACTTTTTTGAACATCAAAAAATAGATTGGTGTATAAATTGTGCTGCTTACACAGCCGTTGATAAAGCAGAGTCTGATTGTGATAGTGCTTTTAATGTTAATGTTTCTGGTGTGAAAAACTTAGCAGAAGCATGTAAAGCGTATAGTGTTAAGTTAATACATGTCTCTACAGACTTTGTTTTTGATGGTGAGCACAATAAACCATATAAAGAATCTGACTCAACTAATCCTATTGGTGTCTATGGTGAAACTAAATTAAAAGGAGAACAAGAGGTTTCAAGAGCTTTGAAAGAATATTTTATTTTAAGGACCTCGTGGTTGTACTCAGAACATTGTGGCAATTTTATGAAAACAATGCTTCACCTTTCTAAAGATAGAACCCAACTAGGGGTTGTTGGTGACCAAATAGGAACACCTACTTATGCTAAAGATTTGGCTAAGACAATATTTCATATTATAGCTAACGATATTTCTGACTATGGAATTTATCACTACAGTAATAATGGAGTAGCAAGTTGGTACGATTTTGCAAAAGCTATTTTTGATATTAGTAATTTAGACATTGAACTAAATAATATTTCTACAGTTCAATTCCCAACACCTGCAAAGCGACCTCATTTTAGTGTTTTAGATAAAACAAAAATAGAAACAACACTTAACCTAAAGGCACCATATTGGAGAGACAGTTTAATAACTGCAATACAAAACATGAAAAATGAATAAAGAATTACAAACAGCAATAAAAGCATCACTTGAGGCTGGAAAGGTGATAATGCAAGTTTATGATACAGCTTTTGATGTAGAAATAAAAGATGACAAATCACCTTTAACAGAGGCAGACAAGAAAGCCAATGATGTTATAAATTCATTTCTAATTCCAACAGGGATTCCAATTATTTCAGAAGAAAACAAACAAACGGACTACAATGTTAGAAAAACCTGGAAAACATGTTGGATTGTTGATCCTGTAGACGGCACAAAGGAGTTTATAAAACGTAACGGAGAGTTTACTGTAAATATAGCTTTGGTAACAAGCGGAAAACCGGTTTTAGGTGCTATTTATGTGCCAGCTGTAAGAACCATCTATTTTGCCGATGTAAATAAAAATGAAGCTTTTAAAGCTGATTTAGACGATCATGAAACTACTCTTGAAGTTTTAGAAAAACTAGCAGAACCATTAAAACCAAAGAATGATAATTCAGATCGAATAGAGGTGGTTGGCAGTCGCTCACATATGAATCAAGACACATTAGATTTTGTAGAAAGTTTAAAGAAGGATGGTAAAGAGGTTGAAATAGTGTCAAAAGGAAGTTCTTTAAAGTTTTGTTTGGTTGCAGAAGGCAATGCAGATGTATATCCACGTTATGCCCCTACAATGGAATGGGATACAGCTGCAGGACAAGCCATTTGCAATGCGGTTGGCTTACAGGTTATTTCAAAGGAGACAAATAAGCCATTAAAATACAATAAAGAGAACCTATTAAACAGCTATTTTTTAGTTAGTAAATAAATGGCAGACGTATCTTATAAAAGACATATTGCAAAAACCATAACCTGGAGAATTGTTGGAACAATAGATACAATAATTCTTTCGTGGTTGATTACTGGAGACCCTTTAGCTGGTCTAAAAATAGGTTTTGCAGAAGTAACTACTAAATCAGTATTATATTACTTGCATGAGCGTGTTTGGTACAAAATCAACTTATCAAAAGATGGTGTTCTTCTTGAAAGTAGAAAACGACATATTGCAAAAACAATTACCTGGCGTTTTATAGGTACTTTAGATACAATGACGTTAGCATGGATAATTTCAGGAAATCCACTCGCGGCATTGCAAATAGGTTTTGCTGAAGTGATTACCAAAATGATATTGTATTATTTACATGAGCGCGCTTGGTATAAAATTAATTTTGGTTTAAGTAAAAGAAATAACGAATAAGATGAAAGAGAACATTATTCCACACGATTATCAGATTTCTATTGATGATAGACGAGAGTTAAATGGACATAATTCTTTTTTATTATGGTTTACAGGGTTGTCAGGATCAGGTAAGTCTACCATCGCTAATGTGGTTGAACAGAAATTACACCAAAAAGGTATTAAAACCTTTACATTAGATGGTGATAATATTAGAAAAGGAATTAATAAAGACTTAACCTTTGCCCCAGAAGATAGAACTGAAAATATCCGTAGAATTGCTGAAGTGGCTAATTTAATGGTTGATGCTGGTTTAGTGACACTTGCAGCTTTTGTTTCGCCTTACAAAAAAGACCGAGAGAACATTAGAAGTATCGTTAAAGATGTTAACTTTGTTGAGATATTTGTGAATACTAGCGTGGAAGAGTGTGAAAGACGTGATGTAAAAGGGCTCTATAAAAAAGCACGTGCTGGAGAAATAAAAAACATGACAGGGATTTCAGCGCCTTATGAAGCACCAGAAAACCCTAATATTGAGATAAAAACAGAGAGCGAATCGGTTGAAGCTGCAGCACAACGAATCGTAGATTATATTACACCAAAATTGTCAAAGCAACAATGAGTAAGTACTATTTAAATTATTTAGATGAATTAGAGAGTGAAGCAATTTTTGTTTTACGTGAAGTTTGGGCACAATTTGAAAACCCAGTAATTTTATTTTCAGGAGGAAAAGATTCTATCTTGGTAACGCATTTAGCGAAAAAAGCATTTTACCCTGCTAAAATACCATTTCCATTAATGCATGTTGATACTGGTCACAATTTCCCAGAAACCATTCAGTTTAGAGACGATATTATTAAAGAATTAGGCGCGCAGCTTATAGTTGGTTCGGTACAAGAATCTATAGATGAAGGTCGTGTTGCTGAAGAAAAAGGGAAAAATGCTACGCGTAATGCGCTTCAAATTACAACACTTCTTGATGCTATTGAGGCAAATAAGATTGATTGTGCTATTGGTGGTGGACGTCGTGACGAAGAAAAAGCGAGAGCCAAAGAGCGTTTCTTCTCTCATAGAGATGATTTTGGACAATGGGATCCTAAAAACCAACGTCCAGAATTGTGGAATATCTTCAACGGAAAGCATTTTGAAGGTGAACATTTTAGAGCATTCCCAATAAGTAACTGGACAGAAATGGACGTTTGGAACTACATAAAACGAGAGAATATAGATATTCCATCATTATACTTTGCTCATGAGCGTGAAGTTGTATGGCGACAAGACTCTTGGATTCCAAATTCTGAGTTTTTAGTATTAGAAGATCATGAAGAAGTGGTGACTAAAAAGATACGTTTTAGAACTTTAGGTGATATTACTATTACTGGTGGTGTAGAATCTGACGCAGATACATTAGAAAAGATAGCTGCTGAAGTTGCTGGTATGAGAAATACTGAACGTGGTAACAGAAGTGACGATAAGCGATCAGAATCTGCAATGGAAGACCGTAAGCGTCAAGGATACTTTTAATCAAATTAAATAAAAATTAACTGTCATGCCGAATACAATTCGGCTTCTCATATAAAGAATAACATGTTAGACAACAATCAATTATTACGTTTTACAACTGCAGGAAGTGTAGATGATGGAAAAAGTACATTAATAGGGCGTTTGCTATACGATTCTAAATCTATTTTTGAAGACCAACTTGAAGCTATCGAAAACACAAGTAAGAAAAAGGGTCATGAAGGTGTAGATTTAGCGCTATTTACAGACGGTTTAAGAGACGAAAGAGAACAAGGTATTACCATTGATGTTGCATACAGATATTTTACAACACCAAAGCGTAAATTTATTATAGCAGATACACCAGGACATATTCAATATACACGTAATATGGTTACAGGTGCATCAACAGCTAATGTAGCGACTATTCTAATTGATGCAAGGCATGGTGTAATAGAGCAAACAAAACGTCACGCATTTATAGCGTCGTTATTGCAAATACCGCACATTATTGTCTGTGTAAACAAAATGGATTTGGTTGATTTTTCTGAAGAGATATTTAACAATATTGTTTCAGAATTTGAAGAGATTTCTTCAAAAATGCTTGTTAAAGACGTTCGTTTTATACCAATGTCAGCGCTTTTAGGAGATAATGTTGTAAACAAATCAGAAAACATGCCTTGGTATCAAGGAGCACCAATGCTACATACTTTAGAAACAATGCACATTAGTAGTGATATTAATAAAGTAGATGCACGTTTTCCTGTACAAACTGTAATAAGACCACAACGTGAAGGATTTATAGATTACAGAGGTTATGCTGGTCGTGTAGCAAGTGGTATTTTAAGAAAGGGAGATGAAGTTACTGTAATGCCTTCAGGTTTTACTTCAAAAATAAAAAGCATCAACCTTCATGATAAAGAGTTAGAAGAAGCTTACGCACCAATGTCAGTTTCTATAACTTTAGAAGACGATATAGACATTAGTCGTGGTGATATGATTGTGCGTTCTAATAATAAGCCAGAGCCTTCTCAAGATGTTGAAGTAATGTTATGCTGGTTAAACAATAGTGCAGCTAAGCCTAGGGCTAAATACACAATTAAGCACACTTCTAACGATCAAAAAGCAATGATTAAAGAAGTGGTTTACAAATACGATATTAACACGTTAGAGCGTAATAGTGAAGACACTGATTTAGCAATGAATGATATTGCTAAAGTTAAAATACGCACAACAAAACCTTTAATGATTGATCCTTATAGGGAAAATCGTACCACAGGTAGCATTATTTTAGTAGATGATGCTACTAATGAAACGGTTGCTGCTGGGATGATTGTTTAATAAATTAAAAATTTTATGAAAAGTGTTTTTTATGTTTTAATTTTTGTAATTACTTTTTCTTGTAAAAACGAACAAAGTAATACTAAAAATAAGGAAGTAAGAGTAAATGAACCAAAAACAGAAAGTTCAAATAAAAATGTAGCTAAATTAGGTTTGGAGGTAAAGTTTAATTTAAGCACCAAAACAGATACAGATATTTTTTTGAGGTTTACTGAAGAAGGGAACATGGACTATAGTCCCAAAGACTTTATCAAGAAGAGTATAAAAGGAGTTAATGACTCAAAAGAAGTAACGTTTAATTTACCTCATGACGTATTTCCTTCTGGGATGCGCCTTAATTTTGACTCAAAAGAGAATAAGGAGGTTATTATAAACGATGCTTATTTTGAATTTGAAGGAAGATCTTACAGTGTATCAAAAGAGAATATTTGGAGTTTTTTCGTTCCAACAAAAATCACCTCTTATAATAAGGATACCAATGGGTTTTATCTAAACAAAGCAGAATCAAAAACTTTACCAGGGTTCATATTTAGGGAAGCTTTATTGGATAAACTGGAAGAGAAAATTTATTAAAAAAGGCGGTTCTTCAAGAAATCATATATTAATAAAAGTCCTGAATTGATTCAAAAACTAAAACAAACACTCGTTTCTGACCATAATTTAAAAGAGTTATTGACAGGGAGTTCAATAACATTTGTGCTTAAAGTTTTGGGTATGATTTTGAGCTACCTGGTTGTTATACTAATCTCAACTAGGTATGGGGCAGAAGGAGTAGGACTCTATAGTTTATCTTTAAAAACCCTTACATCAATAAGTGTTTTTTGTGCCTTAGGTTTTAATGTGTCCGTGTTAAGGTACGTCGGGCAATTTAACCTTAACGCTCAAGCTAATCATTATCTCAGGAAAATTTTCAAGTATTTTATTCAGTTAACTTTTCCTGTCACGGTAATTATGAGTTTATTAATTTTTATTTTATCAGAACATATTGCATTAAAAGTTTTTGGAAATGAAAATTATATAAAGGCTTTAAAATTAATAGCATTTGGCCTTCCTTTTTTTACTTTAAACTTAATAAATGTAGAGTTTATCAGAGGATTAAAATTACTTAAAGTTTCAGAGTTTTTGAGGAGTGCTAATATTTATTTAGTTATAGGTGTTGTTATGTTGATTTCTTTTTTGAATTATAATGAATTAAACTCCGTTTATGCTTTAGTAATAGCTGTTGTTGTTACATTCTGCTTTTCTATAAGCTTTATAATTTTTAAGCTAAGTAGCCTTAACTCTTCAATAATGCGAGCTGAAAGTTTTACGAGAAAAGATTTTTTAAAAACATCTATTCCAATGATGGTCACTACTGTTTCATCCTTAATTTTAGCTTTTTCTGGATTATTTTTCTTAGAGGCTTATGATTCAACAGCTACCGTAGGTGTTTATAATGTGTGTGTAATGTTGTCACAAATGGTTAGTTTACCATTAACTGTCGTAAATACTATATCAGCTCCTAAGTTTTCTGAATTGTATTGGAATGATAAATATGAATCACTTAAAAGAGTTTTGAGACAGTCCTCTAAACTAATATTTTGGATATCGATTGTTGTGGCTTTAATCCTTATCATGTTTTCTGGCTTTATCCTTAGAATTTTTGGCGAAGAATTTGTCTTAGGTAAAGAGATATTGTGGATATTGGTTTTAGGTCAAATTATAAACGCAATAACAGGTTCTGTTGGTATATTTTTAAACATGACAGGGCATCAGAAGGTTTTGAAAAACATCATACTTTTTACCGTGATTTTAGTGGTTTTAAGCTATTATTTTTTAATACCGGTTTATGGTATGTTAGGAGCTGCATTGGTCTCTGTTTTTGGTATAGCAGTTTTAAACATAGTTTCTGCTTTCTATGTTTATAAGAAGCTTAATTATGTGACTTTTTATATTCCATTTTTAAAAGTTTAATAAATGACTAAGGATTTACCAAATTTCTTGATTGTTGGTGCTGCTAAAGCTGCAACTACGACTATCCATGAATATCTAAAACAGCATCCTGAGGTTTTTATGACAGAATGGAAAGAACCTAGTTTTTTTAAGTTTAAAAACAAAGAAAGGATTAAATACACAACAGATAAGCCAGTTAAGTTTATCACAAAAATTGAGGATTATAAAAATCTTTTTAAAGCTGCAAGTGGTGAAAAAATCAGAGGAGAATCTTCAACACCTTATTTGTACTTTTATGAAGAGACTATACAAAATATAAAAGAGACAATAACAGATTATGAGAATATAAAAATACTTATAGTTTTGAGAAATCCAATTGAAAGAGCATTTTCTCAATATATGATGAAAATTAGAGATGTAGTTGAAGATCTTGACTTTATGACTGCTATTAAAAGTGAGCCATCTAGAATGAAAAACAATGCTCACTTTGACTTTTTTTATGTAGATAGAGGGATGTATTATAGGCAGGTTAAAGCATATTTATCTATATTTAAAGACGTAAAAGTTTTATTATATGATGACTTTAAGCAAAATCCAGACAAAACATTAAACGACATTTTGAATTTCTTAGAATTAAAGAATTTTGAATTCAAAAAAATAAAAAACCAAAACATTTCTGGAAAACCTAAGAGCAAAGAGTTAGCTATTTTACTTAAAAAAGATTTTTTTATAAAAAGGCATTTAAAAAATTTATTGCCAGTAAAATTTAGAAAATCTATAAAGTCTGAAATAATGAGAAACAATCTACAAAAGGAAACAATCAGTTTAGAGGCTAAAATATATTTACAAGAATATTATAAATCAGATATTCAAAAACTTCAAGAGTTGATAAATCGAGATTTAAGTAACTGGTTGTTATAAGCAAGTATTTCATTAAAAAAACAATATACATTCTATATATACAAAATCAATGAGCATCGGTATAACCCAAAAAGATATTTATACTTCCATATATGCACTTGTTTTGTTTATGCCAATTTTTTATCCAGTCTTAGAGATTAATTTTATTGTATCATCTTTTTTTCTCTCATTAGTATTAATAGAAAAACACTTCAAATACTCTCTCAAACTTGTTTCTCTTTCAACTTTACTCATTTTAATATTTATTGTTGGTTTTATTTCTCATTTTTTTTATGGCCCTAAAATTTATGATGTTATTAAAGATAGTGTCTACCTTTTTAAGCCAATTGTCTATTTGTTTCTAGGCTATTTTTTAGCTTCAAAGATTAAAGACAAGAACTCTGTTTTTAAAATTATAGTATATCTAGGTATAGTATTTGCTATTATACATCTTTCAAAAGTTTTAGTTTTTATTCTTAATAATGATGTATACCAAATCTCTAAAATTAGATATCATGGAGGAAAAGATAATTATATGGAGCTTGTTGCCTGCTCTTTACTCGTCTTAAATGTAAAAAACAGGTTTTTTAGCATTAAAGTAAAGTTTAAAAAATTATTTTATTTCATTCTTACCATATCGTTTATTTTTTATTTTTCTAGAACCATGGTGGTTGCTTTTGTTATTCTTTGGGTTGCAGGGAATGGATACGCTAAGTTAACGAAGAATGGAATAGTAATATTAACGTCAGTGTCATTAGGTGTAATATTATTTTATATCGCCTTAAATTCATTAAATATAGATCGAGGAGCAACCGGCTTTGAAGGTTTTTTATATAAACTAAAAATAGCACCAGAAGAAATATTTAATGCAGAGATTGATTTTGATGACCCTGTAGATAGATGGGATCATTGGCGTGCCTATGAGGCCTCTAAAGCTTTAGAGCAACTTCAACACACACCATATAATATGGGTGTTTTTTTTGGTAAAGGCCTAGGTTCATTGATAGATTTGGGCTTTGAGGCAGAATTAGGTAATGAAAAAATGCAATATATCCCTAAAATACATAATGGATATATTTATGTGTTATTCAAGTCGGGTGTAATAGGGCTGGTTATGTATGTAACTTTTCTTTTCTTTCTTTATCTTCAAACTTACAACAAATTTAAAAGTGTAAACCAGATATTTATTAACAACCTTATAAGTGCATTAGGGTTTTTTTATATTTTTTCAAGTTTCATAATTTCAGGTATTTATAATCCAACAGATGTAATTACTGTTATTTTGGGAGCACTCCTCTTTTTACAGTACCAATATAAAAAAGCAATCAAATGAGGATAGGAATAATAGGAACAAGGGGTATACCTAACCATCATGGTGGTTTTGAACAATTTGCAGATTTTTTTGCAGTTTATGCAAAAGAAAAAGGACATGATGTGTATGTCTACAACTCTCATCTACATCCATTTAAAGATAATAATTATAAAGGGGTAAATATCATTCATGCATACGATCCAGAATCTAGGATAGGTACAGCCGGCCAATTTATTTATGATCTCAATTGTATAAGAGATTCTCGAAAAAGAAATTATGACATTATCTTACAGCTAGGCTATACAAGTAGTTCTATTTGGGGCTGGTTATTACCTTCAAAACCTACGGTTATTACAAATATGGATGGTTTAGAGTGGAAAAGAAGTAAGTACTCTAAAAAAGTACAAAAGTTTTTATTATATGCTGAAAAACTTGCCATTAAAACAAGTGATTATCTAATTTCAGATTCCATAGGGATTCAATCATATATTAAAAAGAAGTATAATAAAAACTCAGCATACATTGCCTATGGTGCCAATGTTTTTGTACCAAACGAAAATACTGATTTCTTATATGAGGATTTAGTAACCAATGAATACTTCTTACTCATTGCAAGAATGGAACCCGAGAATAATATTGAAATGATTTTAGATGGTTATGTAAGAAGCAATTCAGAACACCTATTTTGCGTAATAGGAAATATAGAGTCGACATCCTTTGGAAATTATTTAAAAAAGAAATTTGGCAAACATAAAGGCATAAGATTTTTGGGTGCAATTTATGATTTAGAAACTTTAGACAACTTAAGGTTTAACTCTAGACTATATTTTCATGGACATTCTGTTGGAGGTACCAATCCTTCATTATTAGAAGCAATGGGTTCTCATTCACTCATTGCGGCTCATCACAATGATTTTAATTATGCTATACTTGAAGACGATGCTTTTTATTTTAAGTCAGCCGATGATGTATCAGAGCTCATTAATAATGAAAATAAAAAGGACAGACTTGATTTAATTAAAAGAAATATTGATAAGATTGAAACAAAATTTAGTTGGGAATATATAAATGAAAGCTATTTAAAGTTTTTTAATACCTGTTTTAATGAGAAGAACAAATGATATATGGGAAACTACATTTGGTTACCTAACATTACTTCTATTATGTTCTATTCTGTTAGACTATTTTTTTAGTAGTCTTGCATTTGGAATTTGGTTTGCTTTCTCCATTATTTGGATTGTTAAGACAAAACATTTCAATATTCGAAAATCAATCACTCCTTTTTTGTGTTTTAGTTTGTTTTCTTTTGTTTCAGTAATTTGGTCTGTAGATAAGCCGCAAACAATGCATGGTATAGGAAGGCAAATTCCACTATTTCTTTTTGCAATTTCAGGCATGTTTTTGCCAAAAATATCTTACATAGAAGAAAGAAAGATATTTAATCGATTTTCAATTTTTATATGTTGCTTAGCCCTTGTTTTAGTCATCCAAGCTGTTTTTAGATATTGTAAGTATGAGTTTGAAGGATTTTTGTACTATCATGAACTGGTATCTCCTTTAGAATTAAACGCAATATATGTGTCTTATTTGGTTTCATTTTGTTTTTTATATACGCTTCAGGATAATGAGGGTAAGGTAACTCTTAAGACGATAAAGCTTTTAGTTCTAGGGTTTTTTTTAATTCTACTATCTTCTAAAATGATACTAACCATAACGGTTTTTACATCTGCCATAATGATTTTTTTCAGAATTAAAAGAAATTTACATAGACTGATTTTACTTGGTTTTATTTTTTTAACCTCGGTATTAATTTTAGTTTTTGCAAACCCGATAAAAAATAGATTTGTTTCTGAATTTAATACGTCTTATAAACAGGTTCTTAATGAAAAAAGTTTTGAAAAAGGACGAGTTTATACTGGCATAGAGGCCCGATTATTACAGGTAAGAGTTTTTAACGAAATAATGAACTCACCAAAAAAATATTTATTAGGTGTTGGTTTAGATGCTTCAAAAAAGGAAATAAAAAGAATACATACAAGATTAAATACTCCTGTAAGGTTCCATACTTATAATTTTCATAATCAATATTTACAGATTTTTGTAGAACTCGGTATAGTTGGACTATTAATGTTTATTATAAGTCTTATGTTGGCTTTAAAACGAGCATTTAAAATTAAAGACTTGTTACCCTTTATAATTATAAGTATATCGCTATTTATAACCGAGTCGGTTATATGGAGACAAAGAGGGATACTCTTTTTTGGTATACTTTATATTATACTTTTTACATTAGATAATCAAAATGAAAGCAAAGAACAGCTTAGATAAATATAGATATTATTTCTCCAAACGAATAGAGATTTTTTTCCATAGCCTTAAAAAGTCCCAGATTAAAGGAAGAAAGCATGGTCCTAAAGTAGTCCTAAATTCTTTACCTAAATCTGGCACACACCTTTTAGAGAGTCTCTTTTTGCAGTTACCATTTATGAGGCATTGTGGAAAAAAAACACTTAGGTTAGAGACTCAAAACCCTGTTGAACCAAAACTTAAAATATTATCTTCAATTAAGAACGGACAATTTCTGCTTAGCCACATGCAATATCATGAAAAGGCTTTAGAAACTATAAATACTAACAACACAAAAATCATCCATTTAGTAAGAGATCCTAGAGATGTACTATTGTCTCACTTAAATTATATTGAGAAAATGGATACAACCCAAAAATCTCATGGATTCATTGCTTCTTATGGCTCAAGATTTGAAAAACTAAAAGCAATGATTGAGGGAAAAAAAGATGTATTAGAGCCATTCCCAGAAGTTTTAGATAAATTTTTAGCTTGGACAGAGTCTAATGATGTTTTGTGTGTAAAATTTGAACATTTAATTGGCCCAAATGGAGGAGGAGATAAGCATAAACAAGAGGAAGCTGTAAAAAGTATTTGTAATCATATATCTATTGAGCTAAATCAGGATCAACTGGAAGACGTCTGTAATAAAATTTATTCTGTTAAAAGCTCTACATTTAATAAAGGGAAAATTGGTAATTGGAACAGGATTTTGAGTGAAGAAGAAAAGAAGTGGTTAAACAAGACCATTGAAAATCAAATAATAAACTATGGTTATAAATAGCTAATAGGTCAACCTAGGTTATTAGTGGTGTTTAAGTATTATTATTTTTTAGGACAAGATAAAAACACTACCTAGCTGTTGAGCATAGTTAGAAGCAAAATGTGAACAAAAAACAATGAATCTTCAATAATTTCCTTTTATCTTTTTTACAAATTCATTAGCACTTAAACATAAATTAGCAATTACTTTACTAATGCCTTTAAAGTGCTTTGCTATATAAATACGATACCCTTTCACAAGCAAGTTGTTTTTTGCACCATTAAAGCCAACAAAATGTATATATTCCAAAGAAGGCACAAATACTCTTTTATACCCTCGTTTTGCCACTTCTTTATTATAGTCAACATCTTCAACATACATAAAAAAGGATTCGTCAAGACCACCTATTTCGTCCCATAAATTTTTCGGAGTTACTAAAAAAGAACCTGATAACCAACCGACTTCTAAAGGGTGATTGCTTAAAAAATTTCCCGAAGCAAACTCTTTGTTAATTATTGAAAACCATTTAAAATAAAATAAATGATAAGGCTTGGGTAATAAACCCGTAGAAATAGTATACTCCTTATTTCCGTTTAACATCTTTATTCCTAAAACCCCTATTTTAGAGTCTCTATCCATTAAATCTAAAATAGATTTTAAAGGATTTAGTAAAATAGTATCATTATTTAATAATAACAGATAGTCTCCTTTTGCGTGTTTTGCGGCAGCATTATTTCCGCCCGCAAATCCTAAATTATCATTAGAAGCAAAAAGCTTAATTTTATCACTATAATTATCTTGTAAAAATGTTATAGAATTATCATTAGAAGCATTATCCCAAATTATAATTTCATATAAAAAACCACAACACTGCTTTTCAATTGAGTCTAAACAGTCAGCTAAATATTTTTCGCCGTTATAGTTAACAATTATTATAGATAGTTTCATTAATTGTTATATTGTTTTTAAAATGTTTAAAATCTCGCTAGAGGCTTTTCCCCAGCTAAACTCAGAAGATCTTTGTTTTCCCTTTTTAATAAGTTTATTCCTGAGGTTTTCGTTTTTTAATAAAAGATTAATTTGAGTAGCTATTTCAATTGGTTTATTTGGGTCAATATAAAGTGCAGAATCTCTACACACTTCAGGTAAAGAAGTTTTATTAGAAACAACAACAGGCGTCCCATAATGCATCGCTTCTAATGGAGGTAACCCAAATCCCTCAGCAAAAGAAGGGAAGCAAAAAATCAAGGCATTTTTATAGAAAAACTCGATATCTTCAAATTCAATATACCCAACTTTAAAGACTCGTCCTTTTATGTCTAGGCTCTCGGTTAATTGGTCTAAATCAAATGTCTTATGGTCAGATTTGCCAACGATAACGAGGGAAATTTCTTCAGAGACCAGAGGCAATGCTTTAATAAGATTTTGAATGTTTTTTCTCACATTCAATCTTCCTAAATAGAGTATAAATTTATTAGGCAAATTATATTTCTTAAAGATGTTTACCTCATTTAAGGACTGCTTTTTATTTACCAAACCCAAACCATGATATACAACACTAATGTTCTCATCTTTACAGAATCCGTGCTTCAGCATTCTTTCCTTTTCCGAATAGGATATAGTAATAACATGGTCTGCACGTTTAGAGAGATATTTCATTGGATAAAAGTAAATTCTTTCTTTTAAAGAGAAGAATTCAGGAAAATCCATAAATAGAGCGTCATGAACGTAATTTACAATTTTTTTTGCACCAAATAGAGGAGCGTAGTTTTGATACATGCACACATCTAAATTGTATTTAGATGTGTAAAATGGCATAATAAAAATGTTTGTTAAAGCATTTAAAACGTTGGGTATGTATACAAGGTGTATGTTGGGTTGTTCAATAGGGAATTTTAAATGACAGTCTTTTTTGCTTAAAAATATATAAAAGTCTACCATGGAATCTTGTTTAACAATATGGTTTACAATATTTTCTACAACGACTTTGCCGCTTGGGTGTCCATTAAAATACCATTTAGCATCAATCCCTATTCTCATTTGTTTAACATATAATTTGGTGGCTAAATTACTAAAGTTTAATTTTAGAACACTAAAGGATATCAATTTATAATAGGCTCAATTTTATTAAATGAAACATCAACATTATGTATTTATAATATTCTTCTTCACGTTATTTACGTTCAGTTCATGTGTTGAAAACTGTATAGATCGTGAATCAAAGTTTAGAATGAGACTAGAGTTAGAAAGCTCAAAAAGTGGGTTGTTGACAGTTAAGTATAATTCTAAAAACGAAAAAAACTTAGTTGCTAAATCTGAGATAGTCAATACTGAAGGTTCTCAATTTGTAGAGTTTTGCTTAGAGGAAGAGCCATTAAATTTTAAAGTTTATGTTACTGAAAGTGTTGAGAAAGTTGATTTAAAGGTTATGAGTTTATTATTAGAAAACACAAACAGGCAAATGTTTATTAAGCAAGAAATGTTTTATCTGTACTTCAAAAATAGTGAGGACGTTCAGTATAATAAAAAAACAAACACCTATATTTTTAATCCACATAAAGTTGGCAAAAAAGAATCTTATATAAGTTCAAGAGAGAGTTTGCAAAAGAGATTGGCAAAGAGATTGCTGCTTTAGTTCTAAGAGTTAGAATAATACAAATATTGATTATCTAAATTCGGGTATCTTTTTTATTTTTATCATATTTGCTGATTAAAAAATAATTACAGTTTCAACAAACATTAGTAATTTGAGTTTATTTAAACACGGAAGGTATTCAGGATACTTAAGACCTATTTCCTATTTAATAGATTTAGCTATTATAAATGGTGTTGCGGTATTATACCTTTTAAAAACCGAAGACTCATTTGTTTTCATTACTTTCATTACTGTAGGGTGGATTTTGCTATCTGTTTATTCTAAATTCTATGAGGTTTATAGATACACAAGACCAGTTAATATATTGTCCTTAATTGTTAAACAATTAATACTTTTCACACTTCTCGTTTTTGCTTTTTCTGGATTATACCATAATCTGAAAATTTATCCTAGACCTATTGTAAAATATTCTTTACTATGTTTTACGTTAATAACAGGCTTTAAATTTGCAATCTATTATTTACTACAAAAATATAGGGTTTCATTTGGTGGTAATTACAGGTCTACTGTGATTGTTGGCCTTAACAAGAAAACACTAGCTTTAGAGAATTTCTTCAATAAGAATCCGGAGTATGGATACTTGCATAAAAAAACTTATAGCTTTAAGAATAAAGAACAATCTCTAAATGAATGTTTTGAATACATAATTAGCGAAAAAATAGACGAAATTTATTGCTCCATATCAGAGCTTACAAACGCTCAAATTGCCGACATAGTGGATTTTGCGGATAACAATCTTAAAATCTTAAAGTTTATACCAGACAGCAAGGAGATTTATTCCAAAAAACTTAGGTACGAATATTACGATTACATACCAGTTTTAACACTAAGAAACATTCCATTGGAAGACTATGTAAACACAGTCATTAAGCGTGCGTTTGATATATTATTTTCAAGTTTTGTAATTGTATTTATATTATCATGGCTTACACCAATTATTGCTATCCTTATAAAATTAGAATCCAAAGGCCCAGTTTTCTTTAAGCAATCTAGAAATGGATTTAATTACAAAGAGTTTGATTGTTATAAATTTAGATCAATGATGCCCAATAAAGATGCACATCTACATCAGGCAACTAGAGGTGATCAACGAGTGACCAAGATTGGAAAATTTATTAGAAAGACAAGTATAGACGAACTCCCTCAGTTCTTTAATGTCTTATTTGGGGACATGTCGGTTGTTGGTCCACGACCTCATATGGTGAGCCATACCAATATGTACGCCAAGAAGATAGATAAATTTATGGTAAGACATTTTGTAAAACCTGGTATTACAGGCCTTGCTCAGGTTAGTGGGTTTAGAGGTGAGGTAGAGTCAGACAAAGATATTATTGGGAGGGTGAAATATGATATATTTTATATAGAAAACTGGTCTTTGCTTCTTGATGTGAAGATTATTGCCCAAACATTTATCAATGCCGTAAGGGGAGATGATAAAGCGTATTAATAAATGACTATATGGATGCTTTAGTTTCTATTATAACACCAATGTACAATAACGAAAGTGTTATAGAAAAAACAATACAAAGTGTCATAAATCAAACTTATACTAATTGGGAGCTTATATTAATTGACGATTGCTCTTATGACAAAACAACAACAATTGTTAATACTTTTATAAAAAAGGACTCCAGAATAAAAGTTTATAAGCATTCTACTAATAAAGGTGCTGCACAAGCAAGAAATCTTGGAACCAAAAAAGCGCGTGGTAATTATATTGCCTTTTTAGATGCTGATGATTTATGGCAAATAGACAAACTTCAACTCCAAATAGATTTACTGAATAGAACCCAATCTGATGTCTGCTTTGGTAGTTATGAATGGATCAATGAAAAAGGAATCCCTTTAAATGTAAAAGTAAACGCATTAGAATCATTAACCTATAAAAAGTTGTTAAGGGCCAACTATATAGGTAACTTAACAGGAATATACAATTGTGACTCTTTAGGAAAAATTTACACCAAAGATTTAAAAAAGAGACAAGATTGGCTACTTTGGTTAGAAGCTTTAAAGAGAAGCAATAAACCAGCAGTTGGACTTTCTGAAACCATTGCGTACTACAGAATTACACAAGGCTCATTATCTTCAAACAAGTTGAATCTTATAAAACACAATTTTAACGCTTATAGGAAAGGTTTGGGCTTCTCTGTTATAAAATCGTCATATTATCTAATCATGTTTCTTTATGAGCATCTATTTGTAAAAAAACGACTCATTAAGAATTTAATTTAGATACAAACTGTTTTAGTTTTCCGGCTTTTGTTCGTTTTAAAATCTTAACACGCTCAAAATCAATAGAGATATTAGGTTCTAAATACCGTTCCATTTCTTGCTTTACTACTGTTTCCTCATTAAGTGTCAGTATCCTTCTACTAACATATTTAATTTTAAAGGTGTCTATAGCCAATTGCTCAATCACAAATTCGGATACATTGCCATCATTTTCTATTACACTTTTGGTAATGTAATAAAATGTAAGCCCAGCTGCAGTCTTGCCACTAGGAAGGATTGCTATGTCATTAGTTCTTCCAATTAATTTTTTCAGAATAGGTTTCTGTAACATGCTTTCTTTACTTAAAACCCCAACATCTCCTATGTCATAACGGATAAAGGGATGCGCTTTATTATATAGTGAAGTAATGACTATTCGGCCTTCTTGTCCATACGGAAGTACATTATCGTCATCATCTAATATTTCAACATAAAGTGTTTCATGGTTAACTAGCCATTGGTCATCAGGATTTTGAAAAGCGATGAGGTCTAACTCGGAAGCGCCATATTCATTAACTACTGGAACACCAAATTGAGTTTCCAAAAGTGTTTTATCTTCATCAAACAACATTTCAGAAGTGACAATGCATACTTTTAAAGTTGGGCACACCGATTTTAAAATGACCCTTTCTCTCTTGAGATACTTGGCAAATTGCACTATTGGACTTGTATAACCATTAATATAGTCAAAAGACGTAGATTTAAACTTTGCTAATACACGTTCAAAAGCATTATCACTTAAATCAAAAACCGAAAACCGAAAACGATTACTAAACCAGTCCTTTAAACGTTCTTTATAATACCCTTTTTTATCTAGAGGAATACCATAAAAACGAGCTTGCTTTGAGGTGTTAAAATCAATACCATACCAAGAAAACCGATTCATTATTTCTGCCCAAGTAAGCGCATGGCACCATTTATCTTTAGCAAAAATAAAAGGGTCTCCAGAACTTCCAGAGGTTTTGTTTACATAAACAGCATCTTTAGTATAACCATTGCTTAATCGTTGTTCTAAGGGTTGTTGTAAATGGCGTTTGGTCATAACAGGAACCGAATCCCAATCGTTAAGGGAGATATTTTTGCCAAGCGATTTATAGAAGGAATTGTATTGTAGATGAAAGGCAACAATCTCTTGACGTTTGTTATTTAAATAATCCTCAAACTCATCACCATGTAGTGCCTGAATGTCGTCCAAAGCTAGTTTAGCCTTGTTAATATCAAAGCCGTTGAATTTTAATGAAAAATCGAATAGTTGCAAGATGTGTTAAGGCAAAAAGGTTTCTGTAAATTAATTGTTTTTTCATCGTAAAACCAATTATTTTTGCGCAAACAAAATACAATCATGAATATTTTAGTCTTAGGATCTGGCGGAAGAGAACATACATTTGCATGGAAAATTGCAAAAAGTAGCCACTGTGAAAACCTATTTGTTGCACCAGGAAACTCTGGTACTAAATCTATTGCTACTAATTTAGATATTTCAGTAACCGATTTTGAGGCTATTAAAGAGGCAGTACTAGAGAATAACATAGACCTAGTTGTTGTTGGTCCAGAAGACCCTTTGGTACAAGGAGTTCACGATTTCTTTTTAGAAGACCAAGACCTTAAAAATGTTGCGGTTATTGGTCCGCAGAAAGCAGCAGCTGAGTTAGAAGGTAGTAAAGAGTTCGCAAAAGAATTTATGATGCGCCACAATATACCAACAGCAGCTTATCAAAGTTTTACCAAAGACAATGTAGAAGAAGGGTATAAATTTCTTGAAACCTTAAATGCTCCTTACGTGTTAAAAGCTGACGGATTGGCGGCTGGAAAAGGGGTTTTAATTTTAAACGACCTAGAAGAAGCTAAAACCGAATTAAAAAATATGCTCGTTGACGCCAAGTTTGGTGATGCAAGTACCAAAGTGGTAATCGAAGAATTTTTAGATGGTATTGAGTTGAGTTGTTTTGTTTTAACAGACGGAAAAGATTATAAGATTCTTCCAACAGCAAAAGATTATAAACGAATAGGTGAAGGAGATACAGGCTTAAATACAGGTGGAATGGGAGCTGTGTCTCCTGTACCATTTGCAACAGACGATTTTTTAAGTAAAATTGAAAATCAAATTGTTAAGCCAACAGTTGATGGTTTACAAAAAGACAATTTACCGTATGTAGGATTCATTTTCATAGGACTGATTAAAGTTGGTGACGATCCAAAAGTTATTGAGTATAATGTAAGAATGGGAGATCCTGAAACCGAAGTCGTTTTACCTAGATTAAAAACCGACTTGGTAGCTGTTTTTAAGGCTATGGCAAACGGTACGTTAGCAAATGTTGCTATAGATATAGATGAGCGTGCTGCAACAACAATAATGTTAGTATCTGGCGGCTATCCTGAAGCTTACGAAAAAGGTAAAGAAGTTACAGGACTAGAAAAGGTTGAAGATTCTATTGTATTTCATGCAGGAGCAAATGACACAGATGGGAAAGTAGTAACTTCTGGAGGTCGTGTTATGGCTGTAACGTCGTACGGAGACACGTACCAAGAAGCCATAAAAAAATCTTATCAAAACATAGAAAAACTACATTTTGATAAGATGTATTATCGTAAAGATATTGGTTTCGACTTATAAATAAGAGTGCGAAGAAATACTTTTGTCTTCTTCGTTATTTGCATTAAATGTAGCAAGTTGTTTCATCCAATAAACAAATGCAACAAAGCCAATAGCCATAAAAATCCATGACATAGTGTTTGCAGCAAACCAAGAAGAAAGTTCAAGCTCTCTTAAATAGTCTAATGGTGCAAATAATACGTTGACAAATAAATCTTGTATTGCGTAAAAGAAATCCTTCATAACTTTATAAATTTACTCGGCTAGCGAGAATTAAATTATATTTATACTCACATCTAAATCAGCTTTACCAATTAGATGAAAGGCTCGATTGGATAGCAAAAATACAAAAACAGTAAATGATTACAAGCATTTTTAGTAAATCTAAGCCTATAAACTTTATAATGGTTGCTGGTTTTGTTATTATACTATTTGTAATTTCAAATTTCAGCCAGCTATTTACGGATGTAAATACGGCTTTAAAAACCTCTATAAAGCTAGTGGTAGCTGTCTTTTTTGTTTTTCTTTTAGACTTTATTATTTCAAAAAATAACCTTACCAAAAAGAATGGTTATGCCATAATGACGTTTGGATTGTTATTTGGATTGTTTCCTGAAGCTTTAAAACATTCAGATTTATTGATTGCTAATTTGTTTGTGCTTTTTGCATTAAGACGTCTCATTAGTTTGCAAACCAACCTTCACATTAAGAAAAAATTCTTTGATGCAGGTTTTTGGGTTATGATGGCAACCCTTTTTTATTTCTGGGCTATATTATTTTTTGCAGTTGTAATTGTGGCATTAATCTACCATTCAAAGAATAACTTAAAGAATGTTATTATTCCTTTTGTAGGTGTTGCTACGGTTATCTTGTTACTTATCGCTTACAACATTAGTGTTTATGATACTTATATAAAACCAACTAATTTTAGTCGTTATGCAAGTGTAGATTATTCCGTTTATAACAGTGGCGAATTTATTTTAAAGTTTACCGTTTTATTTACATCGTTTATTTGGACACTCATCTACTTTTTTAGAAGTATACAAGACAAAAACAAAAAACTAAAACCATCTTTTTTTCTTATAGCTTGGTCTTCGGTTATAGCTATCTTAATAGCAATTATTGCGCCTGTAAAAAATGGAAGTGAGTTTATCTTCCTATTTGCACCATTTTCTATAATTATGGCAAATTATATCGAAGTGGTTTCAGAAAAATGGTTTAAAGAAGTCTTTATTTCATTACTAATAATAGTACCCATTGTTAGCTTATTGCTGTAGTTTATTGCCAAAAGCTAAGTCACCTGCATCACCTAAACCTGGTACAATGTAGCCTTTTTCGTTTAGTGTACCATCAATATCTGCTATCCATAAATGAGCATTTTTGTCAAAATGCTTAGAAACAAAATCAACACCTTCTTTTGCTCCAATAACACTTACTAAGTGAATATCTTTTGGAGTGCCAAAAGGTTTAAGTGCTTCGTAGGTTGCTACCATAGATTGTCCTGTTGCCAACATAGGGTCTGCAAGAATTAAAGTTTTACCTTCTAGACTTGGACAGGCTAAATATTCAACAATAATTTCAAAACTTTCAGGATTGTGTTTATGATGTCTGTAAGCTGAAATGAATGCGTTTTCTGCTGCATCAAAATAGTTCAATAAGCCATTATGTAAAGGCACACCAGCTCTTAAAATAGAACATAGCACAATATCATTTTTATACAAAGTAGTGTTGTGATTTCCGAGAGGTGTTTTGGTTTTGTGTGCTTGAAAATAAAGCGATTTGCTTAACTCATAACCTAAAACTTCACCAATACGTTCAATATTTCGTCTAAAACGCATACGGTCATTTTGAATGTTCACATCTCTAATTTCAGACATAAAAGTATTTAAAATTGAAGGCGTTTCAGAAAGGTTATGAATTTGCATAATGATGTGTTTTTCTTGAATGGCTAAGTTAATAATTCAAAGTATATTTGCATATTCAAACTAAATAATTCGATATGTTTTCAGATAAAGCAAACAGTATATTTCAAGATGTTATTAAAACCTATAAAGTTTTAAATACGGTAGAACAACCTTTCACAAACAAGTATGATAAAAATGAAGATCTAATCGCTCATTTGTTATACAGAAAATGTTGGATAGATACAGTGCAGTGGGCTTACGAAGACATTATTAGAGACCCAAATATAGATCCTGTTGCAGCATTAAAACTAAAACGTATGATTGATGCATCTAACCAAGACAGAACTGATACGGTTGAATATATTGACAGTTACTTCTTAGATAAATACAAAGATGTTGCCGTAAAGGCTGATGCTAAAATTAACTCTGAAAGTCCTGCTTGGGCTATAGACAGACTATCTATTTTGGCATTAAAAATCTATCACATGCATTTAGAAACAGTGAGAGAAGATGCTACTGAAAATCATAAAGCAGCTTGCCAAAAGAAATTAGACGTTTTATTAGAACAACGTAAAGATTTGAGCACTGCAATTGATGATTTATTGACAGATATAGCGAACGGAGATAAGTACATGAAAGTTTACAAACAAATGAAAATGTACAACGACGATGAGCTTAATCCTGTTTTAAGAGGACAAAAATAAATTTTCATCCTGAACTTGTTTCAGGATGTCTATTCTGAAATTAATGTCAGCAGCCAAGCACATACTCGTCATAAGATTTTCGGCAATGGGAGACGTTGCTATGACAGTGCCTGTGTTGATTGCATTAACCTCACAACATCCGCAATTAAAAGTAACCGTTGTTACCAGAACGTTTTTTAAACCTTTTTTTGAAGACATTCCAAATGTTGAGGTTTATGTCGCTGATTTAAAAGGCAAACACAAAGGTGTTTTGGGGCTTTATAAACTATCAAAAGAACTTAGAAAGTTAGGCTTTGATGTTGTCGCAGATTTGCACAACGTTTTACGAAGTAAGGTTTTGAAGTTATTTTTTTTCGGGAAAAAAGTAATTCAGATTGATAAAGGCAGAGCAGAGAAGAAGGCTCTAGTTTCTGCTGAAGCAGTAAAACAACTAAAAACCACGCATCAACGCTATGCAGATGTGTTTAATACATTAGGATTTCCAGTTGATTTATCTCAGCCAAAATTTCCAAAAACAAAACCTTTAACCAAAGCTGTTTTAGGTTTAGGAATTAATACTAATGAAACTTTAGTTGGTATTGCTCCATTTGCAGCTTACGAAAGTAAAATGTATCCGCTTGAAAACATGGAGGCAGTTATTTCAGAATTGTCTAAAGATTATAAGGTTATCTTATTTGGAGGTGGTAAAAAAGAAATAGAGGTACTTAATGTCTTTGAAGCGAAATATGATAATGTGGTTTCTGTTGCAGGAAAATTATCGTTTAAAGAGGAATTGGAGTTAATTTCAAATTTAAAATTGATGCTTGCCATGGATTCGGGTAATGGTCATTTAGCAGCAATGTTTGGTGTAAAAGTGATTACGATTTGGGGCGTAACACATCCTTTTGCTGGTTTTGTACCCTTTAATCAACCTGAAGATTTTCAACTTACAGCAGATAGAAGCCAATACCCAAAGATTCCAACCTCGATTTACGGCAACAACTATCCTGAAGGCTACGAAAACGCAGCAGGAAGCATTGCTGTAGAGACTATTGTCTCAAAAGTAAAGTCTGTTATTCCTGCAAAGACGGGAATCTAATAGTCTAAAGGTCTAAAATCTAAGCATCTAGATTACACATCATCATAATCTACAGTAACCGCAGCTGTTGTAGGATGCGCTTGGCAAGTTAACACTAAGCCTTCAGCAACTTCATTATCTGTAAGAATATTGTTTTGTCTCATCTTGGCTTCACCTTCGGTTAAGCGTGCAATACAGCTACTGCAAATTCCACCTTGGCAAGAGTATGGTGCATCAATATCTTGTTTTAAAGTCGCTTCTAGAATAGATTGCTCTTTAGACATTTCAAACTCAAACTCTTCATCATCTACTAATACTTTTATTTTGGTGTTACCAGATAAATCTTCAACCGAATTTTCGTTTTCTGCGACAACAGGTGCTGTAAATAACTCGAAGAAAATAGCCTTTTCTTTAATGCCGTTTTCAACTAATGTGTCTTTTACAGTATGAATCATGGCTTCTGGTCCGCATAAATAAAAAGCTTCAATGTTTACACCTTGGTACTTATTTTTAACCATAAGGTTAACAGTGCTTTTTTCTATTCGTCCTAATAAAGCACCTTCTTCACGAGATTGGCTATATATAAAATGTACATGAAAACGATTACCGTACTTGGCTTGCATTTCTACCAAATCGGCAAAAAACATCGTGTCTTCAGAAGACTTATTTCCATAAACCAAAATAAAATTGCTAAACTGTTCTTCCTCCAAAAGTGTTTTGGCAATGCTTAAAACTGGAGTAATACCACTACCAGCAGCAAAAGCAGCAACGGTTCTGGTTTTAGCTTCGTTTGGTTCAAAAACAAAGCGACCATTAGGCTCAGCAACTTCAATAGTATCTCCTGTTTTTAGCTCTGTATTGGCATAAACTGAAAATGTACCACCATCAACCGATTTTACAGCAACGGTTAAATCACCACTATTTTTTGACGCGCAAATAGAGTAGTCGCGACGTATTTCTTCACCATTAATTGTGGTTTTTAGTGTGATGTATTGTCCTGCGTTGAAAGCAAAATTAGCCTTTAAGGAATCAGGAATTTCAAAAGAGATCGCTACAGCATGTTCTGTAACTTTTTTTACGGACTTTATTTTTAGGGTATGAAATTGTGCCATTACTATTATTTTCTGCAAAAATAAGGAAGGATGATTGTATAGTTAAATTTGTTTGTAACAAATTAACGTTTAAGTTTACTAATAGAAAAAACTAACCACAGATATGATAAAGCACTTTCTTAATTTAGAGTGGAAACAGTATTTCCGTTCGTCATATTGGCAAAAGAGTATGGCATTAAATATTCTTCTTGTCTTTTTTGCACTTTACTTTATTGTCATGTTCTTAGGTTTAGGTTTTGGATTGCTCTTTATCTTAAAGAAAACATATCCAGATCAAGACCCTTTTGTAATAGCTAACGGACTTTTATTCTACTGGCTTATGGTAGATCTCATGATGCGTTTCTTTTTGCAAAAGCTACCAGTAATGAGCGTTAAACCTTTGCTCACATTACCAATAAAGCGCTCTACCATTGTACATTTTGTACTTGGTAAATCTGCATTGTCGTTTTTTAACTTTTTACCACTTTTTGCGATTATTCCATTTAGCATAATGCTTATTAAAGAAGGTTACGAAACTTCTCAGATACTGCCCTGGATGTTTGCTTTAATAATTGTGGTACTCATTATTAATTTCTTAAACTTTATTATTGAAGCTTTATCCTCAAAAACCGATCTACCATTTTTACCAATATTAGCAACCGTTGGTGTTCTATCTGGTTTAGAGTATTTCAATATTGTATCAATGACGTCTTTGGTAGGTAATGCTTTTATGGGTATTTCTAACAATCCAGTTTTAATTGTAATTCCAATAGTAATATTAGCGATAACTTATGCTTTCAATTTTAAAATTTTAAGAGAAAAACTATTCTTAGATAGTGGGTTAAAATCTAAGGTTACAGAGGTTAAGGCAGCAGATTTATCTTGGACCAACCGTTTTGGGGACATTGCACCTTTTATGCAGTTAGACTTAAAGTTAATTTGGAGAAATAAACGCACAAAGTCATCAGCTTTTCTGATGCTTATAGGTTTGTTGTACGGCTTATTCTTTTACACGCAACCAATATATAGAGACTCGTTATATGCGTCATCTATTGTGGGAATTTTTTCAACAGGTATTTTCCTTATCAGTTTTGGGCAGTTTATTCCAGCTTGGGATAGTGGTTATTATAAAATGCTAATGAGTCAAAATATTAAATATGAGCAATATCTGCGTTCAAAATTTGTGCTTATGATGTTAAGTGTGGTTATTATGTTTGTTTTAGGCATTCCTTATATTTATTTTGGATGGAAAATACTAGTTGTGCATTTTGCAGCAGCTGTCTATAACATTGGTGTGAACTCGCACATCATGTTATTCGGAGGTTCTTTCAACAGAAAGAAAATAGATCTTAATCAGCGAGCAGCCTTTAACTATCAAGGGACAGGAGCTGTACAGTGGATTATCGGATTACCAATTATGTTAATTCCGTTGGTGATTTTTTCAGTAGCCAACTACTTTATTGGTTTCGAAGTAGGAGTAGCGGTTCTTATTTTAATAGGTGTTGCAGGTATAGTATTTCATAAAAAACTCATGAAATCCATCACACAACGTTACTTAGATTCAAAATACAAAATGATTGACGCATTTAGTCAAGATAACTAATTACACAACACAACCATGATACATACAAAAGACCTTTCAAAAACATATAACGGAACAACCGTTTTAAATATCGAAGAGTTAAACATTCCTAAGGGCCAAAGTTTTGGTTTGGTAGGCAATAACGGAGCAGGAAAAACTACTTACTTTAGTTTGTTGCTAGATTTAATAAAGCCCACGACAGGAAGCATTACTAGTAACGATGTTATTGTAGATAAAAGTGAAGATTGGAAACCTTTTACGTCTGCATTTATAGACGAAAGCTTTTTAATAGGCTATTTAACACCAGAAGAATACTTTTATTTTATAGGTGATTTAAGAGGACAAAACAAAGCGGATGTTGATGCCTTAACGTCTCAGTTCGAAGATTTCTTTAATGGTGAAATTCTTGGTAAGAAAAAATACTTGCGCGATTTAAGTAAAGGAAACCAAAAGAAAGCAGGTATTGTAGCTGCACTTATAGGCAATCCTGAAGTAATTATTCTAGATGAGCCGTTTGCGAATTTAGATCCAACAACGCAAATACGCTTAAAGCAAATTCTTAAAGATTTGGCACAAAAACAAGGTGTTACTATTTTGGTGTCTAGTCACGATTTAATGCACGTTACGGATGTTTGCGAACGCATTGTTGTACTAGAAAAAGGTAATGTTGTAAAAGATTTAGAAACCAATCCAACTACTTTAAAAGAACTTGAAGCTCATTTTTCTGGCAGTATGGCTGCTCAAGAGGAAGAATAAATTACCCAATCAATCAGTTTTAAGAAGCTTGTGAAGATTTAAAAATTCACAGGCTTTTTTGTTTAGTTAGACTTTGCCTATTCTCGAAAAACAGCTTAATAACATCATAAATTCAAAAAGATGCTTATTTTTACCACTTAGCACACTAAATGTGCTATAATTTAGTTATCTATTAATCAAATAGAACCAACGTTGAAGCTTAGCATAAAATCCATATTTACCTTTTTACTATTGGCAATTATTGTCCAAAATTGCTCGCGAAAAAAGGACACCTTTATCAACAGAAACTTTCATGCTTTAGGTACAAAGTATAATATTCTATATAATGGTGACATTGCTTTAGATAGAGGTAAACTTGCCGTTAATGACGCTTACACTGAGAACTTTTGGGAACTACTCCCTGTAGAGCGTATGCAGGTTAATGATGATATATTTTTGCCTGGACAATCCAAAAATGCAGATTTTGAGCGCGCAGAAGAAAAAGCAATAAAAGCTATTCAAAAGCACGGAATGAATATTGATGGCAAAGAGAAAAACCCTCAAATAGATGAAGCTTATCTTCTCTTAGGAAAAGCAAGATATTACGACCAACGTTTTGTGCCAGCACTTGCGGCTTTCAATAATATTTTAAACAAATACCCAACAAGCGATAAGATTAACCAAGTAAAGATTTGGCGCGAAAAATCTAACATGCGTTTAGATAACAACGAAGGCGCCATCAAAAAATTAAAACGATTACTAGACGAGGAAGAGTTAGAAGACCAAGATTTAGCAGATGCAACCGCTACTTTGGCTCAAGCATACATTAATATTAAAGCAAAAGATAGTGCTATACCATTGTTAGGTATTGCGGCAGAAAACACCAAAGTAAAAAGCGAAAAAGCACGTTTTCATTTTATAAGAGGGCAACTCTACAACGAGTTCAAGGAAAAGGATAGCGCTAATATGGAGTTTGATGCCATTATAGATATGCACAGACAAATTCCTAGAGCGTTTTACATAAACGCACACCTTGAAAAATCATATAATTTTGAACCTACAGAAGGGAATGAGGTTGAGTTCGTAGAATACCTAACCGAACTAGAGGAAAACAGAGAAAACAGACCATTCTTAGATAAGATTTATTACCGAATAGCAGAGTTTCATCGTAATAAAGCTTCAGATAGTATGGCAGAAGCGTACTACAACAAATCGTTGCGAAAAATAACTTCCGACAAGTACTTAAGAGCACTCAATTATGAAACTGTAGGAAACATGTATTTTGATCGCAATGTGTACAAAACTGCGGGTGCGTATTACGATAGTACACTAACTGCAATGACACCAAACACAAAGCCCTACAGAATCTTAAAACGCAAGCGAGAAAACTTAGATGATGTTATTTACTATGAAGGTGTAGCTCAAGTTAATGATAGCATTCTGCACATGGTTAGTTTACCAAAAGAAGAACAGCTAGCTATTTATGCCAAGTATGCTGAGGAATTAAAAGAAAAAGCACTTGAAGAAGAAAAACGCAAGGAAGAAGAGTCAAAAAAACAGGAGTCGAGACAAAATACAGCATTAAATACTTCAAAAGACAAAAACTCAAGACCTAATTTAAACCCTAGAGGATTGCCAGGTGAATTTGCTGTAAAAGGCGGAAATAATGGTAGTAGCTTCTATTTCTACAATTCGACAACTGTTTCTTATGGAAAAAACGAATTTTTAAAAATTTGGGGAGATCGAAAACTACAGGATAATTGGAGATTGTCTAACCAAAAAACAGGAATAAAAGATACCGGTAAAACAGAAAGCGCAACATCTATCACAGGAAAAGAAGATGAGTACAATCCTGAGACTTATATTGCCTCATTGCCAACAGAGCAAAAGGTTTTAGACAGTATCGCCAAAGAAAGAAACTTCGCCTATTATCAATTAGGAATCATCTACAGAGAAAAATTCAGAGAACTATTGTTGTCTCAATCTCGTTTTGAAGATTTATTGCAAAATAATCCAGAAGAACGACTCATATTACCTTCAAAATATAATTTATACAGAATTTACACGGAGTTGGGTTTAACAACAAAAGCAGAGGCGATGAAGTCTGATATTGTCACCAACTATCCAGACTCCCGATATGCCGAAATTTTATTAAACCCACAATCAGAACTGTCTAAAGACGAGAATAGTCCAGAAGCCATCTATACTAATCTTTATAAACAATTTGAAAATCAAGAATATGCTGAGGTTATTGCCGAAGCTGAAAGACAAATTAAACGTTTAGAAGGAGATGATTTCTTACCTAAGTTCGAAATTCTTAAGGCTTCAGCTAGAGGACGCCTTTACGGATTTGAAGAATATAAAAAGGGAATAGATTACATTGCATTAACGTATCCTAACACAGACGAAGGTAAAAAAGCGCAGGAATTATTAAAAAATGCCATTCCTGTATTAGCTAAAAAAGAATTCATAGAAGACGATAAAGCCACTCATTTTAATGTAGTATATCAATTTGAAAAAGGCTCAGAAGAAGACATAGATGCTTTTGTAAAAACACTTAATGAAGAGATTGAGAAAAAAATAAAATATTTCGACTTAACAACATCAATAGATGTGTATGATGAAAACACAACATTTGTTGTAGTACATGGTCTTACAAGTATACAAGGTGCAAGTGGTTTTGCGCAACTATTGCAATCCGATGAAAAGGACAGCAGAGGCAGACCAGTAAAGCCTAAAATTACGAAAGAGTACTTTGCTATTTCGTCTCCTAACTACGCTATTATTCAACGTCATAAAAACCTAAACGCATACCTGAAACTAGAGTAAATTAAAACCAAATCGACAATGTTTTCCTCAGACAATAAAAAATCTAAATACACATTAAGTATGGAAACAAGTACACAACAAAACATTATAGCGCAAGGCACCAAAATAGTTGGTGATATTGCGAGTGAAGGACCATTTAGAATAGATGGTACAGTTGAAGGTAATGTGAAGACATCTGGAAAAGTAGTGATTGGAAAATCAGGTTATATTAAAGGAACATTACAAGGAGAAAATGCTGACTTTGAAGGTAAGTTTTCAGGGAAATTAATTTTATCAGGTACATTATCTTTAAAATCTACAGCGCATATAGAAGGAGAAGTGCATACCAGCAAATTAGCTGTAGAACCAGGCGCAACTTTTAATGCCACTTGTAGTATGAAAGGCACTGTAAAAGCATTACCTAATGAAACAGCAAAACCAAAACAACCAGAACAAACCACCCAAAGACAACAAGGGTAAATACAATAAGTTTTTAAGATTTACAAGTGTTGCATTGCAAATGGGACTCACCATTTATGCAGGTAATCTCTTGGGTATGTGGTTAGACTCTAAATACAACTCCGACAAATTTGAACCAAGCATCACCTTATTGGCTGTTTTTGCCTCAATGTATATGGTTATTGCTCAGGTTATAAAAGTATCTAAAGAGTAATGGCTAAAAATCTTATTACTTACATTTTGGTTTTTGCTTCTGTAGGAGTATTGTCCTATTTACTTCACAATAATTTTATTGAAGAAAAAAACATTTCTCTTCCATTTTCATTAAAAAAAGTATACTTGTTCTTTGTACTTTTTTCCTTGGTTATATGTTCTTTATTTAAAATAGGAAGTGTTATTAACAAAATTAAAGAACAATTAGGCTTTATTTACTTGGGCACTATAATTTTTAAAATCACAGTTTTTGCTGTTGTATTTTATCAGTCTATTTTTGCTATAGACCTTACTAATGCTCAGCGAATTGCACTAATTATACCTATGGCAATCTTCTTATTTATCGAAGTGTTTTTTGTGGCAAAAATCTTAAACAAAACTTCTTTCTAATTTATCTCAATAAAATTGGTTTAATTGTTAATAAATTATGTACTTTTGCGCCGAATTTATCTAGAGTAATATTTTTCAAAAGAAAAAAATGAAGATAGCAAACAAACCTATCAAATCTTACTTACTGATTGTATTAGCGTTAACTACATTTTTTGGTTATGCTAGTGATCCTGTAAAATCGCAAGACGGAGGAATTGTAGACACAGAGCAAGAAGTTAAAGATTATATCCTTCATCACTTAAAAGAATCGCACGACTTTCATTTGTTTTCTTACACTAGCAATGGTGAAAGAAAACACATCAGTTTTCCTCTTCCAGTTATTGTTTGGGGAGAAAACGGATTAACAACATTTATGTCGTCTGCCTTTCATCACGACGATGCAGGACATGTTATCGTAGAGAAGAACGGTTCTAAATTTGTTAAAATTCACAGTAAAATTTACGAATTAGAAGAGGGTGCAACTTCGGTTAATTTCGATGACCATCATCACCCCAAAAACGCTCATAAGGTTATGGACTTTTCCATCACAAAGAGTGTATTTGGTATTTTGGTAATTGGTCTTTTAATGTTATTCTGGTTCTCTAGATTGGCAAAGCAATATAAAAACAAAAGTATCCCAACTGGTTTTGGTAGAGTGTTAGAGCCACTTGTGGTTTATGTGCGTGACGAAATCGCAAGACCTAACATTGGAGACAAACACTACAGAAGATTTACAGGTTACTTATTAACAGTGTTCTTCTTTATTTGGATAATGAACTTAGTAGGTTTAATGCCATTTGGCTTTAATGTAACAGGTCAGTTAGCTGTTACTGCAGCTTTAGCGGTATTAACCTTAATCATATACACATTTAGTGCTAAAAAAGATTACTGGCAACACGTATTATGGATGCCAGGAGTGCCAATTTTTGTAAAACCAGTATTGGCAGTAATAGAATTAGCTGGACATTTCTTAATTAAACCATTCTCGTTACTTGTGCGTTTGTTTGCAAACATCTCAGCAGGTCACATTGTAGTAATGAGTTTAATTGCAATTATGTTCACATTAAAGAACGAATTAGGTACAGTAGGTGCAACAGGCTTATCGCTTGTGTTGTCGTTCTTTATCACGTTAATAGAAGTTCTGGTTGCGTTCTTACAGGCTTATATCTTTACAATGCTTTCGGCATTATTTATAGGTATGGCTGTTGAAGAGCACGATCATCACTAATAGATTTGTTTAATTAATTTAAATTATTTGGCTATGACAGTTCCAAATTTAGTAGGTGCAGGTTTAATTGTAATCGGTGCTGGTATCGGATTAGGTAAAATTGGTGGAAGTGCAATGGAAGGTATTGCGCGTCAACCTGAAGCAACTGGTAAGATTCAGACTGCGATGATTATTATCGCTGCATTATTAGAAGGTTTAGCATTCGGTGCTTTATTCTTAGGAAAATAAGAATCGAAAATGTAAACTAATAAACACGAATTCCTGCAGCGGTTGGTTGCAGGAGCGTGTTTTACAAAAAATTAAAAAAATCAAAGTAAATATATAATGGAGCAATTATTAAACGATTTTTCACCAGGATTATTTATAGTACAAACAATACTGTTTTTACTATTAATCTTTTTAATGGTGAAGTTTGCGTGGAAGCCAATTCTTAACTCTTTAAATGATAGAGAAGAAGGTATTAAAAGTGCATTAGATGCAGCTGAGAATGCTAAAAAAGAAATGGAAAACCTAAACGCAGATAACGAGCGTTTATTAAAAGAAGCGCGTATTGAAAGAGAAGCACTTTTAAAGGATGCAAGAGAGATGAAAGACAAAATCATTTCTGATGCTACTCACGAAGCGCAAGAAAAAGCTGGCAAAATGATAGAGCAAGCTCAAGCTGCAATTGAGACTGAAAAGAAAGCTGCTATGGCAGAATTAAAAAGTCACGTAGCTGGTTTATCTATCGAGATTGCAGAGAAAGTTGTACGCGAAGAGTTATCTAACAAAGACAAGCAATTAAAGCTTGTTGAAGATATGTTAGGTGAAACCACTTTAAACTAATTATAGATGGCAGAGTCTAGAGCAGCAATACGTTATGCAAAAGCAGTACTTAGTTTAGCTACCGATAATAAGGTGGCTGAAGCTGTTAATACTGATATGAAGCAAATTGCAAATGCTATTGCAGAAAGCAGTGAGTTAAATGCAGTTTTGGTAAATCCTATTGTTAGATCTGCAGACAAAAAAGCAGTATTAACTTCAGTTTTTAAAAATGCTAATGCTGCTACAACAAACTTAATAGATACTTTAATTGCAAATAAGCGTGTGGCATTATTAGGAGATGTTGCTAATAAATACACACAATTATACGATCAGTTAAGGGACACACAAATAGCTAAAGTAACTTCAGCAACACCATTAACTAAGGAATTAGAAGACAAAGTGTTGGCTAAAGTAAAAGAGCTTACTGGTAAAACTACTGAAATAGAAAACACAGTTGATGAATCTATTTTAGGTGGGTTTATCCTAAGAGTTGGCGATTTGCAATATGATGCAAGTATTGCTAACAAACTAAATAATTTAAAAAGAGAATTTACATTAAACTAATAGCTAACGCTAGTAGCTAAAGACTAAATAAAATGGCAGAAGTAAAACCAGCTGAGATATCAGCAATCTTAAAACAACAACTTTCAGGTTTTGAAGCAGGTGCTTCATTAAACGAAGTAGGAACAGTATTAACTGTTGGTGATGGTATTGTACGTGCTTATGGACTTTCTAATGCACAATACGGAGAATTAGTAGAATTCGAAGGTGGCTTAGAAGGTATCGTACTTAACCTTGAAGAAGATAACGTTGGTATCGTATTATTAGGACCTTCAAAAGAAATTAAAGAAGGTGCAACAGTAAAACGTACTAATCGTATCGCATCTATTAAAGTAGGTGAAGAAATGGTTGGTAGAGTTGTTGATACACTTGGTAACCCAATTGACGGTAAAGGACCAATAGGTGGTGATTTATACGAAATGCCATTAGAGCGTAAAGCACCTGGTGTAATCTTCCGTCAGCCAGTAGATGAGCCAATGCAAACAGGTATCAAATCTATTGATGCTATGATTCCTGTTGGTAGAGGTCAGCGTGAGTTGGTAATTGGTGACCGTCAGACTGGTAAGACTACGGTTTGTATCGATACCATCTTAAATCAAAAAGAATTTTATGATGCAGGTGAGCCTGTATTCTGTGTATATGTTGCTGTAGGTCAAAAAGCGTCAACAGTAGCAAACATTGCAAAAACATTAGAAGATAAAGGTGCTTTAGCGTATACAGTTATTGTAGCGGCAAATGCATCAGATCCTGCACCAATGCAAGTATATGCTCCTTTCGCAGGTGCTGCAATTGGTGAGTATTTTAGAGATACTGGTCGTCCTGCTTTAATTGTTTATGATGATTTATCTAAGCAAGCAGTAGCTTACCGTGAGGTATCTTTATTATTACGTCGTCCACCAGGACGTGAGGCGTATCCAGGTGACGTTTTCTACTTACACTCTAGATTATTAGAGCGTGCTGCAAAAGTGATTGCTGATGACGAAATCGCTAAAAATATGAACGACTTACCAGAGTCATTAAAGCCAATCGTAAAAGGTGGTGGTTCTTTAACTGCATTACCAATTATCGAAACTCAAGCTGGTGACGTATCTGCATATATCCCAACAAACGTAATTTCGATTACAGATGGTCAGATATTCTTAGAATCAGATTTATTTAACTCTGGTGTACGTCCTGCAATTAACGTAGGTATTTCTGTATCTCGTGTTGGTGGTTCGGCTCAGATTAAATCAATGAAGAAAGTAGCTGGTACTTTAAAACTTGACCAGGCACAGTTCCGTGAATTAGAAGCATTTGCTAAGTTTGGTTCTGACCTTGATGCTGCAACATTAAACGTAATTGAAAAAGGTAAGCGTAACGTAGAGATCTTAAAGCAAGCTCAAAATGATCCGTACACTGTAGAAGATCAGGTAGCTATCATCTATGCAGGTTCTAAGAACTTATTAAGAAATGTTCCTGTTGAAAAAGTAAAAGAATTTGAAAGAGATTATATCGAATTCTTAAACAATAAACATAGAGACACTCTAGATACATTAAAAGCAGGTAAATTAACAGACGAGGTAATCGATACTTTAACTAAAGTAGCAAAAGACCTTTCTGCGAAGTTCACAGCTTAATTGTCATTCCTGCGAAAGCAGGAATCTCAATATTTGAAGTTCAATTATTAAAATAGATTCCGCACTTAATGCGGAATGACAAATAAAAGAATGGCAAACTTAAAAGAAATACGTAATAGAATATCTTCGGTATCTTCAACGATGCAGATTACCAGTGCCATGAAAATGGTATCTGCTGCTAAATTGAAGAAAGCGCAAGATGCTATTATAGCAATGCGTCCTTATTCTAATAAGTTAACAGAATTACTTCAAAACTTAAGCGCTACTTTAGATGCTGATAGTGGAAGTAAATTTGCTGAGCAACGAGAAGTTAAGAAAGTATTGATTATTGCAATCTCATCAAACAGAGGTTTAGCAGGTGCTTTTAATTCTAATATTATTAAGCAAGTTAATTCATTATTATCTGAAACTTACGCTGGTAAGGATGTGTCTATTCTTGCTATTGGTAAAAAGATAAATGATGCTTTTGGTAAGCAAGGTAATGTTATTGCAAACGAAAGCGGAGTTTTTGATGATTTAACCTTCGATAATGTTGCTGCCATTGCTCAAACGATAATGGATAAATTTGTTGATGGTGAGTTTGATAAAGTAGAATTGGTATACAACCACTTTAAAAATGCCGCAACTCAAATCGTAATGACAGAGCAATTTTTACCAATAGTTCCTGTACAAAACGATGCTAACGTTAACTTAGATTACATCTTTGAGCCAAGTAAACAAGAAATCGTTGAAACCTTAATACCTAAATCTCTTAAAACACAATTATATAAGGGAATTAGAGACTCTTTTGCCTCAGAGCACGGAGCTCGTATGACTGCGATGCACAAAGCAACGGATAACGCTACAGAATTAAGAGATCAGTTAAAATTAACTTACAACAAAGCTAGACAAGCCGCAATTACCAACGAAATCCTTGAGATTGTTGGTGGTGCAGAAGCTTTGAACAATTAACACTATTTTTTTAGTAATTGTATATACCCAACTCACTCGAGTTGGGTTTTTTGTTTATTAATCTTTAAAAATGGCAACAATAAAAGCTAATGCAATAAAGCCATATCCCAAATATAAGAACCAGGCATGTTGAGCATCATCTTTTATAATATCAATTCTTCTTTGTGTAACAACGTCTATGGTATCTTTTTCATCGTAAACCTTCTTACAATTTGAACAAGACAACTCTGTTGACTTACCATAAACAAAAGGGAGTATCTTTAAAATAAACATTTTGGAAAAAACCTTGGCAATAAGCGTATTTTGCTCACCACAATGAGAACAAGATGAGTTTTTAACTTTTTCTTCTGTAATTAATCGCTTTGATGTACCTATCATATATTAAAATTTACTTTTGTTAAAATAGAATATTTACATAATATAAAAACTAAAAATTGCGGTTTTGGGTAAAATATCTTACATAGCGTTGCTTTTTGTCGATTATATGCAAAAATCAACGATAAAATAAAATATTTTCATATATATTGGCTTTCCAAATCTTAACCTACTTATAATGAAGAATCTAAAAAAGGCGATATATGCCATTGTTTTTGCTTGTACGTTGTCTTCTTTTTTTCAATGTGCTAGCCCTAAAGTAGCTACAACAAATTTCGAAAAACAAACCCCTTTTACAGTTAAGCCTGTGGTATTTCAGGAATGGTATGCAGGTATCAAAGTTGGAGGTACAGGAATTAATGTTTTTGTTCCTATTTCTAATGTAAATGATGGTGTGGTTTTAAATGAGGTTTATTTTAGAAACTTAAAAGGAAAGCTCGTTAAAAATGGAAATAAGTACACTGCTGTACTAAAAAACCCTTCACGTAATTATACGTTTCAAAAAGCAGAAAAACCGGCTGATTATCCGTTTGAGCTTAAAGACAATGAGTGTGTAATAAGCTATCTCGAAAATGGACAGACTAAGTACCATAAAATTGTTTCTCTAAACGAAGTTGCTGGTACATATTATGAAAATGGGCCACCATCTATTTACTCAAGAAGTAATTCAAATAGTATGGCAACTCTAGATGAAGAGTTGGATGAGAACTAGAAATAGAACAAAGAATATCAAAGCCTTGCTTTTTAGTGAGGCTTTTTTATTTATGTAACGGTAGACCCATTTATATTTAATATTTTTGAATCGATATCATTATTAAGTAATTGAGCGTACTCAAATCCTTTTTTAAAGACACAATAATTTACGGTTTAGCAACTGTGTTGCCTAGACTCATGAATTTTATTCTTGTGCCTTTACATACAGACACATTAGATACTGCTAGCTATTCTGATAACACTTATTTCTATGTGTATGCTGCCTTCTTTAATGTTTTGCTCACTTATGGTATGGAAACCGCTTTTTTTAGGTTTTTTAGTAAGGAAAATGAGAAAGAGAAGGTTTACTCAACAACGTTAATCAGTTTAGTGGTTTCAACTATAGCTGTATTTGCAGTTGTAATGATTTTCAATCAATCACTATCGGAGTTTGTAAATCTTCGCTTAGACTATTTTAACTATCTAATAGGGGTATTGGTTTTAGACACCTTAGTTGTGGCGCCTTTCGCTTATCTAAGAGCAACAGGAAAGCCAATTAAATTCACATTTATCAAGCTAAGTAACATATTTACTTATGTATTACTTAATTTCTTTTTTCTTTGGGCAATTCCTAAGTATAATATTGAGTTTTCAGGATACGAAAAAACAGATTTGGTAAAGTATATTTTTATTGCCAATCTTGCTGCAAGTGCAGTTACTATAATTTTACTACTTCCTTATTTTCTGAAAACGAAATGGATTTTTGACAAAGCGATATTCAAACAAATGCTAAATTATGCTTTGCCTATTATGATTGCAGGTCTTGCCTATGTTATTAACGAGAATTTTGATAAATGGTTAATTCCAGATGTGCTAGGAAAAGATATTAATGGAGCCTATGCTGGCTGTTATAAGTTAGCGGTGTTTATGACTATTTTTATTCAAGCCTTTAGGTTAGGAGCAGAGCCTTTTTTCTTTAATCACGCTAAAGAAAAAAATGCCAAAAATACCTATGCGTTAATTATGAAATACTTCGTCATCTGTGGTGCTTTGATGCTATTATTCATCGTTGGATTTATAGACATTTTTAAAGCATTGATTGTACGAGACGAAACGTATTGGAAAGCTATAGAAATTGTGCCAATTGTGTTATTGGCTAATTTGTTTTTAGGCATCTATTTCAATCTAGCAATATGGTACAAGCTCACAGACAAAACAAGATTTGGAATGTATATTTCAATTATAGGAGCCATTATTACTATTGCACTGAATATAATGTTATTACCTAAATATGGTTTTGTAGCCGCTGCATGGACAACACTAATAGCCTACGCTATAATGATGATTACCTCTTATACATTAGGCCAAAAACACTATAAAGTACCTTATCAAGTTTCAAGAATTATGCTTTACATAGTTTTTGCTGTAGTACTATCTTATATTTCTTTTGAACATCTAAGAGGCAACTATTTTTTCAACGTTGCTTTAATGCTTACTTTTATTGCAGGTATTGCTTTATTAGAAAGAAAAGAACTTAAACAATTATTAAAAAAAAGATGACAATTAAAATTATAAATAAATCCAACCATAATTTACCGCATTACGAAACCATAGCTTCAGCAGGAATGGATTTAAGAGCAAATCTTTCAGAAGACAGAATTCTTAAACCTTTAGAAAGAACAATAGTAGGCACAGGATTATATATAGAATTACCTATTGGCTACGAAGCACAAGTAAGACCAAGAAGCGGCTTGGCAGCAAAAAAAGGAATTACAGTACTCAATGCACCAGGAACAGTAGATGCAGATTATAGAGGTGAAATAGGCGTGATTTTAGTCAATCTTTCAAATGAAGAATTTACAATTCAAAATGGAGAACGCATTGCGCAATTGGTAATTGCAAAACACGATCGTGCAGAATGGATAGAGGTTGAAGAACTTTCTGAAACTGATAGAGGCGAAGGTGGCTTTGGAAGTACAGGGACAAAATGATTGGAGAATTACGTTGACGATTTTAGAATAAGGAAAAAGATTATTACTGAATTCGTGCTAAATTTTAAAGAATATAAAGAGAACAATAAAAAACCGTCTAGCGTCTAATATCTAACAGCAAAGCGGTCTAATGTCTAAAAAAATGAAAATAATAGTACCAATGGCAGGTCGAGGTTCACGTCTTAGACCACATAGTTTAACAGTTCCAAAACCATTAATTCCGGTAGCAGGTCAACCAATCGTGCATCGTTTGGTAAAAGACATTGCAAAAGTATTAAAGCAACCTATCGAAGAAGTTGCTTTTGTTCTTGGAGACCCAGCATTTTTTGGAGATGATGTTGTTGAGAGTTTAACTGAATTGGCTGAAGATTTAGGCGCAAAAGCCTCAATTTACAGACAAGACCAACCATTGGGAACAGGTCACGCCATTATGAGTGCTAAACCATCCCTTTCAGGTCCTGCTGTAATTGCTTATGCAGATACGCTGATAAGAGCTGAATTTGATTTAGACCCAAGTGCAGACAGTGTTATCTGGACAAAGCAAGTCGATAATCCTGAAGCTTATGGAGTGGTAAAGTTGAACGACAATCAAGAGATTGTTGAGCTTGTTGAAAAACCAGAAACTTTTGTTAGCGACCAAGCTGTAATCGGAATTTATTACTTTAAAGATGTCGCAGTTTTAAAAGCGAAGCTTCAAGAGGTTTTAGATGAAAACGTTATGAATGGTGGAGAATACCAAATCAACGATGGTATTAAACGTATGATGGCAGATGGTAAAGTCTTCAAAACAGGTACGGTTGATGAGTGGATGGATTGCGGAAACAAAAACGTAACGCTAGAAACCAATACCAAGATGTTAGGCTTCTTAAAAGCAGACGGAGAAGAGCAATTAGTTGACGATTCTGTCGTTTTAGAGAATTCAAAAGTGATTGAGCCGTGTTTCATTGCAAAAGGAACGGTTTTAAAGAACGCTTCGGTTGGCCCTAACGTTTCTATAGGCAAAGATTGCCTTATTGAAAATTCAACCGTTAAAAATAGCTTAATACAGAATCAGACCACTATTAAAAACGCTAATTTAGACGAGGCGATGATTGGTAATCACGTAAAGTATAATGGCGAGTTTACTAAAATTAGTATTGGAGATTATACGGTAATGGAATAACATTCCTGCGAAGGCAGGAATCTCTTTATCCATAGTTACTTGCAAGCTGAACAAAATGAAGTACATATTTTCGATTTTCATTTTTTTATCAAGTATTTCGACTTTTTCTCAAGGAGTTGGAAAAGATTTTGAATATGAAAAAAACTATTATCCGAAAAAGAATGTGCCACAAACGGACAGTCTCAAATTTTGGACGTACTCAATTGATTATGAATTTAAAAGACCGCAAGACTCAATAAAACCAGTTGGACAAATAAGATTTTGGCGAACAGAATCAATTGACGACAAGAAAAGCCAAGAAGTATATGGAAGACCTTGGAAACCTTCAATTGATTTTGATATTTATAACATAGCTGATTTAGAGTTTTGCAAACGTGCTAAAATAAATATTAATAAAGCTTCGAGTTGTCTTCCACCAAATGTTGGTGGAGATTTAATTATAATTCAGAATTATGTGCTGATTAATCGATGGGTTTGCCTGAATTGTATTAGATATGATAATGGAATTGATTATTGCCGACCAACTTTGAATAAAATACTTTCGGAATTGAATTTAACGGAAAACAGTTCCTTAAGCGAAATTGACGAAGCAATTGGACTGAAAATAAAACGAACGAAATAAAGCCAGCAGTTAACAAAGTGTGTAGCTCATTGCGGCTGAATTCCTAATCAGAATTAATTGCAGTTTACTATCTTTCGGTTACAGTGGAAAATCATAGTCAAACACAAGTTTGGAACAACTTTTGAAAATAATATGTCATTCAGAGCATTAGCGAAGAATCTAAAAATGAAATTAAAACAACACATAACAAAACTTCTACTCGTACTATTCTTAGTACCAAGCTTTGCTATGGCCCAAGTCGATTTCAATAAACGACCAGATGATGACTTAGGCAATGTTGAAGACGAATTTCAAGAACACTTTTTTGAAGCCTTAAAGCAAAAAGGCATCGAAAACTACGAAAGAGCTGTTGAAGCCCTTCACAGATGCTTAAATCTAGATTCAAAAAAACCAGTCATTTATTTTGAGCTCGGTAAAAACTACAACAAACTCAAAAACTTTGGTGCTGCTGAGGACAATCTTAAAAAAGCCATAAGTATGCAACCAGACAACGAGTGGTTTTTAGACGAGTTGTACGATGTGTATTTTCAGCAAGATGATATAGATAATGCCATTAAGACCATAAAACAGTTGGTGAAATATCATCCAGATTACAAAGAGGATTTAGCAAGTTTATATATTAGAGAAAAGCGCTATAAGCAAGCACTCAACCTTTTGGACGAATTAGATGAAGAACTAGGTGTTAGCGAAGCTAGAGATGCTATGCGTAATGAAATTTACAACATTACAGGCAACGCAGACGACCGAATTGAAAATCTGGAACAACGTGTAGCCAATAACCCAAACAACGAAGAAAACCACCTTAAACTCATTTACAGATACAGCCAAACAGGAGACAGAAAAAAGGCATATAAAGCAGCACAGAATTTGTTGAAGGTTAAACCAGACTCAAAATTTGTGCATTTGGCATTGTATAAATTCTATTTGCAAGATGGCAAAGTAGAAGATGCTATAAACTCTGTAAAAATAGCTTTAACTAGTCCAGAGATTAATGCAGATGCCAAAGCAAAGGTTCTGAAAGATTTTGTAGGCTATGTTAGTGAAAATCCAGAATACGAAGGAGATTTGGTAGATATTACAGCATTGATAGATGATAATAAGGATGCTAAAACCTATAGCGATTTGGGTCAATACTACTTAAAATCAGGAGATAAGGAAAAGGCATTGGCTAACTTTAAGGAAGCTCTTAAGCAAGACCCAAATGATTTTAAGCTCATAAAAGATGTGTTGCTGTTGCAAATAGATCTTCAAGATTATAATGCAGTAATTGAGGGTAGCGAAGCCGCTTTAGAATTGTATCCTGCACAGCCTTTATTGTATTTAGTCAATGGTGTAGCTAACAATAATCAAGGTAATTTTAAGAAAGCAATAGATAATTTAGAAATGGGATTGGATTTTTTAATTGAAAATCCAAAAATGGAATCCGATTTTTATTCAGAATTAAGTAAAGCTTACAAAGGCATAAATAATATTAGTAAGTCTGAAGCGTTTGCTAAAAAAGCAAAAGACTTAAAAGCACAACAATAAAATTCCTACGCAGGCAGGAATCTATTTACAGAATGAACAGACAAATTCATATAAAACAACAAATATTTAGAATCGTATTTGCCCTTGCAATACTACTTTTTGCGACAAGCTGCAAATCTACCCAAAGCATTGTTGCCGCAGGTAAAGCGAGCGATAAACTATCAGCGAAGCAAGTGATAAAACAACATCAAAAGAACGATGCTAATTTTAAAACTCTTCAAGGGAAGGTTAAAATCGATATTACTCAAAACCAAAAAGAGCAGGGTTCAACTTTTAATCTTAGAATAGAAAAAGATAAAGTGATATGGTTAAGTGCAAAACTGGGCTTAGCACGTATGATGATAACACCAGAAAAAGTACGTTTTTATAACAAGCTCGATAACGAATACTTTGATGGAGACTATAAACTGCTAAGTGATTTTGTAGGTGTGGATTTAGATTTTATGAAAGTGCAAAATATATTGTTGGGACAAGCTATTTTTGATTTAAAGGATGAACCTCATACGGTTTCGGTAAATGAAAACTCTTATGCGCTTCAACCTAAAGACCAAAGTGCACTATTTGAGTTGTTTTATTTAATTAATCCGTCGCACTTTAAAATGGATAGTCTGCAATTATTTCAGCAGTTAAAAAAGCGCATTCTTCAGGTGGATTATAAATCGTACCAAGAGGTTAAAAAGCAGATTTTACCAAAAGATATTAGAATCATTGCTGTTGAAGACTCAGATGAAGTTGCCATAACAATGGAATTTAAGTCGCTAACACTAAACGAAGATGTTAGGTTTCCATTCAGAATACCAGCTGGATATAAAGAAATAGTTATTAAGTAAATTAAATGAATAAACGATTTTACATAATTTTCTTTTTAGGATGTTTACTGTCCTCAATGACTTTAGTTGCCCAAAGTGATAAGCAAAAAAAACTAGAAGAGCAGCGCCAACAAATACTAAAAGAAATAAAACAGTTTCAAGCGTTTCTTTTAGGTAAAAAGAAAGAAGAAAAATCTGAAATTACACTTATTGAGGACTTAAACTATAAAGTTCAGCGTAGACAAAACCTCATCAGAATTACTAACGAGCAAGCCAATTTACTCACCAGAGAGATTAATGTAAATCAGCAAGAAATAACTAGCCTTAGAGCGCAGTTACAAGAGTTAAAAGATGATTATGCTGCAATGATTGTAAAGTCGTACAAGAGTAAATCAGAGCAAAGTAAAGTGATGTTTTTATTGTCTTCAAACAATTTTAAGCAAGCCTACAAGCGTCTGCAATACATTAGACAATATGCCAATTACCAAAAGGAGCAAGGTGAATTGATAAAGAAAAAAACAAAAGAATTACAAAATCTAAACATAGAGCTATCTAAGCAAAAAGCAGATAAAGACAAGTTAATTAAGGAGAATAGAATTGCTAAACGAGAACTTGAAAAGGAATTAGAAGAGCGCGAAAAGTTAATGGCTACCATAAAGGCAGATATGACAAAGTTTGCCTCTCAGATTAAACAAAAACAACAGGAGGCAGACCGATTAGATAAAGAAATAAATCGATTAATTAGAGAAGCGATTGCCGCCTCTAATGAAAAAGCAGGAAAGAAAACTTCAACAGGGAAGTTTGTTTTAACACCTGAAGCTAAGAAACTAGCATCTAATTTTGAAGCCAACAAAGGCAGGTTGGGTTGGCCTGTTGAGCGAGGAATTATAAAAGGTAAGTTTGGTAAAACAAGATCTTTAACTGATAATACAGTTGAGGTTAACAATTCGGGTATTAAAATAGCAACAACAACAGATGCAGATGTTAAGGCTGTATTTAATGGAGAGGTTTCAAGAATTATTGTGGTAAAAAATGGTAACCCAGGCATTATGGTTCGTCACGGTAATTATGTTACTATTTACTATAACCTTTCTAAAGTTTATGTAAAACCAGGTGATAAAATATCTACAGGACAAGTCATTGGCAAGGTATTTACCAGTAAAATTAGTGGAGAAAGCCTTTTAGATTTTAGGCTGTTTAAGAACGACCAAAAACTTAATCCAGAGTATTGGTTAGCTAAGAATTAAACTTTCACAACAACATATCCGTTTCTTGTTTTTCTATAATGTTTACCATTAAAGAAGTAATAACGTTTTCCTTTTACCCTTACAACTTTATATTGTCTTGGTAGTTTCTTAACTATAGTTATAGATGCTGGTTGTGTTACGACTACATGTCTTGCACAAGAGCTTAAACTAAGAGTAAAAACAAAAAATAAGGTATAAACTAAAAATCTCATCATTAATGTATTTGGTTAATGATAAGACTAATGATTTTAGATATGGTTTAATAGACTACTACCTGATTAGCAAATCAGTTACTCAAAAAGTGCTTTCAATTCTGTAGCATCCGCAGGCTTCATTTTGCCAGCCAAAACAAGGCTTAATTGCTTGCGTCGTAAGGCAGCATCATAACGTTCTTTTTCCAGCTCGGTTTCTGGGACTAATTCAGGAATTCTTACAGGTCTTCCAGTCTCATCAACGGCAACAAAAGTGTATATAGCTTCATTGGCTTTAATACTTTCTCCAGTTTCTCTATCTTCAATCCAAACATCCAAATACACCTCCATAGATGTCGTAAAAGCACGAGACACTTTAGCTTCTACAGTTACCACACTTCCTAAGGGAATGGATCTATTAAAAGCAACATGATTCACTGAGGCGGTAACGGCAACTCTTCTTGAATGTCTTCTTGCTGAAATACTAGCAGCCCTATCCATTCGAGCTAACAATTCGCCACCAAAAAGATTATTTAGTGGGTTGGTTTCACTAGGTAAAACAAGGTCTGTAACAACGGTTTTAGACTGAAATGCGGTTCTTGGTTGCATAAATTTTTAAAATTTGTGCAAAGATATGTTGATTTGAGTAAATAAAAGGATAAGAAAAGGTTAATCTAATTTCTTAATTAGTAACCAAGCGTCTTTATTGTGTTCATTTCGGATTTTGTAAAGTGCTTTTTGTGCTTCGAGTCTAGTCTCAAAACTTGCATAAACCACTTCGTGCAATCCGTAACGATTTTCACCAATTTTTCGGGCTTTATAACCCATTTCTCTAAGCTGGTTTACCTTTTTATCAGAATTAGCTTCAACTCTAAAAGCACCTGCTACAATATGGTAATTGCCAGTTTGCTTTTCAATAGATAAAGTAGCGGCAGGCAATGGATTACTGATGATAAAAGTTGCTTCTTGTACTTTTGCATCAAGTTGTGCATTAGCCTCTTCTTGTGCTAATTGGTTGTGATTTTCAACGGTGTTATTGTAGTACTTAAATGCTCCAAATCCACTTAGTCCTAAAACGATTACAGCAGCCGCAGCATACTTTAACCAATTGTTGTTAGAACGCTTTTCAGGTGTTAAGGCAATAGGAGCAGCCTCTTCAATAGTTTCAACTTCTTTTTTGTAAACCTCGCGTTTTATGTCTGCTGACGTAAAGTGCGATAAACCAAAAGAATCTGTTAAGTAATTGATGTGGCTAGAAGGGTTAAAAACAATTTTCCCTTCTGTATTTAAAACAAGCTCACCAATGTTTTCAAACTGAATCGTTTCACCTTCAATAAGGTAAGACTTTATAGCTTTTACTTGTTTAGAAATCTTATCGTTAGCAGTAGCGTAAGGTACTTTTTCTACTTCAGCAATATAATTTGCCAATAATCCATCATTATGTTGTAATTGCTCATTAAAAGACAATACTTTTTTTGGCGGATAAAACGTGTGTGTAGAGTCGTGTACTCTTGCCGAAACACGATTGGTTAAAAAAGCACCTAATTGAGGTACTGTAATACAATCGTATCTATATAAAAGGTCGCTAATGTAAGTTTCTAGTTGCATACAGAAACAAAGTTAAAAATTTTTAAAAGTGAAAAAAGTTTAAGCAAGTTTAGTTATTAACATCAGAAAAATTTAGTTACTTGTAGATTTGAAAATCAATATTTTAAATGACAGAACAAGATTTAATTTATGCTTTAGCGCTTCAACACGTACCAAAAATTGGGGCAACAACGGCTAAAAAATTAATTAATCATTGTGGTTCTGCAGAAGCCGTTTTAAATGAGAAAAAAACGAATCTTCTTAAGATTGATGGTATTGGTACAATAACCATAAATGGGCTTTTTGACACTATTCACCTTGAAGAAGCAGAAAATGAATTACGATTCATTAAAGATAATAACATCAAAGCCTATTATTTTACAGAAGACACCTATCCTGAAAAACTAAAACATTGTATTGATGGACCAATAGTATTGTTTCAATCGGGAAATATTAATTTAAATAACAAGCCAATAATCAGCATTGTTGGAGCTCGAAAAATAACAACAAACGGTATAGCTTTTTGCGAAAAACTGGTGGAAACTTTAGCGCCTTATAACCCTATAATTGTCTCTGGGTTTGCTTACGGAACGGATATTACAGCTCAAAAAGCAGCGATAAAACACAACTTGCAAACCATTGGTTGTTTGGCGCATGGCTTAAATCAAATCTATCCTAAAGTGCATAAAAAGTATGTGGCTGAAGTAGAAAACCATGGTGGATTTTACACCGATTTTTGGAGTACCGATGTTTTTGATAGAAACAACTTTCTAAAACGAAATCGCATTATAGCTGGTCTTAGTGAAGCAACTATCGTTATTGAATCAGCCGAAAAAGGAGGAAGCTTGGTTACAGCAGATATAGCTAACTCTTACGACAGAGAAGTTTTTGCTGTACCTGGCAGAACAACAGATAGCCAAAGTGTGGGTTGTAATAATCTCATAAAATTTCAGAAAGCCCATTTATTATCTAATCCTCTGGACGTTCCTTATATATTAAATTGGCAATTAGAAGATGAGAAAAAACCTCCTGTACAAAAACAACTTTTTGTAGAGTTAGGTGAGGACGAAAAAGTAATATATAACTATCTAAAAGAAAACGGTAAAGAGATCCTCGATGTTATTGCTTTAGAGTGTAACATTCCTACTTATAAATTAGCAGGAATATTACTCAATATGGAATTAAAAGGTGTGATACGTCCTTTGCCAGGAAAGCAGTTCGAAATTATTTAGTACCCAACCTTTTCTCTTACACGCTTCAATACATCATCAGCAACAACTTTTGCCTTTTTAGCACCTTTAGCTAAAATGGCATCTAATTCATCAAGGTTATTCATGTAATAATTATAACGTTCTCTTGGCTCAGCAAAACGCTCTAGAATAAGTTCATAAAGTGCTTGTTTGGCATGACCATAACCATAGTTTCCACCTTCGTAATTGGCTTTCATTTCTGCTATTTGACTTTCAGAAGCTAACAAGCTGTAGATTGCAAAACAATTACAAGTTTTCCAGTCTTTAGGTTCTTCAAGAGGAGTACTATCAGTTTCAATAGTCATAATCTTTTTACGAAGTTGTTTTTCTGGTAAAAAGATATTGATAAAGTTGTCTCTACTTTTGCTCATTTTCTCGCCATCTGTACCAGGAATAAGCATGGTGTTTTCTTGCAAGCGCTCTTCAGGAAGTACAAAGACTTCTCCCATTTTGGCATGAAAACGAGAAGCAACATCTCTTGTAAATTCTATATGTTGAACTTGGTCTTTTCCAACAGGAATAATCTCAGCATCATACAACAAAATATCTGCAGCCATAAGCATCGGATACATAAACAGACCAGAGTTAACATCGTCTAAACGATCTGCCTTGTCCTTAAAACCATGCGCTAGTTTCATACGTTTATAAGGAAAAAAGCAATTGAGATACCAAGCTAATTCAGTTACTTGCGGAATATCGCTTTGTCTGTAAAACACTGTTTTTTTTGTGTCTAGTCCTAATGCCAACCATGTTGCAGCAACAGAATAGGTATTGTGTCTTAATTCTTCAGCATTTTTAATCTGAGTTAAGGTATGCAGATTTGCGATGAATAGATAAGACTCATTATCGCTTTGCTCAGATAATTCTATTGCTGGTAAAATTGCACCTAAGATATTTCCTAAATGAGGTGTTCCTGTACTTTGTATGCCTGTTAATATTCTTGCCATGCTCACTTCCTGCGAAAGCAGGAATCTCTTTATTATTAAACTTAATTTTTAATCAGAAAGCAAAGATAAATTTTTAGCAACACTATGAGAAGCGATTTGAATTAAATACTTAGTTTTGGTGCCATGGCAATAGTAAAGTATCCTTTTTGGGTTTTGTACCGCATTTGGTTCTACATTTTAGTGGCTTTGCCAATTATTGTCTTGTTTCCTGTTCTTTTGATATCTATTTCTAGAGAAAAATGGTATCCATTCTTTTTTAAGCTAGCAAGGTTTTGGGCTAAGTTTATTCTTGTTGGAATGGGTTTTAATTATAGGATTATAAAAGAAGAAGTTCCCAATCCTAAGAAAAGCTACATGTTTGTTGCTAACCATACATCTATGACAGATATTATGTTAATGTTGGCAGCCGTAAAAAATCCTTTTGTATTTGTTGGGAAAAAAGAATTGGCGAATATCCCTTTGTTCGGATTTTTCTATAAACGCACATGTATTTTAGTGGATAGAAGTAGTGCAAAGAGTAGACAAGCCGTTTTTTTAAGAGCTCAAAGAAGATTAAAGCAAGGGTTGAGTATCTGTATTTTTCCTGAAGGAGGTGTGCCAGAAGAACATATTGTGTTAGACGAATTTAAAGATGGAGCATTCCGTTTGGCTATAAATCATCAGATTCCTGTTGTGCCATTAACGTTTTATGATAACAAAAAACGATTTTCCTATACGTTTTTTAGTGGTGGACCAGGAAAAATGCGTGCTAAGATTCATAAGTTTCTTCAAACTGAAAATTTAAAGGTTGGTGATACTAAGGCTTTAAACCAAAAAGCAAGAGCAATTATCTTAACTGAGCTCAATAAGAATTTACCAAAAGGGAAATAAAAAATAAAAGCCACCCTAACCAAGAGTAGCTTTTGTCATCATTGCATTCATCATTGCTTTATGTTTGTTTGCAATAACCTAACCTAACTAACTTAAACCTAAAACTTGTAACTTAATCCTGTATACAAACCAATAAAGAATGGTCTATAATTACCAGATGTGTTACTAAATGTGTTTATTTGATACTTGAACTGTGGTTCAAGATTAAAATTCCATTGTTTTGACAAACTATAATCAAGTCCTAAACCAAAGTTGGCACTAAAACTTGTTGAGTTCATGTTGTTTGCTTCGCCTATTAATGTTGATGTACCGTCGATATCTGCATAGACCTCATTTTGATTTAAAAAGAAGGTGCTGAATCCACCAATAACATTTACTCCGAATTTTTTATCTAGTAAACGATACTCCAATTCTAGAGGAACCTCAATAAACCCAAAACGTTGATCGATGTTACCAGAAGACCTTGAGTTGAAAATTTCTGGAGTGGTACTTCTATCAAACATGTTTGTACTCATCAATGAGATGTTTTCAAATCCATCTCTTGGACTGATATTGCCCATTGAGGATACTTCAGTATTTGCATTTCTAGAGGCAAATTCGCTACCACTTAATGCAAAAACATTAGAGGTGCTTTGGCTAAGGTTAACTCTATTAATACCTGCTCTAACTTTTAATTTGTTGGAGATGGTATAAGAACCTGTAATACCATAACTCATATTAATATTACCACTCTTAGAGTTGTTGTTAAATTGTTGGTCTATTGATGAACCTTGACCAAGAGAACTGTAATAAACAGGCGCAACATTTGGTGCAATGCTCCACCTGTTTTGTTCATCTTCTTTTTCTTTTTCATCAATATTTTCGTTGTTGCTGTTATTGTCTGCAATAGCATCTAAAATAGATTCCTTTTCGGTATCTTCTTTTAACAGCGAAGTGTCTTTTTCTAATACTTTATTGCTATCAGTATTTGAATCTTCTTTGGTATCATTAGATGATGTGTTATCTGTTACTGCTGAGTTTTTATTGTCAACAGCATTCTTTATAACAGATTTCATTTCAGAATCATTAATGATATCATCTTCTAATTTGTTTTCAGAATTTTTATTGCTCAAAGCCACTGCACCATTGTTGTCTTCGTTTTTTAATTCCGTTAAACTTTTGTGAGAATCAGAAGTCACTTTATTTTCTTTACTTGTCGTGTTAGCTATAGCATTCGACTTGTTGGCTTTAGAAGAGGTTAATTCTCTTTTGTCGCTTTGTTCTGTAGCAGATTTGTTATCCTCATTAAGGTTAGATGTTTCTGTTTCGTTAGAATCAGCAACATTTAAATCTGAAGAATTATCTAGGACATTATTACTGTCCTTAGAATTATTTAACTCGGTGTCTTTTTTAGAACTATCGTCTGTTTTTTCGGTATCTACAATTGTAGGTACCACCTCATTGTCATCAGTTGAATCAAATAAAGACAAACCAACAGTTAAAAGCAAAGCAATTACCGCAGCGACACCACCAATCTGCCACCACAAAGCAATAACTCTGCGTTTTTTCTTTTTCTTAGGAAGACTCTCGCTAATACGATCCCACACAGCATCATTAGGAGCTATTTCAAAGTCTTTAAACTTCTCCTGAAAAAGTCTGTCTATATTTTTTTCTTCGTTCATTTTATAACGATTGCGAATTTAAACTCGCTTTGTAATCTTCTATTTTTTCTTTCAAAATCATTCTAGCTCTTGCTAGATTAGATTTTGAGGTTCCTGCAGAAATATTAATCAATTCACTTATTTCTACGTGAGAATATCCATCCAAAACATATAGATTGAATACTAATCGATATCTGTCTGGTAGCTCTTGTATGATTTTTAGTAAAAAATCTATATTTAGATCTTCATCATTAATATCTACTGTAACATCTTCAATATTACCTTCGTTAACAATATCAAACACTCCAACATTTTCTCTGTAGCGTTGCAATGATGTATTAATTGCTATACGTTTTAACCAACCTTCAAAAGAACCTTTATTTTTATACTGATCTATTTTACTAAATACAGTTATAAATGCGTCGTGCAGATTATCTTCTGCCTCGGCATAGTTTTTAGAGTACTTAAGACAAAGCGAAAATAATTTACTTGCATATTGCTTGTATAATTGGCTCTGAGCTTTAGCATCTTGATTTATACATTTTTTTATGAGTTGTTCTAAACTCACATTATTATTGGAATTAATTAATAATTATTTGTTTTCTACCGCTTGAGAATTGTACTCTCTACTATCAACAACAGGAACTTCTACTAAATGATATTGGTCTACACCATTTGGTGAGCCTTGGTAAAATTTGAACAGATATACTTCGTTTCCAGAAACTGTTAAATCAAAACTAACGGTAGTTGAGTCTCCTTCAGGAATACAGTTTGAGTCTTCGTAAACCGTGTTAAGAACAGCTACAGTTCTTTCATGGCCTTCAATATCAAATATGATATTGTTAAAAACATAGCAAGAGCTAGGCTTAATATAAGACATATTAATCTCATAAGTTTGACCTTGAACAAAATATTCTGGTACCTCAACACTCGTAATAGGCATAAATTCTGTATGCATCAAAGGGTCTCGATTCTCTACACTGCACGATACTAATAATCCCACAAACGTAAGAAGTAAAAAAACATACTTTTTCATCACTTCATAATAATTAATTCCACTCTATAGATGCAGAAAGTTCAAAAGGGTTGCGTCTAAAAACAAAAAAATCCTGTTTTTAGCAGGATTTTTTTATAATTTATTGATTATCATTGATTATGGCTCGAACTTTTTCTTCTAATTCGTCCATTAAATCAGGATTATCTTTAATTAAAGATTTAACAGCATCTCGTCCCTGACCAAGTTTTGTGTCTTCGTAGCTAAACCAAGAACCACTCTTTTTTACAATATCGTGCTCAACGGCTAAGTCTAAAACTTCTCCTACCTTAGAAACTCCTTCACCATACATAATATCAAATTCGGCAGTTCTAAAAGGTGGTGCAACTTTGTTTTTTACAACCTTAACTCTGGTCTTATTACCCATTACATCTCCATTACTGTCTTTAATTTGAGTTGAACGTCTTATGTCTAAACGAACAGATGCATAGAATTTTAAAGCATTACCACCAGTAGTGGTTTCTGGATTTCCAAACATTACACCAATTTTTTCACGTAATTGGTTAATGAATATCATGGTGCAATTGGTTTTGCTGATTGAAGCGGTAAGTTTTCTCAAAGCCTGAGACATTAAACGTGCATGCAAGCCCATTTTAGAGTCTCCCATTTCTCCTTCAATTTCACTCTTTGGTGTTAAAGCTGCAACAGAATCAACTACAACGATGTCAATAGCTCCAGATCTAACCAAATTATCTGCAATTTCTAAGGCTTGCTCACCATTATCTGGTTGAGAGATGATTAGATTTTCTAAATCAACACCAAGTTTTTCTGCATAAAAACGGTCAAAAGCATGTTCAGCATCAATAAATGCAGCAATACCACCAGCTTTCTGAGCTTCGGCAATAGCATGTAGCGTTAATGTTGTTTTACCTGAAGATTCAGGACCATATATTTCAATTACCCTTCCTCTTGGGTAACCACCAACTCCTAAAGCAATGTCTAACCCTAAAGAACCAGATGAAATTGCATCTACATCTACTATGGCCTGATCGCTCATTTTCATTACGGTTCCTTTTCCGTAGGCTTTATCTAACTTGTCTAAAGTTAATTTTAACGCTTTTAACTTTGCATCTTTTTCACTACTCATTTCTTTCTATGTTCTAAATTAAATTGATATCAAAAATACCACTTATTTTAATTTTTTCAATTTTACGACGCAACCATTTTATACTTTTTGCATCTACTTAATGAAAATGGAAAAAATTGCTATGATTATCTTATTGAAAAGTTAGAGTTTGGCCGAAAATTTCTCTAACGGTTCACAATTGAATCTTAAGGTATTTAGAAGCAAGGCTGTTGATAGGGTCAGCAGCCTAGTTCTAAAGCAAAATATTTTTTCATAATAATTTTAGTTAGTAAAGCACTTTGATAAATTCAAGGTGCTTTTTTAATGCTACTTAGCTAAAAATAATACCTTTGCATCTTTATACATCTAAGCTTTAGCGACGATGTACTTTAATTCTTTAACCTTAAAAATTAGTATAGCATGCAACTGTACAATAACTTAAGTGCTAAAGAAAGAGCAGAACTTATCGAAAAAGCGGGAAAAGAGCGCTTAACGATCTCTTTCTATAAGTACGCCAAAATTGGCAATACTCAGATATTTAGAAATCACATGTTTTTGGCATGGGATGCCTTAGATGTTTTGGGTAGAATTTATGTAGCCCAAGAAGGTATTAATGCCCAACTATCCGTTCCGGCAGAAAATTTTGAAGCCTTCAAAAATCATTTAGACACTATTACGTTTTTAGAAAATGTAAGATTAAACATTGCCATAGAGCATGACAATTTTGCCTTTTTAAAATTAAAAGTAAAAGTGCGTCATAAAATTGTTGCAGATGGTCTTAACGACAATACCTTTGATGTAACTAATAAAGGTGTTCATGTTGATGCCGAACAGTTTAATGCGCTTATTGAAGATCCAGACACAGTTTTGGTAGATATGCGAAATCATTACGAAAGTGAGATTGGCCATTTTAAAAATGCCATTACTCCAGATGTTGACACCTTTAGAGAATCTTTAGATTTAATTGAAGAAGATTTAAGAGAACATAAAGAGGATAAAAAACTGGTGATGTATTGTACGGGTGGTATTCGTTGCGAAAAAGCCAGTGCTTATTACAAACACAAAGGATTTAAAAACGTTTTTCAGCTCGAAGGAGGCATCATAAATTACACCAGACAGGTTGAAAATGAAGGTCTAGAAAACAAGTTTATAGGAAAGAACTTTGTCTTTGATCAAAGACGATCAGAGCGTATTAGTGATGATGTTATTGCGAGTTGCCATCAATGTGGTAAACCAGCAGATACACATACTAATTGTGCAAACGAAGCATGTCATTTGTTATTTATTCAATGTGATGAGTGTAAAGAAAAAATGGAAAATTGCTGTTCTACGCACTGTCAAGACATCATAAAATTACCTTACGAAGAACAAAAAGAGTTGCGCAAAGGGCAAGGAAACAGTAACGACATCTTTAAAAAGGGAAGAGCAGACCACCTCCCTTACAAAAAAGACTTGCGTAACATTTTTGAAACCCAAGGTAATAAAACCCAATAAATGAATATTTACAAGCTATTACAAATCAATAGAAAAATTAAAAGCCATAGAATTAAGTTTCTAGGGCTTTATTTGCTACATAAATTCAACAAACGCTATTTAGCGGTGAATTTAGATCCTGTATTAGCTTGTAACCTGCGTTGTAAAATGTGTTATTTTACCGATGCAGATTATGTAAAAACACTAAAAGGACAGTTTAAAGAAGACGATTTAGAACGTGTTGCAAAAACGATTTTTAATCGTGCGTTAAAATTGCAAATAGGTTGTGGTACTGAGCCAACATTGTATAAAAATCTGGTGAGAATTGTAGAATTGGGCAAACAAAACAAAGTGCCTTATATTTCTATAACCACAAATGCAAATTTACTCACCAAGGAAACCATTGAGCCACTTTTAAAAGCAGGCCTTAATGAGTTCACTATTTCGCTTCATGGAGTAACCAAAGAGAGTTATGAAAGCTTCATGAAAAAAGCCAGTTACGAGAAGTTTCAAAATGCCTTAAATGCCTTTGTAGAACTTAAAAAAAACTACGATTTTAAAGTAAGAATAAACTACACGTTCAACAAAGACAACTTTTATGAACTCAAAGATTTCTTTAAACATTTTAATGGTGAAAGTTTTGATATCCTTCAATTAAGACCAATTCAAAAGATAGGAAACACAGAGTATAATGATTTTGATGTCTCTTCGTTAGAAGATGATTATTTAAGCCTCATTAAAAAGGTTAGGCAAGAGTGTTCTAGGCATCATATTACCTTAATGGCGCCAGAGAGTTTATCTATATTAAAAGGAGGGAATGATTCTAGTTTTGTTTTCGATTATACATTTTGCTATGTCTCACCAAATAAATTTTGGAAAGAAGGTTTTAATTGGAGAGAAGAATCTTTTAATGATTTTTCTAAAAAAATTGGTTGGAGCAAATTATTATTATCTAATGTTTTTAAAACTAAGTCTGAGCTCAAATCACTGTCCAATAAACTCAATTACGAAATAGAATTTAACTAAAAAAACAAAGTTCAACGAGATGCAAAAGATAGAACTTATGGCACCTGCAGGAAATTTTGAATCCCTTCAGGCAGCCTTAGACAATGGTGCCGATTCTGTGTATTTTGGAGTAGAGCAGCTAAATATGCGTGCCAGAGCTTCAATAAATTTCACCTTAGATGATTTGGAAGAAATTACTCGTCGATGTAAAGCAAAAAATGTAAGAACCTATTTAACGCTAAATACTATTATTTACGATCATGATTTGTCTATCGTAAAAACGTTGGTAAAACGAGCGAAGGAAGCAGGTATTACGGCAGTTATAGCTATGGATCAGGCGGTTATTGCTATAGCCAGAGAGTTTGATATGGAAGTACACATCTCAACTCAAATAAACATAACTAATCTTGAGACCGTAAAGTTCTATGCTATGTTTGCCGACACCATGGTTTTAAGTAGAGAGTTGAGTTTACGTCAAGTAAAACACATTACTGAGCAAATAGAGAAAGAACAAATTAAAGGGCCTTCGGGTAGATTGGTAGAGATCGAAATTTTTGGTCACGGAGCACTTTGTATGGCAGTTTCTGGTAAATGTTATATGAGTTTGCATGCGTATAATTCTTCTGCAAATAGAGGTGCGTGCAAGCAAAACTGTAGAAAAAAGTACACGGTTGTAGATCAGGAAACAGGTATAGAAATGGAGTTGGACAATGAGTATATAATGTCACCAAAAGATTTATGCACCATAGATTTTTTAGATCAGGTAGCAGATGCAGGAATTAAGGTTTTAAAAATTGAAGGAAGAGGCAGAGCACCAGAATATGTAGCTAAAGTAATTAAATGCTATAGAGAGGCTATAGACAGTTTAGAAAACGACACATACTCTAAAGAACAAGTTATCTCATGGATGCAAGAGTTAGAAAAAGTATACAACAGAGGTTTTTGGAGTGGCTATTACTTAGGGCAGAAGTTAGGTGAATGGAGCAAAGGCTCAGGCAGTCACGCTACCCAAAAGAAAGTTTATATAGGTAAAGGAGTACATTATTTTCCAAAGGCTAAAATCGGAGAGTTTAAGATTGAGGCTTATGATGTGTCGCTTGGTGATACAATTTTAATTACAGGACCTACAACTGGAGCTAAAGAATTTGAATTGAAAGAAATGCTGGTCAATGACAAGCCACAAGAAAAAGGCACTAAAGGAGATGCTATAACCATTCCATTAGATTTTAGGGTAAGACCATCAGACAAATTGTACAAAATTGTGGAAAATAAAGTTGAAGCCTAATGGTTGTTGTTACCTTACAGCGTAATAAGTGTATTGGTTGTAATTACTGTGTGGAGTTGGCACCACAGCAATTTCAAATGTCTAAAAAAGATGGGAAATCTGTGTTGCTACATGCAGAAGAGAAGAAAGGATTTTACACACTAAAATCTAAAGATTATGAGATTTTAGAACCAAGTCAAAATGCTTCAAAAGCCTGTCCTGTGAATATTATTACGGTTAAACATATCTAGATAATAAAATTCATCTAACAGGTTGTTTCAAACTAATACTAAAATAATAGTATCTTTACTCATTAATAATTTTATGAATCCTTTATTTAGGCTTAAGTAGCTTAAATTCAATATATAATTCTATATGGCTTGTAACAGTTGCGCAACTGGTAAAGACGGTCAGCCAAAAGGATGCAAAAACAATGGGACTTGCGGTACAGATAGCTGCAATAAACTCACTGTTTTTGACTGGTTGGCAAATATGTCGCTTCCAAACGGACAAGAACCTTTTATAGGTGTAGAGGTGCGTTTTAAAAACGGAAGAAAACAATATTATAAAAATTCTGAAAACCTTACTTTGAGTATTGGCGACATTGTTGCTACTCAAGCAAAATCTGGTCACGATATAGGTATGGTTACCTTAACGGGAGAACTGGTACGTGTACAGATGAAGCGAAAAAAAATTGATATTGAAGACTCAGAGAATGTTTTAAAAATTTACCGTAAAGCTTCCCAGAAAGATATAGACATTTGGTCTAGCGCTAGAGATAAAGAAGAACCAATGAAGGTTAAAGCACGTCAATTTGCTATAGACCTTAATCTTAAAATGAAAATCTCTGACATTGAGTTTCAAGGTGATGGAAGTAAGGCTACGTTTTATTATACAGCTGAAGAACGTGTGGATTTTAGAGAACTAATAAAAGTTTTTGCTAGAGAGTTTAAAACTAGGATTGAAATGCGACAGGTCGGTTTTAGACAAGAAGCAGCAAGACTTGGAGGAATAGGCTCTTGCGGAAGAGAATTGTGTTGTTCTACATGGCTAACCGATTTTAGATCTGTTAGTACTTCAGCGGCTAGATATCAACAATTATCATTAAACCCTTTGAAGTTGGCAGGACAGTGTGGAAAGCTAAAATGTTGTCTTAATTACGAGTTAGATGCTTATTTAGATGCTTTAAAAGCGTTTCCAAAAAATGACACAAAACTTTATACCGAAAAAGGCACTGCAGTTTGCCAAAAGACAGATATTTTTAAAGGGCTTATGTGGTATGCTTACGAAGGGGAATGGATGAATTGGCACGTTATTACTACAGAACAAGCCAATGAGATTATTGCAAAAAACAAGAAAAAAGAAAAAGTAGCAAGCCTTGAAGAGTACGCAGCAGAACACATACAGGATACTAAAGCAGAGTTTGAAAACGTTGTAGGGCAAGATAGTTTAACACGCTTCGATAATCCAAAACCCAAAAAGAAACGTAACAAGAATAGGAACAGAAACAAAAACCGTAACAAAAATCGCAATCAAAAGCAAAATGCAAAGAAGAACTAATGGGTTACTAATAGCACTTGTAAGTTTGTTTTTGGTTACAAGTTGCGACTCTAAAGCAGAGTACGATGAGTATAAATCTGTTCCAGATAAGTGGCATAAGGATTCAATAGCTACCTTTAATTTTAAAGCGCCAGATACCATAAATAATTATAATCTCTACGTTAATCTAAGAAACAATAACGACTATGCATATAGCAATTTGTTTCTCATCGTAGAGTTAAATTATCCAAATGGTAAAGCTGTGACAGATACTTTAGAGTATAAAATGGCTGCAAAAAATGGTGAACTTTTAGGTTCAGGATTTACAGATATTAAAGAAAATAAGCTTTGGTATAGAGGTTATAAATCTCCCTTTAAGTTTACAGAAAACGGAGATTATAGCGTAAATATTCAACATGCTATGCGAAAAAATGGAGAGGTTAATGGTGTTGAAAATTTAGAAGGAATTACAGATATAGGTTTTAGAGTAGAACCAGCTCAAAATTAGGTGTTATGGCAAAAAAGAAGACAACAAAATCTAAAACACAAACAGTAGATTTTTCAAAATATATAAGATGGTTTTGGATACTATTTACAGCTGGAATACTTGCTGTAGTGTTGTTATTTCTTTTTGCATCTTGGGGATTTTTGGGAGAAATGCCAGACCACACCAAATTAGAAAATCCTGAAACTAATTTAGCAACAGAAATCATTTCTTCAGATGGTGTAACATTAGGTAAGTTTTATTTTAATGATAACAGAACTCCTGTTGGTTACGAAGATTTACCAAAGAATTTGGTTGATGCTTTAGTCGCTACGGAAGACGCAAGGTATTACGACCACTCTGGTATAGATGGGAGAGGCACACTGAGGGCAGCTGTTTATCTTGGAGGTAAAGGTGGAGCTAGTACTATTACACAACAGTTAGCAAAACTGTTATTTACCAAACAGGCCTCAGGAAATATTGTTAAAAGAATTATCCAAAAAGCTAAAGAATGGGTTATTGCAACCAGATTAGAAAGACAATATACCAAGGAAGAGATCATGGCTATGTACTTCAATATCTATGATTTTGGAAACAATGGAGATGGTATTCGTTCGGCATCCAGAATTTATTTTGGTAAAGAACCAAAGGATTTAGAGCTTAAAGAATCGGCCATGTTGGTTGGGATGTTCAAAAATTCTTCATTATACAATCCTAGAAGAAATCCTGTTGGTGTAAAAAATAGACGTAATGTAGTTTTGGCTCAAATGCATAAGTACGGTTACATAACTGAAGAGGTTAAAGACTCATTACAAGCTACAGAACTAGATCTTAATTACACACCAGAAACCCATAGTCAAGGTATAGCGACATATTTTAGAGAATACCTTAGAGCTTTTATGAAAGATTGGGCGAATGACGAGAGTAATAGAAAACCAGATGGCTCTAAATACGACTTATATAGTGATGGGTTAAAAGTATATGTTACAATTGACTCGCGCATGCAAAAGCACGCAGAAGATGCCATTGCTTTGCATATGCCTAGATTGCAAGCAGAGTTTGATAACCAAAATACTCCTCTTAGAAATCCTACAGCCCCATTTTTAGAATTATCAAAATCTGAAGTTAATAATTTACTCAAAGCAGGAATGCGAAGAGGTGAGCGTTGGAGAATTCTTAAAGAACAAGGTAAGTCAGATAAAGAAATTGAAGCATCCTTTCACAAGCCTGTTGAAATGACTGTTTTTAAATGGATAGATGGTAAGCCAGGTGAAGTAGATACTGTAATGAAGCCAATAGACTCTATGCGTTATTACAAATCTTTTTTGCGTACAGGTATGATGTCCATGGATCCTTCTAATGGCCATGTAAAAGCTTGGGTTGGTGGTATGAACTACAAGCACTTTAAGTACGATATGGTTAAGCAAGGAAAACGACAAGTAGGTTCTACTTTTAAGCCTTTTGTGTATGCTACAGCCATAGATCAGTTACAGGTTTCGCCTTGTGATTCGTTTCCAAGAACTCCTATTACTATTGAAGCTAATAAATTTGGAAATCCAGAACCATGGACGACTAAAAACTCCGATGGGAATTACTCAGGTAAGCAAACCTTAAAAGATGCTTTGGCAAGTTCTACCAATACGATTACAGCACGGTTAATGAATGAAATTGGTCCACAACCAGTAGTAGAAATGGCTAAGAAATTAGGTGTAGAACAAGATATTTTGCCAGTACCAGCAATAGCATTAGGCACACCAGATATTAGTGTATACGAAATGGTGGCAGCGTATTCAACTTTTGCTAATAAAGGTGTTTATAATACACCAGTAATGGTTACACGTATAGAAGACAAAAACGGTACAGTACTTTATCAAGTAGCACCAGAAAGTAAAGATGTGTTGAGTGAAGAGGTGGCTTACGTTACTGTAAATCTTATGGAAGGTGTAACACAAGCGGGTTCTGGACGAAGATTGAGACACGCAGGTTTTGATAAATGGAATGCTGTCTACAGAGAAATAATTACAGGTTATCCTTATGAATTAACAAATCCAATCGCAGGAAAAACAGGAACTACACAAAACCAAAGTGACGGTTGGTTTATGGGTATGGTACCAAATCTGGTAACAGGTGTTTGGGTTGGAGCAGAGGATAGAGCTGCACATTTCAAAAGTATTGCTTACGGACAGGGAGCGTCTATGGCGTTACCAATTTGGGGATTGTATATGAAAGCCTGCTACGCAGATAAAACACTCAATGTATCTAAAGACGAATTTGAAAAACCTTCAGAATTGTCCATCAACATAGATTGTACCGCAAAAGATGAGGGAGATTTAGGTAATGAAACCAATACTAGTGATGACGATGAAATTGAAATAGATTTCTAAAAACAATCTATAGTCACACCCTTATTTATTTGACCAGAAACTATTAATTTATAGCATTGTTTTGTATTTTTCCAAAAGGAAAAAAATACAATTATGATTAATAAAAAAGTAGCTAATGTTACTGAAGCTTTACAAGGTGTAAAGGATAATATGACCTTTATGTTTGGTGGCTTTGGCTTATCGGGTATTCCTGAAAATGCCATAGCTGAATTGGTAAAGTTAAATGTAAAAGGCTTAACCTGTATTTCTAATAATGCAGGAGTAGACGATTTTGGTCTAGGCTTATTACTTCAACAAAAGCAAATCAAAAAAATGATATCGTCATACGTTGGCGAGAATGACGAATTTGAACGCCAAATGCTCTCAGGAGAACTCGAAGTAGAGTTAATTCCTCAAGGTACTTTAGCAGAACGCGCTAGAGCTGCACAAGCTGGATTCCCTGCATTTTACACTCCTGCAGGTTATGGTACCGAAGTCGCAGAAGGTAAAGAAACTAGAGAGTTTAACGGTAAAATGTATGTGCTAGAGCATGCTTTTAAAGCCGATTTTGGGTTTATTAAAGCATGGAAAGGTGATGCTGCAGGTAATTTAGTTTTTAAAGGCACAGCCCGCAATTTTAATCCAAATATGTGTGGAGCAGCCAACATCACTGTGGCTGAGGTTGAAGAACTTGTTCCTGTTGGTGAGTTAGACCCAAATCAGATACATATTCCAGGCATATTTGTACAAAGAATATTCCAAGGACCACACTACGAAAAGAGAATAGAGCAACGAACCGTAAGACAAAGAAGTTAGTTATGTTAGATAAAAACGGAATAGCAAAACGTATTGCAAAAGAAGTTAAGGACGGTTACTATGTTAACCTTGGTATTGGTATACCAACCTTAGTTGCTAATTTTGTAAGAGACGATATAGAAGTAGAATTTCAAAGTGAAAATGGTGTCCTTGGTATGGGACCATTTCCTTTTGAAGGTGAAGAAGATGCAGACGTGATTAATGCAGGAAAACAAACCATTACCACATTACCAGGAGCTTCATTCTTTGACTCCGCAATGAGTTTCTCTATGATTAGAGGTCAGCATGTAGATTTGACCATACTTGGAGCCATGGAAGTTGCAGAAAATGGAGATATTGCCAATTGGAAAATACCTGGAAAAATGGTAAAAGGAATGGGTGGTGCGATGGATTTGGTGGCAAGTGCCGAAAATATTATTGTAGCCATGATGCATACGAACAGAGCAGGTGAATCAAAACTTTTAAAATCTTGTACGTTACCATTAACAGGTGTAGGGTGTGTAAAGCGAATAGTTACAAACTTAGCTGTAATAGAGGTGACACCAAAAGGTTTTAAATTATTAGAACGTGCTCCAGGTGTTTCGGTAGAAGACATAAAAAATGCTACAGAAGGTCACTTAATTATTGAAGGAGAAATACCAGAGATGGAGATATAGTAATTTATTCTACAAACTTATATTTAGCCACATATTTAAAATGTGGCTTTTTTGTAAGAAAAATAGGCGAAACACATTACAAATGTTAAAAATAAATGCATTTCATCGATTTATAATGCATTTAAACAGGTAAATTGAAAAATAATTAGATATTAGCAGTCCCAAATCAATAACTAAATTAACCTGAATTTACCATAAACTTAATTTACAGATTTTGCCCCAAATCTAGCATAAACTAAAGCTTATGAAAACCAAATCAAATCTACCAGAACCTACTTTAAATGAAAACGTAATGTTTTCGAATTTAAAAAACACGATGCGAGTAATTTCAGGTGTTTTAAAGTTAACTAAAAAAATATTCATGCTATAACCCCTTTGGGATAGCATGAATTAATTTTTTAGTGTATTCCTTCTCTGGAGAAGCATAAATTTTGTCTGCATCTCCAATTTCTTCAATTTTACCTTTATTCATTACCAGTAACTGATCTGCCATGTATTTAACAACAGCTAAATCGTGAGAGATAAAAATATAGGTAAATCCAAATTGAGATTTTAATTCATTCAATAGATTAAGGACTTGTGCTTGTACGGAAATATCTAAGGCAGAAACCGATTCGTCGCAGACAATAAGTTGAGGTTGTAGCGCAATGGTTCTTGCAATACCAACACGTTGACGCTGACCACCAGAAAACTCATGAGGATATTTATAAAAACTAGACGCTTCTAGTCCTACTTTGGTTAAGATATCTAAAACCCTTTCTTTCCTGTCTTCAAAAGAATTACCAATGTTATGCACCTTCATGGGCTCCATTATAGCATTGCCAACAGTCATCCTTGGATTAAGTGAAGCAAAAGGATCTTGAAATATAATTTGAATATCTTTTCTTAGTTCTCTGAGTTCAGCTTTGCTCAAATTGGTAATATTCTGTCCTCTATACTTAATTATACCAGAAGTCACTTTATCTAACTGAAGAATAGCATTGCCTAAAGTAGATTTACCACAACCAGACTCACCAACCAAACCAATGGTCTCTCCAGGATACACCTTAAAACTAACTCCATCAACAGCTTTAAATTCTATATCTTTTGAAAACAACCCTTTTTTGGAGAGGTATACCTTTTCAACATCAATAACTTCAAGTAAAGGATCCTGACCGTATAGTCTTTTATGATGTGCAATTCTATGGTCTTCAGAAATAATACTTTGATTAATGTCTCCTTCCATAAAATCGGAAATCGTTGGTAGTTTTTTGAGTCTGTAATCCGTAGAAGGTCTAGCATTAATAAGAGCCTTAGTGTAACTGTGTTCAGGTTGGTTAAAAATAGAAGTAGTAATACCTTGCTCAACAATCTCACCTTTATACATAACCATTACTCTATCTGCAAGTTCAGAAACCAGAGATAAATCATGAGATATAAATAAAATACTCATTTTGGTCTCTTTTTGTATCTCTTTAAGAAGTAATAAAATCTCTTTTTGTACGGTAACATCTAGAGCTGTTGTAGGTTCATCGGCAATAAGAATTTCAGGTTTACAAGCTATAGCCATGGCAATCATAACGCGTTGCTTTTGTCCTCCTGATATTTCATGCGGATAAGATTTGTAAATTCTTTTAGGATTGGGCAGTTTTACCTTTTCAAAAAGTGAAAGAATTTCATCTTTAATTTCAAATCTTGATAAGTTAGTGTGTTGTTTCAAAATCTCTTCAACCTGTTTGCCACACCGCATAGAAGGGTTTAAAGAACTCATAGGTTCTTGGAATATCATGGCAATTTTTTTTCCTCGGATGTTTTGGAACTCCGTTTCTGAAATTTTAGTTAAATCTTGGTTTTTAAAAAAAATTGAACCTGAAGTTGTTTTTAAAACTGCTTTAGGTAGTAATCCCATTAAACATAGGGAAGAAATTGATTTTCCTGAACCAGATTCTCCAACCACAGCTAGGATTTCGTTCGAATTTATATGGAATGATATAGAATTAATAAGTTTCTTCTCTTCTCCATTATTAGACAATGAAATAGAGAGATTAGTAACTTTAAGTAAATTTTGCTTAATCATTATGTAAAAATAAGCAAAATGGAAAACCAAAAGGGTTCGGAAAATTTATTTACACCAAAAGCTATTGAGAGCCTAATTTTATGGGTTGTAAAAAGCTTTAAAATTTACTTCGTTAAATTACGTTTTATCGAATTTTTATGCGCTTTATCTGTTTTTTTGAAAAAAATTATAATATATTAGCCATTACAAATATCCCTTTATAGCCTCAAAGCGAATGAATAAAATTACCTTAGTTTTAACCCTTACTTTCTTTGTTTCTTTTATCAATAATGTGTTAAATGCATGATTATTAGATTAATTGGTAAGTAATTTTGCAAAAACTTTCTGGTTATTTTCATATAGAATAGATGTTTGTGTAGTAAAAATGAATATTAATTCTTAAGATATTATGAAAATTAAGTTATTGGTCATCACATTGGTGATGTCGACCATCATGTGGTCTCAGGATAGCGTATTATGGCAAAAACAAAGAACAAGCGCCAATAAGATTCTAAAAGAAAGCCACCAAACCTTAAAAACGTATCACACTTTCGGTTTAAATGCGGATGCTTTAAGGCAATCTTTAACAGGTGTTGCCCAACGAAATCAATTTTCGGTAAGTTCAAACACAATTTTATCCTTCCCAAATTCAGAGGGAAAGTTAGAGGGTTTTTCAATAAAGGAAGCGTCTATTATGCACCCAGATTTACAGGAACGTTTTCCTGAGATTAGGTCTTATGTAGGTCAGGGAGTTGATGATGCATCATCGGTTTTAAGATTTAGCATTTCTCCAGAAGGCTTCAATGGAATGATTTTATCTCCAAAGGGAAATACGTTTATTGAGCCTCTAGAGAAAAATTCTGATACTTATATTGTTTTCAATAGAGAAGACAGGATTAATTACAATGATGATTTTGAATGTGAAGTATCTGAACAAATAAACCGTATAGTCACATCAGATTTTATGATGAAAAACGCAGATGATTCTATTTTAAGAACATATCGTTTGGCAGTATCAGCGACTGGTGAATACACACAATATCATGGAGGTACAAAAGCCCAAGCGCTTGCAGCCATAAATACTACGATGACCCGAGTTAATGGCATTTATGAAGTAGATTTTAATGTAACAATGGTATTAATTGCCAACACGGATGATGTGATTTATACTAATACTGGAAGCGATCCATATGGTAATACAACAACAAATTATAATTCTCAGTTACAAAGTACACTAACAAGTGTTATAGGTGAAGCCAATTATGATGTAGGCCATTTATTTGCAAACCTTCAGAACAATGGAAATGCTGGTTGTATAGGTTGTGTTTGTGTTAACGGGTCAAAAGGAAGTGGATGGACTTCACACACAGTTCCAGAAGGCGATCCTTTTGATGTGGATTATGTTGCACACGAGCTAGGTCACCAGTTTGGTGCCAACCATACATGGACATTTAATGGTAATGAAGGTACAAATGTACAAATGGAACCTGGTAGTGGTTCAACTATAATGGGTTATGCAGGTATTACAGGAGCAACAGATGTACAAAGTAATAGTGATCCTTATTTTCATGCAGCTTCTATTGAGCAAGTAACAAACTATGTAAAGTCAACAAGTTGTCAAACAAATACAAATACAGGTAATTCTGTGCCAGTGGTAAACGCAGGTGCTAGTTATACGATTCCGCGAGGAACACCTTTTGTTTTAGAGGGATCTGCAACAGATGCAGACTCTGGTGATGTATTAACGTATTGCTGGGAACAATTTGATGAAAATAATGCATCAACTACTTATCCTAGTACAACAGCAACAACAGGTGTGGCTTTCAGATCTTTTGACCCTTCAATCGATACTCATCGTTATTTTCCAAGGATGGAAACTATAAAAACTGGCGCTACATCTTGGCAGTGGGAAGCTGTGCCGAATGTGGCAAGAACATTAAACTTCAGATTAACAGTTAGGGATAATGTTGCAGGTGGAGGATCGAATAATAGTGATGACATGGTTGTTTCTGTAAATAGTAGCGCAGGTCCTTTTGTTGTTAATTCACCCAATACCAATGTAACGTGGAATGCAGGAACGACTCAAACCGTAACTTGGGATGTTGCAGGTACGACAGGTAATGGTGTAAATGCTGCAAACGTAGATATCTTTTTATCTACAGACGGAGGAGACACGTATCCAATAACATTGGCTACTGGTGTTACTAATGATGGTTCGCACGATATAGTGGTACCAAATTTAGCGGGAACAAATAACCGAATAATGGTTAGAGGCTCTAATCATATATTCTTTGATATTTCTAACACTAATTTTTCGATTGCTGGTTCAATTCCTTGTGTTACCAATATACCAACAGGATTAACGGCTTCAAATATTAGTTACAGTAGTGCAACAATTGATTGGGATGCAAATACAAGTGCAATTTTTGACTTAAGGTATAGAGAGCTGGGCTCTACCAATTATAATAATATTACTGGTTTAGCGACTAACAATTATGCTTTAAATGGTTTAAACTCTTCAACGGATTATGAATTAGAAGTGAGAAGTGTTTGTACTTCATCAAACTCATCATACTCCAGTACTTTATTATTTTCTACTTCTGCGCCACCACCTTGTTCAGGAACACTTGTAAATACATTTCCCTACATAGAAACGTATGATTCAGGTCTTGGTGATTGGACACAAGCTACAGGTGATGATGGTGATTGGCTGCTTGATAGTAACGGAACACCAACTAGTGGTACAGGACCATCAGATGATATTACAGGTAATGGGAGCTATTTCTACACTGAAGCATCTAATGGTGGCTTAGGCTCTAATGCTACAGCAATATTGGTGAGCCCTTGTTTTGATTTAAGTCTAGCAAATAGCCCTTTTGTATCATTCTATAATCATATGTATGGTGTTGATACAGGTACTTTAACGCTTGAAATTACTAATGATGATGGTTCTAATTGGACATCACTATTTGCTCAAAGTGGAAATCAAGGAAACCAATGGAACTTTGTTCAGGTAGATCTTTCTGGTTATGATGAGCAAACAGTTAAATTCAGATTTACAGGCGTAACAGGAGGAGGTTCTGCAAGTGACATTGCTGTAGATCAATTTAGGATTGGTCCTCAGGTATTAATTTATTGTGATTCTAACGGTAATAGTACCACAGATGAATATATTTCAAATGTTACTTTAAACGGAGTAAGTAATAATTCAGGAGCTGGTTCAACAAGTACTGGTTATTCAGATTTTACTGGTGTGAACATTGATTTAGATATAGAAAACACATACCCTATTTCTATTACTCCTCTTTGGACAGGAACTATTTATAACGAAGGCTATGCTGTTTGGATAGATTTTAATCAAGATGGGGATTTTAATGATACAGGAGAACAAGTATTTACGCAAGCTCCATCTCAAGACAATCCTGTTTCAGGTAATATCACTATTCCTACAGACGCATTGTTTGGACCAACCAGAATGCGTGTGTCTATGAAGTATGATGGTATTCCAACATCTTGCGAATCTTTTGATTATGGAGAGGTAGAAGATTATACTGTAAATATTGGTTTTGATGGCTTATTATACACCAATGGTGCTTGGACACCTTACGCTCCTGATAATACCACAGGTGCCGAAAACGCTCTTGTTTTAGATGGAACAGCCATTATAACAACTGATGTAGAACTAAACGATATTACTATTAGGACAGGAGCAGAAGCTGTGGTGGATGCAACAGGTTCTATGATTGTAAACGGAAATATTGTAAGTGATGGTACATTAACTCTAAACTCTGTATCTGATAATTATTCAAGTTTAATAGCTAATGGAACAGTTACAGGCAATGTAAGATATTTTAGACATGCCAATAATACCGCAGCTGTAGGCGAGGAAGATGCAAATGATTTAATTGCTCCACCGGTTTCTGGTCAAGCATTTAATATGTTTGCAGGTAACAATAGTAATATTGTTAGCAATGGAGGCGGAACACAATATTTATTTGGTCCGTTTGATAAAACAACAAATACGTATCTGTTATATGCTAATACCGAAACAGCAACATTAGATCCTGGTACAGGATATAGGGCAGCTTCAACGGATAATTCTACATTTGAATTTTCTGGGACTGTAAACACAGGAAATATCAATGTGCCAGTAGTTGTATCTGGACCAACCTATCCTGAATGGAACTTAGTAGGTAACCCATATCCATCGTATATCACTTTAGCAGATTTCTTATTGGCTAATAGCTCGCAATTGGCTACACCAAGTGTTGGCATATATGGTTATGACGGTGATGCTTCTGATGGTTGGATGATTTGGAATCAAGCGTATTCAGACTTAAATCCTAATGCTATAATAACGCCAGGACAAGGGTTTTTAGTAGCTTCTGTTGCAGGAGGAGGAAACATTAGTTTTACACCTGCAATGAGAACAACAGGTAATTCGGATGATTTTATTGCAGGTAGAAATGATAATATTTCTTACTTTAAATTGAATCTTACAAATGGTTCTGATGTTTACCATTCAGAATTCTATGTGTCAGACAATGCGTCATTAGGTTTAGACCCAGGTTATGATGCCAGAACTTTTGGAAGTATTGCGCCAAGTTTTAGTATTTATTCACAATTAGTTGAAGAAAATGATGGAACAGATATGGCCATTCAAGCTATTTCAGATTCTGATATTTCTAATAATGCTATTATTCCTCTTGGTATTAATGCTTCAGCAGGGCAGCAGTTAACTATAAGTTTGTCTGATAATATGTTGCCAAACGATATTGATGTCTATTTAGAAGATCGTCAAAATAATATATTCACACTACTAAACGATACGGATTATATCCTAACAGCAGCTTCAGATTTACAAGGTATAGGCCGTTTTTATCTAAGATTTAGCCAAGGAACTTTAAGCATAGATGAAACGGGATTAGATACACTTCAGGTATTAAGTTTAGATAATCCAAAGCGTATAGTAGTTAAGGGGCAAATTCTAGAATTAACGGAGTTTATATTATATGATATACGCGGAAGAGAAGTCCTTAAGCGAGATTTAGTAGAAGGAACTACAATAAGCACTATAGATACATCACAGTTTACAAAAGGGGTTTACTTAGTGAAGCTTAAGAACACCAGCAATATAATTTCTAAAAAACTTATTATAAGATAATATTCTAAAAAAGATAAGAAAAGCTCAGGTATCTTACCTGAGCTTTTTTTGTTTAATATCATTAAGTAAATGCATTCTTACTTTCAATTACGGTTTTTCCACACATTTTATGATTTTGGGTATAAAAACTAAAAAATCAAAAACCACAAGTCTTTAAAATTATTAATTTGACAAATAAAGCTATTAATTAATCCATTTTTCTCAGCATTATGAAAGTTAAATTATTGTTGCTCATCGCTATGATGGGAACGACCATCATGTGGTCTCAAAACAAAGTTTATTGGCAGAAACAAGCTTCTAATCCAAGCAAAGTTTTAAAGGAAAGTCATCAAACTTTAAAAGAATTTCAGACATTTAGTTTGAATTCTCAAGCACTAAAACAAGCCTTAAATGGTGTTGCCCAACGAAATCAATTTTCGGTAAGTTCAAACACAATTTTATCCTTCCCAAATTCAGAAGGAAAGTTAGAGCGTTTTTCAATAAAGGAAGCGTCTATTATGCATCCAGATTTACAGGAACGCTTTCCTGAGATTAGGTCTTATGTAGGTCAGGGAGTTGATGATGCATCATCTATCTTAAGATTTAGTATTTCTCCAGAAGGTTTTAACGGAATGATTTTGTCTAGTAAGGGAAATACGTTTATTGAGCCTATATCAAGAGGAGTCGATTCTTATATCGTTTTTAACAGAGAAAACCGTATTAATTACAATGATGATTTTGAGTGTGAAGTATCAGAACGAATCAAGAGAAGAGTCTCATCAGATTTTATGATGAAAAATGCAGATGATTCTATTTTAAGAACATATCGTTTGGCAGTATCAGCGACTGGTGAATACACACAGTATCATGGTGGTACGATAGCACAAGCTCTTGCGGCGATTAATACCACAATGACTAGGGTGAACGGTATTTATGAGGCAGATTTTAATGTAACAATGGTATTAATTGCCAATACCGATAGTGTTATTTACACTAATACAGGAAGTGATCCTTATGGTAATACAACTTCAAACTACAATTCTCAATTACAGAGCACATTAACGAGCGTTATTGGAGAAGCTAATTACGATGTTGGACATTTATTCGCAAATCTTCAGAATAACGGAAATGCTGGTTGCATAGGCTGTGTTTGTGTTAATGGATCAAAAGGTAGTGGGTGGACGTCACATACAGTTCCAGAAGGAGATCCTTTTGATGTGGATTATGTTGCACACGAGCTAGGTCACCAGTTTGGTGCAAATCATACTTGGACGTTTAATGGTAATGAAGGTACAAACGCACAGATGGAGCCAGGTAGTGGTTCAACCATAATGGGTTATGCAGGTATTACAGGTGCGACAGATGTTCAGAGTAATAGTGACCCATACTTTCATGCGGTTTCAATAGAGCAGGTAACAAATTATATAAAGTCAACAAGTTGTCAAACCAATACAAATACTGGTAATTCAGTGCCTGTAGTCAATGCAGGTTCTAATTATACCATCCCAAGAGGAACACCTTTTGTTTTAGAAGGTTCTGCAACAGATGCAGATTCAGGAGATGTATTAACCTATTGTTGGGAGCAATATGATGAAAATAATGCTTCATCTACTTATCCAAGTACTACGGCAACAACAGGTGTAGCCTTCAGATCTTATGAGCCTACAACGGATAATCATCGTTATTTCCCAAGAATGGAAACTATAAAAACCGGATCTACATCTTGGCAGTGGGAAGCTGTGCCGAATGTGGCAAGAACATTAAACTTCAGATTAACAGTCAGAGATAATGTTGCAGGTGGAGGATCGAATAATAGTGATGACATGGTTGTTTCTGTAAATAGTAGCGCAGGTCCTTTTGTTGTTAATTCACCCAATACCAATGTAACATGGAATGCAGGAACGACTCAAACCGTAACTTGGGATGTTGCAGGTACGACAGGTAATGGTGTAAATGCTGCAAACGTAGATATCTTTTTATCTACAGATGGAGGTGATACGTATCCAATTACATTGGCTACTGGTGTTACTAATGATGGCTCTCACGATATAATTGTACCCAACAATGTAGGAACACAAAATAGAATAATGGTCAGAGGCTCAAACCATATATTCTTCGATATTTCTAATAGCAATTTCACTATTGCTGGTCAAGTGGTTTGTAATGCGACAGTACCAACCGGATTAGCAGCTTCAAACATTGGGTCTAATACGGCAACTTTAAGTTGGAATGCGGTACCTGGAGCATCATATGATTTGCAATACAGACAAGTTGGAACAAGTACATGGACGACTTTAAATGTTAATGGTATTTCCTCTAATCTAACGGGCTTGAGTCCATTAACGCAATATGAGGCACAAGTAAGAAGTGAATGTCCAGATACGTCTACATCTGCTTTTAGTACTATAGTTAATTTTACAACTACAGATGTTCAGATCAATTACTGTTCTTCTGCTAGTACAAATGTGAATGATGAATATATAGGAAGAGTACAGCTGAACACTATTGATAATACTTCAGGTGGACAATTTTATTCTGACTTCACAAACATTTCTACCACATTAACAAAAGATACTCAACACACAATTACTATTACTCCAACTTGGACTGGAACAACCTATTCTGAAGGGTATTCAGTATGGATTGATTACAATAGAGATGGTGATTTTAGTGATGCTGGAGAACAAGTTTGGTCGCAGGCAGCTACAACTGCAACACCAGTTTCAGGAAGTTTTACGATACCTTCAAGTGCAGTAGAAAATTCTACGCGTATGCGTGTTTCTATGAAATACAATGGTATTCCTACAGAATGTGAAACATTTACTTATGGTGAAGTTGAAGATTACACAGTAATTATTGAAGGTTCAGGACCAGATACAACACCACCAGTTATTACTTTAAACGGTGCTTCAACTGTAAATGTAACTCAAGGAGGAACGTATACCGAGCTGGGAGCAACCGCTACCGACAATATTGATGGTGATATCTCTGCAAATATTGTAATAGGTGGAGATACTGTGAACACTTCGGTACTTGGTACTTATGTAATAACCTATAATGTTAGTGATGCTGCTGGAAATAATGCCGCTGAGGTAACAAGAATAGTTACAGTAGTTGATCCATCAAATGGGTGTTCAGGAGGAATTTCAACATTCCCATATTCAGAGAGTTTTGAAAACACCCTTGGAGATTGGACACAATCAAGTGAAGATGATATTGATTGGACAGTTTATACAGGCGGAACACCATCTGGTAATACAGGACCATCAAGTGCTGCTGATGGAACTTACTACGTTTATGTAGAAGCTTCCAGTCCAAATTATCCAAGTGTAAGAGCAATTTTAAATTCACCATGTTTTGACCTTAATGGTGTATCATCAGCTTCTTTTGACTTTATGTACCATATGTATGGTGCAGCTGACATGGGAACAATTGATCTTGAAGTTAGTGAAGATGAAGGAGCAACTTGGACAAGTATTTGGAGTCAATCTGGAAATCAAGGAAATCAGTGGTTAAGTGCTTCTGTAAATTTAGATGCATATACAGGTAAAGGAATTCAGTTACGTTTTAACAGGTTTATAGGAAGCACGTGGCAAGCTGATATTGCTATTGATGATGTTTCTTTAACCACTTCAGGGCCAGATACTGTACCGCCAGTGATTACATTAAATGGCGCTTCTTCTATTAGCTTATTAGTTGGTGAAACTTATACAGAACAAGGAGCCACAGCCACTGATAATGTGGATGGAGACATTACAGCAAATATTGTTATTGGAGGAGATACTGTAGATACAAACACACCAGGAACTTATGTAATAACCTATAATGTGAGTGATGCCGCAGGAAATGCTGCAACAGAAGTTATTAGAACAGTTACGGTTAATCCAGATACAACGGCACCTGTAATTACATTGATTGGGTCATCATCGGTTAGTTTGAATGTAGGTGAAACATACACTGAACTAGGAGCAACAGCAACTGATAATGTAGATGGAGATATTTCAGCAAATATTGTTATTGGTGGTGATACTGTAAATACTAGTATGGCAGGAACCTACATTATTACTTATAATGTTAGTGACGCAGCAGGAAATGCTGCAGTAGAAGTTACAAGAACTGTAATTGTTTCTGCAGATACAACAGCTCCGGTGATAACATTAACTGGTGCTTCAAACATTACTTTAAATTTAGGTGATACTTATACAGAGCAAGGGGCTACAGCAACTGACAATGTAGACGGAGACATTACTGCAAATATTGTTATAGGTGGTGATTCTGTGGATACCAATACACCAGGAACTTACGTAATAACCTATAATGTGAGTGATGCCGCAGGAAATGCTGCGACAGAAGTTATTAGAACAGTTACTGTGAATCCAGATACTACAGCTCCTGTAATAACTTTAATTGGAGCTTCATCAATTAGTTTAACCGTTGGTGATATTTACACAGAGCAAGGAGCAACTGCGACCGACAATATAGATGGAGACATTACAGCAAATATTATAATTGGAGGAGATGTGGTTGATACAAATAGTACGGGAACTTATGTTGTAACCTATAATGTAAGTGATGCTGCAGGAAATGCCGCAGTAGAAGTTACAAGAACTATTACTGTTTCAGAAGTTTCTACAGGATGTTCTGGTGGAATTTCTTCCTTCCCTTATTCAGAAAGTTTTGAAAATACCCTTGGAGCATGGACCCAATCAAATGCTGATGATATAGACTGGACTGTTGATGCTAATGGAACACCTTCAAGTAATACAGGACCATCAAGTGCTTTTAGCGGAAGCTATTATGTTTATGTAGAAGCATCTAGTCCAAACTATCCTAGCAGAAGAGCTATTTTAAACTCGCCTTGTTTTGATTTAAGCGGACTTTCAGAAGCAAACTTTGGTTTTATGTATCATATGTATGGTGCAACAGATATGGGAACAATTGATTTAGAGATTAGTGATGATGATGGAGCAACTTGGACAAGTATTTGGAGTCAATCAGGCAATCAAGGTAATCAATGGTTAAGTGTTAATATTAATTTAGATAGTTATGTAGGTGGCTCTGTTCAATTAAGATTTAATCGATTTGTTGGTAGTACTTGGCAAGCAGATATTGCTATAGACTCAGTAAGTTTAACAGAAGGAGCTGCTAATAGTGGTTGTTTAGGTGGAATTTCATCTTTCCCATATTCAGAAAGTTTTGAAAACACCCTTGGAGCTTGGTCTCAATCAAGTGCAGATGATATAGATTGGACTATTGATGCTAATGGGACACCATCGAGTAACACAGGTCCTTCGAGTGCGGCTGATGGAACTTATTATGTTTATGTAGAAGCATCGAGCCCAAACTATCCAAGTAGAAGAGCGATTTTAAATTCGCCTTGTTTTGACTTGAGTTCTGCCGCATCTGCGACATTTAACTTCAATTATCATCAGTATGGAGCAGCAGATATGGGTACCTTAGATCTAGAAATTAGTGAAGATAATGGAGCAACATGGACTAGTATTTGGACTAGTTCAGGAAACTTGGGTAATTCTTGGCAGTCAGCAAGTGTAAACTTGTCTGCTTACGTTGACGCAAGTGTACAACTGCGTTTTAATAGATTTGTTGGTAGTACTTGGCAAGCTGATATAGCTATTGATAATGTTAGTTTAACAACAGCAGGAACTACTAGAGAAGATGTTACCGCTACAACAGATCATGTTAAGGAATTTAGACTATATCCAAATCCTGTTAAAGGAAATAGTTTAAATGTTTTAACAGACTATAAAGAAGTTAGTTATGAAATTTATAATACACTTGGTCATTTAGTTGCTAAAGGAAATTTAGTAAATAACAAGGTAGACATAAGTTCTTTGGAAGGCTCAGTATATCAAATAAGATTTACTACAGAAGAAGGCACTATGACTAAAAGATTTATAAAACAGTAATTTTAATTTAGTATGATTAACTAATAAAAAGTCCTGATGAAAATCAGGACTTTTTTATATGTGTTTTATTTCATTCTCATGAAGCAATTCATCTCCTCGTAAGCGCAAGAAAATTTGTGCTACAGCAACAGTGTCTTTTTCGCAATAGGTAATGATTCTGTCAATATCATTTTCCTCATAAAATACGCGGTAGACTTCACTGCCATCTATATCGTCTTTAGGTGAAGGAATACCTAATACATTGGTTAGTAGTTTTAGAGAAGTGTAGGTTTTATAATCACCAAACTTCCATAACTCTAAAGTATCTAGATGAGGTACTTCCCAAGGTTTTTTGCCAAAGAGATTGAGTTTGTATGGCAATTCTATGTTGTGAATAATCATACGTCTCGCGATATAAGGAAAGTCAAATTCTTTACCATTATGCGCACAAAGCAAATGCTTATTTTGGCTGAAATGAGAAATGATGAGGTTCTTAAAATCTTTTAGAATCTTATCTTCTTCACCATAGAAAGAAGTCACTCTAAAATTTCGGATGTCTCCTTCCATTTTAAAATAACCAACCGAAATACAGATAATCTTTCCAAACTCTGCCCAAATGCCAGCTCTGTCATAAAACTCTTCTGCAGAAAACTCTTCTTTACGTTGGTATCTAGATTTTGCTTCCCAAAGACTCTTTTTGGTAGCATCTAGCTCTGAAAAGTGTTCCGTTTCCGGAACGGTTTCAATATCTAGGAATAATATGTTTTCAAGATTGAGTTTTGAAATCATAATGATTTTGTGAAGGCAAGTTTTCTATTTTTTCACCTGTGTAAATCAAATATAACAAATTCAATTACATATAGATACGTGTTTGTTCCTAATTTGATTTTGAAATTATAAACCTAACATTTCATAAGCCTCATCAATGTATAAACTAATATCATAAGTAAAAGCACCAATACCTGCGTCTGGTGATTTCTGATGTCCAAGTCTTACAATAATCACATTGTCTTCAGGTTGAACAATAACGTATTGCCCTAAGTGACCACGCATCATTTTAAAACTTTTTCCATTAACATCTTTCATCCACCAACCATAACCATATTCAGGGCTATCAGCAAAACGAGGAGTAATGGATTTAGCAACAAAAGCTGAGTCTAATACTTGTTTCCCATTCCATTTGCCATGATCTTTATATAGCTTTCCAAAACGCGCAAAATCTTTTGCATTTCCGGCAATACAGCAATAGGCTTTTACTAAATCATGATCTTCACTATCAACTTGCCAAAGCACATCGTTTTCGCTTCCTAAAGGTTTCCAAAAGCTTTCTTCTAAGTATTTGTATAGTTTTTTTCCTGTTGCTTTTTCAATTACCATAGCTAACATTTGTGTATCACCACTAGCATATTTAAAGGCTTGTCCTGGTTCTTCAACGACTTTTAATCCATTACAAACTTTAGCCAAATCGTCATCAAAATAAGCACGTGTAGTAATAGAAAATGGCGAATAATAGCGTTCATCCCAATTGGTTCCGGATGCCATACTGCTTAAATCACCAACAGTCATCTTTGCCGCTTTACCATCGCAAAATTCTGGTAAAAAATCACAAACAGGCTGATCTAAACTTTTTATATAACCATCCATTATAGCTTTGCCTAACATACCAGACACATAGCTTTTTGCCATTGAGAAGGAATTGGATTTTGAGTCTTCACCAAAGCCATCATAGTATTCTTCAAACCAAATGCTATCATTTTTAATTATCACGTAAGCAATGGTTCCCCAATCTTTATTTGCTTTAGAAAGTTCTTCGGTTGGTTTTACAGAATTGTAATCTTTGTGATTTGGCCAAGGCTGAGGATTATCGCTGGCTTTTATTTCTTTATTATCAAAGTATTTGTAGTCCTCAAGAAAAGCCGTACTGTGACCGTTTAAATAGATTGTGCGCACAGCTTTTAGTAGGTAATCTGTATCTGTAATGTATAGAACGATAATGATTAGTCCAAAAAGGATAACCAAAAATTTGAGTAGTTTTTTTAAGAATTTCATCAGTTTGATTTAAGAATTTTAAATATAATAAAATAGGATTTAAAAAAGGGTCTGTTGCTTGTACTCACTTTCGTGATTAAGCAACCATTGCTTACGATGTAACCCACCAGCATAACCTGTAAGACTTCCATCTGTGCCAATAACGCGATGACAAGGCACTATAATCCAAAGTGGATTTTTGCCGTTTGCGCTTGCTGCAGCGCGTATGGTTTTAACATCACCAAGTTGCTTGGCAAGCTCTAGGTAAGAAATAGTTTTTCCGTAAGGGATTTTTTCAAGTTGTTTCCAGACTTTTTTCTGAAAATCTGTGCCTTCAGGATTTAATTTTAAATCGAAAGTTTTAAGCTTATTATTGAAATAGGCTTTAAGCTGTGTAGCACAATCTAAAAGGGATTCAGGAATACTTTCAGACGTATCTTCATTTGTGTCTACTATTGAAACGGAAGTAATGCCATCTTGGTCGCCAATAATTTTAGCATATCCAAGAGGTGTTTCAATATAGCAGGTGTCCATTAATTTTCAGGATTGTCGTTGTCTAATAAACCAAGACGCTTTGCTCTGCTTTCCCAACTTTTTCTGGCGAGTAATTGCAAATCCGAAACATTATCACTTTCGTCCATAATCTCTAATCCAAGTAAGGTTTCAATCACATCTTCCATAGTGACGATACCACTTACTGAACCGTACTCATCAACAACCAAAGCCATATGATTTCTGCTTTCTACTAATTGTTCAAAAAGTGTTGGAATAGGAAGGCTTCGGTTTACAATAATGATGCTTCGTTTTATTTCAGACAGTAATTTATCACCATTGCCTAATCCCATTTCTTTAAAAACTTCGTCTTTTAAAACAAGTCCTGTAATGTTATCAGGATTTTCTGTAAACACAGGAATTCTAGAAAAACGAATATTAGAATTAGCCTCAAAGAAGTCTCTGACGGTCATCGTTTCGTTTTCCGTTTTTAAAACAGTACGAGGAGTCATAATGTCTTTTGCACGTACTTCTTTAAAGTTAAGAAGGTTTTTAATGACCTTACTTTCACTTTCTTCAAACACACCTTCTTCGTGTGCTATATCTGCCATGGCAACAAACCCTTCTCTGCTTAAAACACTACCATGACCTTTGCCACCAATAAGTTTTGTTGTAAGTTGTAGTACCCACAGAATACCAGTCCATTTTAATGGAAATATTAAAACATTGAGTGCTTTTGCTGTAAAATTAGCAAGCTGTTTCCAATAGGTTGCACCTATGGTTTTTGGGATAATTTCTGAAGCAACCAGAATAAGAATGGTCATTATAGTAGATACTATACCGACCATAACATCTTCGGTTAATTCTATGCCAAGAATACTTCTTTTTGTGTTTCCATAGAGCTCTGCATACGCCACTTTTGCTTGTACACCAACCAAAATAGCACCAACAGTGTGTGCTATAGTATTTAGGGTTAAAATAGCAATTAATGGACGATCAACGTCTTTCTTTAATTCTTCGAGGTTGTTGGCGTAAGCTTTTCCCTCTTTCTTTTTTACGTTAATAAAAGTAGGTGTAATACTTAGTAAAACAGCTTCGAGAATAGAACACAAAAAGGAAAAGAAAATAGAGATTACAGCGTAGAATATGAGTAGACCCATTAATTTTTTTGGTTTAAGTTAATGCTAAGTTACGAAATCAATTTCATAACATCCTTAGCAAAATAACTGGCGATAATATCTGCGCCAGCACGTTTAATTGCTGTGACTTGCTCTAGCATTATAGCATCGTGGTCTAACCAGCCTTTTTCAGCTGCAGCTTTAAGCATAGCATATTCACCTGATACTTGGTAAACAGCTAAAGGAACATCAAAAGTATTTTTAATGTCTCTAACGATATCCAAATAACACAATCCAGGTTTTACCATGACGATATCAGCACCTTCGTTAATGTCCATTTCGGTTTCTCTTAGTGCTTCTTCTCTGTTGGCAAAGTCCATTTGATAGGTTTTTTTATCCTTCGGTACATCTACCATATCTACAGGAGCAGAATCCAAGGCATCTCTAAAAGGGCCATAAAAAGCTGATGCATATTTAGCAGAATAACTCATTATTCCAACATCGATTAGGTTAGATTGATCTAATGCCTCTCGAATACCAAGAATACGACCATCCATCATATCACTTGGTGCTACAAAATTGGCGCCAGCTTCAGCATGAGAGATACTCATTTCTGCTAAAACTTCAACGGTAGCATCATTGATGATTTTCCCATTTTCAACAATACCATCGTGTCCATAAGATGAAAATGGATCTAAAGCCACATCGGTCATTACCAACATGTCTGGGCAAACGGCTTTTACAGTTTGTATAGCGCGTTGCATCAAACCATTTGGGTTTAATGCTTCGGTACCTTTGTTGTCTTTTAATTTATCGTCAACTTTAACGAATAGCAAAACCGATTTTAATCCTAAACTCCAAAGTGTTTTTACTTCGTCTTTAAGTAAGTCTAGGCTAAAACGATAGTAATTAGGCATAGAAGCAATTTCTTCTTTAACGCCTTTGCCTTCTACAACAAAAAGAGGCACTAAAAAATCGTTTGGTGTTATATAAGTTTCTCTAACTAAACTTCTAATAGCCTCGTTAGTTCTTAGTCTTCTATTTCTTCGTATTGGGAACATAATTGTAAATCTGAATATAAAAGTGAATATGCTTATTTTTAGCAAATACAAAGTTAATCAATATAACCCATTTTAGAGTGTTAGAACGTCTCAGTCTTTTAGAATTTCAATTTCCTTGGCGAAGCTACCAAAAGCAACTATTAGATAATTTTGAGACACACATTTCAGATCAGCATTTTCATGTCATCGCACCACCTGGTTCTGGTAAAACAATTTTAGGTATTGAAATTCTTCGACGAATAGGAAAAAAGACGCTTGTGTTAGCTCCAACATTAACCATTAGAGATCAATGGCAAGATAGACTGCAATCGTTTTTTACAGATAACAAGGCTTTTGAAGCCTTTTCGTTTGATGTGAAAAACCCAAGTGATATTACATTCTCTACCTATCAGTCTCTGCATTCATTTTATAAATCATTTGAGGATAAAACGGACTTTCTTGAATTTTTTAAAACGCACAATATTGAAACACTCGTTTTAGACGAAGCACATCATTTAAAAAATGTGTGGTGGAACTGTTTAATCGCTCTAAAAAAGAGCAAACCTTATTTTATTGTGGCATTAACAGCAACACCACCTTACGATAGTTCGAGTTTAGAAGTGAGTAAATATTTTACGCTTTGTGGCGATGTAGATGATGAAATCTCAGTGCCAAGTCTTATAAGGGAAAAGGATTTGAGTCCACATCAAGATTTTGTTTACTTCTCAAAACCGTATGATTCTGAATTGCATCACATTCAAGAATATAGAGATAATATTGAAACGCTAAAAGCAGATTTGTTAAGCGATGAGACGTTTATTTCGCTTATTGAAAATCATCGCTTTTACACCAATCCAGAAGATTATGAAGATGCAATTTATGCCAATACCACGTTTTTTTCATCACTTCTTATAACGCTTAATGCAGTTAATATTCCTGTAGATAATTATAGATTGAGCATTTTAGGATTGAGTAAAACAGATAATGTTAGCTTTCCGAAGCTAGATATTGAATGGTTAGAAATTCTGTTGCAAAACCTTTTAGTTGAAGACAGAGAGCAACTTGAAGATTATGAAGAATATCTTTCAAAACTCGAAAAACAACTAAGACAACTTAATCTTTTAGAGAAAAACAAGGTTAATTTATCAGGTAATGATACAGTTTACAAATCATTGGCTTTTAGTCCTAGTAAGCTTGAAAGTATTGTAGAAATTGTAAACTCAGAACGACTATCACTTAAAGATGATTTGCGCTGTGTGGTGTTAACGGACTATGTTCGGAAAGAATTCTTAAACACTTCAGATCAGGATTTTGAGCAAATTAATAAGATAGGTGTTGTTCCTATTTTTCATTATCTGAGAGCGAGCTCTGTAGATAACAAGGATTTGGCAGTGCTTACAGGTACTATTGTTGTAATTCATTACTCAAAAATGCACGCTATTGAAGCCTATGGCAATGAAAATTCGTATGTGTTTACAACCTTAAAAGGAGACGATAATTTTGTCTTAGTATCAGGTTCTGATAAAGCGAGAAAAGCCCTTGTCGGTATTATTACTAAACTTTTTGAAGATGGTGTTTTTAAAGTTTTAATAGGCACAAAAGCCTTGCTTGGCGAAGGATGGGACGCACCATCTATAAACAGTTTAATATTGGCTTCTTTTGTTGGGTCTTTTGTGTCGTCTAACCAAATGCGAGGAAGAGCCATTAGAAGAGATGCAAATAATCCTCAAAAAACCAGTAACATTTGGCATTTGGCTTGCATTGATCCTACGGATAAATATGGAGGAAAAGAGTTAGAATTATTAAAACGAAGGTTTGAAGCATTTGTTGGTATTACCAACACAAAATTACCATACATCACAAATGGTTTTGAACGTTTGGGTATCCCAAATGAAATATCTGTTGAAGATTTAGAGACTTTAAATGCATCAAGTGTAACCAATTCTGTGGGAAGAGCGCAGACCTTTTTGAATTGGAAAAACTCAATAGGTGAAGGCAATAAATTAACCAGACAGGTACAACTTCAAGATTTTAAAACACCTCAGTTTAAAGCGCAGCGACAGTTCTATTTTGCAAAAGCATCGCAGTTAATCATCATCGAAATAGTTTTGGTTTTAGTAGTATTCTTTTTCGGTAGTATTTTGTTAGCATTCAATCTTACAGCTCCACCAGAGATTCTTTCAGGCTTAAAGATTGTTGGTTTTATAGCCTTGGCTTATTTCGGTTATAAACTTTACAAGGCTACAGTTTACTATTTAAGACATGGATTTTTACACAGAAAAATCAAAAATATGGGATTGGCAATTGTTGATACTATGGATGAGATGCAACTTTTAAATACAGATCGAAATAGGATTAAAGTTTATTCTCATAAATTATTTTCTAATGCTGTGGTTTGTAATTTAAAAGGTGCTAGTAATTATGAAGAAGCTTTTTTTGTTAAGACCTTAACTGAACTTTTAGAGCCAGTGGCATCTCCGAGATATATCATCATCAACACCAATTTTTTCAAAAAGGGATTTAATATTGAGAATTTTTATCCAGTTCCAGAAGTTTTTGGTAAAAATAAAGAGGATGCACAGTGCTTTCTGAAACATTGGGTAAAACACATGGGAAAAACCAAATTGGTTTACACAAGGCAACCTGAAGGTAGGCGATTGTTATTAAAAGCCAGACTATTCCATAGATCTAATGAACTGAAAAATAATTTGAATACAGCTACAGTTTGGGAATGATGAAAATGTTAAGTCATATTCAAATTATAAAAAAGGATAGTTACTGTTTTATAATCCATATTTTTTATTGAAATCATCAGCAAATTTAACCCATTTTTTAGGAGCATTAAAACGATAACCAATATAGAATTCTAAAAAAGGAATCGTATCATCTTGTACTGTCGAGGCATCAATTTTATGTTCAAGTAAGATGATGTTTGAATTTATTCCAGCAAAAAAAGTATCAGAGTTATAACCAACTACTGCTCTCCCAGAAAAATCATATAAAATTGAAGTAAAATCTCCTTCTCCAAGATTTGAACTATGATTTAAACCCACACCAGCATGAGCACCCAAGGAGAATATAAAATTTCGATTTAAGCAAAAATTGTAATAGTATGAAGGTCCGAGAGCAATATCATAAGAGTGAGCCTTTTCATCGATATCTTCTAATGTTAAATGGTATTTTGTGTAATAGTAATATATAGATGGGACAAAACTACCAGCACTTTTAGTTTGCCACTCATTTTGAAAACCTATAGCTCTAAACGAAAAATTCTTATTGAAAATATAAGACGTTGATCCTCCTATTTTAAAGGTTTTTACACCACTGAGATTGACTCTTTGATCATTTGAAGAAAAGTAAAACCCTTTCTGGTTATAAAGATCAATCGTTTGCATCCATTGACCCATAAACATCCTAAAGTTTAGGTTAAAGAGCCTAGAATTGTCATTGTCTTTATTAGCATTAAAAATTTGAGGAGAAAACCCATAATCTATTTCAATACTTCTGAAAAGAACTGAAAAACCTAAATATTCCCTTACATTCGGTTTTAATTCGTATTTGGCATTGTTTGCAACATCATTTAGAATAAAACTATTGGAAGTATTTACTAATGAAATTCTAGTCGATATTTTGCTTGGGAAAGTTGTTATATATTCATTTGTAGTTAGACTGTCTTGTTGTGAGTGTAAGAATCCACAAAAGAGAAACAGCGACACTATTTTGAATCTTAAACCCACTCTTTAGGATTTTGTAAAACATCAATCAATTTTTCTTCCTCGCTTCCTTTTTCAGGATGATGGTCGTAAACCCATTGCACATGTGGTGGCAAACTCATCAAAATACTTTCAATTCGTCCGTTGGTTTTAAGTCCGAAAAGTGTGCCTTTATCATGTACTAAATTGAATTCCACATAACGGCCACGTCTTATTTCTTGCCAATCGCGTTGTTCCTGAGTATAGTCTAAATCTTTGCGTTTTTCAACAATAGGCACGTATGCTTCTAAGAAGCTATCACCAACTTCGGTAACGAAATCGTACCAGTTTTCCATTTTCATATAATCACTTGCTTTACAATAATCGAAAAACAAGCCACCTATACCTCGTGCTTCGTTACGGTGCGCATTGTAAAAGTATTCGTCACAACGTGCCTTGTATTTTGGGTAGAATTCAGGATTATGTTTATCACATGCTGTTTTACAGGTTTGATGAAAGTGTTTAGCGTCTTCATCAAACAAATAGTAAGGCGTTAAATCTTGTCCACCACCAAACCATTGATCTACAATATTACCATCTTGATCATACATTTCAAAATAGCGCCAATTAGCATGTACAGTTGGCACCATTGGACTTTTAGGGTGAATAACAAGACTTAATCCACAAGCAAAAAAATCAGCATCTTCAACACCAAAATACTTCTGCATGCTATCTGGTAATTTGCCATGTACACCAGAAATATTAACACCTCCTTTTTCAAACACATTGCCGTTTTCTATAACACGAGTTCTTCCTCCACCACCTTCTGGTCTTTTCCAAAGATCTTCTTGAAATTTTGCTTTGCCATCAATAGCTTCAAGTTTAGAAGTGATGGTGTCTTGTAATTGTTGTATGTAGTTGTAAAATTTGTCTTTCAAAATCTAACTTTTATATAATTCATATAACTCCATATCCAAAGGTTTTTCACCGATAGGAGTAAATTCATTCTTAAGTGTTTTTTGCCATTCAAAATTATTGTTCAAAGCGACTTTAATACTTGATAAGTTATCTTTATGGGCAATAATTTGAATAGTTTCTAAACCCAACTCGTTAAAAGCAAACCGATTTAATTCTGAAATCGCTTTAGACATTAACTGTTTACCTTTTAGAGTGTAGTCTACGCAATATGCGTATTCGCCTTGTTTTGTATCCCAGTTGAGCTCTTTAATGTAGATAAGACCAACTAGTTTTCGATTTTCAGAATGTTTTAAAGTGAACAAAAATTCTTCTTTGGATTTGAATTGCTTCACCTTTTTGTCTACAAATAGTTGTGATAATGTTGGATTTAAATTCTGCTCTAGTGTTTTTGGGAAATAACGTTTTAATCGATCTGAATTAGCAACGCAAAAGTCGCAAATCTTCCAGGCATCACCTTCGTGTACAGCACTAATTTCAAAATCATTAAAACGTAATGTCATTAGCTGAGTTCTATTTTATCAAAAGGTTCAAAACCAATCTCTTCGTCATCATCAAACAATAAATCTACTGCAATTACTGATGCTGAGGTAACACTTAATGGCAGTACTAAGATAACACCAACCACAGGAATGAGTAATAACAGTAAGAAACCAATACCATTGCCAATAGCTAAACCTCTATGTTGCCTTATAAAAGCAACACTTTCTTTGTATTTAAAATGACGTTCTAAAGTATAGTCCATATTAGCAAAACCAGCATAATACGACTGAACCAAAAAGAGTAATACGGTTGAAAAAATATTTACGACAGGAATAAATTTAAGAATGAGAATAGGAATGGTAAGGATTAATTCTTTAAATAAATTTCGCATACCTATTCTTATACCTCTAACCAATTGTTTAGAAAAATTGGTACTCACATAATTCTTGGCTGGTTTGCCTGTAAAATAGGCCTCTATTTTTTCTGAAACGGGACTCATAAAAGGCGAAGACAATGCCATTATAATATGCTTATACAGAATAAGTCCTATCGCAAAAATTACAATGCCACTAAAGAATGTTGAAATAGCTGTAAAGGTAGCTTTACCAGTTTCCCAAACCCAAATGCCAGCAATCCACTCACCAAGATTATCGGATAACCCGTAAGCTGAAACAAAAATCATAGCAAAAACAACAACACTAATTATTACAGGAATAACGAAATATTTCCAAAGTTTTAATTTTGAAATCAATCCGTAAGCACCTGTGTAAACGTGGAGTCCTCTAAAAATGTTTTGTATCATAAGCCTGTCCTTAACCCTTTCTTTAGGAAAGGAAATTATTAAGATTTGTTTTCATAGTAGACGCTCTAAAGACTACCATGTTACAAATTACATTCCGAACCCATTTAGTTTCCTCCCCTTAGGAAGATTAAGATGGGCTTTGATATTCCTTTACAGCATCAATAAAAGCCTTGGCGTTATCTAACGGAATATTTGGTAAAATACCATGACCTAAATTTACAATGTATTTATCTTTTCCAAATTCATTAATCATTTGGTGCACCATTTTTTTGATTTCACTAGGTGGTGAAAACAATCGCGTTGGGTCAAAATTACCTTGTAATGTAATGTTTCCACCAGTTAAGTAACGTGCGTTTTTAGCAGAACAGGTCCAATCGATACCTAAAGCAGACGCATTAGATTTTGCCATTTCACCTAGAGCAAACCAGCAGCCTTTACCAAAAGCAATTACAGGAGCATCGTCTTTTAAAGCTTCAATGATTTGGTTGATGTATTGCCAAGAAAATTCTTGGTAATCTACAGGAGATAACATGCCTCCCCAAGAATCAAAAATCTGAATAGCATTACAACCAGCAGCTACTTTTGCTTTTAAGTAAGCAATAGTAGTATCTGTTATTTTTTGAAGTAAATTATGAGCCGCAACAGGGTTTGTAAAACAAAACTCTTTAGCCTTGTCAAAGTTTTTAGAACCTTGGCCTTGTACGCAGTAACAAAGGATTGTCCAAGGTGAACCAGCAAAACCAATAAGCGGAATCTCGTTATTAAGTAATTCCTTGGTAGCTTTTATTGCTTGCATTACATAATCTAGCTCAACATGAACATCTGGAACAATAACATTGTCCACATCTTTCTGAGAACGCACAGGATTTGGTAAATAAGGACCAAAATTAGGTTTCATTTCTACCTCAATATTCATGGCTTGCGGAATCACCAAAATATCACTGAACAAAATAGCAGCATCCATACCATAACGACGAATAGGTTGTACGGTAATCTCACTTGCCAATTCAGGAGTACGACAACGTGTAAAAAAGTCATATTTAGCCTTAATTTCCATAAACTCAGGAAGGTATCTGCCAGCCTGACGCATCATCCATACAGGTGGTCGTTCTACAGTTTCTCCTTTTAAAGCTCGTAGGTATAAATCGTTCTTTATCATAGTTCTGTCATTCCTTATATGGAAGGAATCTAGTTTAATTGTAACTTAGTTTTTTAAGATTCCTGCTTTTGCAGGAAATAATCATTCACCAACTCAATAACACTCTCAACAGTCGGTACTTTTGCAATACGAACATCTTCAAAATACTGACTTGCTGCTTTTGCTGTGGTTTCGCCTATACAAAAAGCAATACCAGTGGCTTTATTCTGTTTTAAATAGCTTTCTACTGTTGATGGACTATAAAACATTACTCCATCTACTTTAGCGTCAACTTTATCAGCATCAAACTTGGTTTGGTAGGCTTCAATTTCGTTAACTGTTATGTTGTTTTCAGATAGAATGTTAGGTAAATCATCTAATCGCAAGTCGCTACAAAAGTAGGTAACCTCTGTGCCTTCTATATATTCAACCAAATAGTTGGCTAATTTTTTAGCATTAGATTCAGTATGTGTGACTTTGCCTATTCGTTTTTCAACCAAACGCTTTGTACGTCTGCCAACACAATAAATATTTTTGAACTGTAACTCTATTGCCGAAAAATTATGAAGCAAAGCTTCAACAGCATTTTTACTGGTAATGATTACATTTTTAATTTCATTACGCACTATCGTTTTTGGAATACGATTAAGACTTATTTTAATGGCATCATTACTATCGGCAACAACGTCGTTATGAAATAATAGTAATTGGTCGTCTGTAAGTTTCTTGGTAGAGTATATATTGGTTTCCTTATCGCTACGTTGTAATTGGTCAATAAGTGTTTTACCACCTTTACCTATAATGTAATTGGCACAAAATTCTGATAAATCATGATGCTTACCTAATGGAACAACTTTAGCAACTTCTATTTTTTTGGTACCATCTTTACTTAGAAGGATGCCTTTAAAATTGACTTCTTCATTTTTAATGAAAGCTAAGGCACCAATTGGAGCAGTACAACCTCCTTCTAATCGGTTTAAAAATTCGCGCTCAATTGCTGTGCAAATTTGAGTTTCTTCATGATTAATTTCCTGGCAAATCTCTAGGATCTCTTCATCCTTTTCTAAAGCAGTAACCATAATGGCACCTTGCGCAGGAGCAGGAATCATCCAATGCAAATTGATAGCATTTTCTGGTCTTATGTTTAATCTACCAATACCAGCAGCAGCGAAAATAGCACCATTCCAATGCTCGTTGTCTTCAAGTTTTTGTAATCTTGAATTAACGTTGCCACGTATGTTTTCAACCTTATGTGTTGGGTATCGGTTAAGCCATTGAGCACGTCTACGAAGGCTGCCTGTAGCAATTACAGCGTCTCTTGCTGATAAGAATTCTTCATTGTTTTTAAACACCAAAGTATCGTTAACATTACCACGTTTTATAACGGCAGCTTGTACAATGCCTTTTGGTAAAACTGTAGGAACATCTTTTAATGAGTGTACTGCAATATCAATGTCTTCATTAAGCATGGCGATATCTAGAGTCTTGGTAAAAATGCCAGTTATACCTAGTTCGTATAATGGTTTGTCAAGTACAATATCTCCTGTTGATTTTACAGGTACTAATACGGTTTTGTGACCTAAGCGTTCTAACTGCGATTGTACAGTTTTAGCTTGCCATAGTGCTAATTGGCTATCGCGTGTGCCAATGCGAATAATTTTAGACATTCTGTGAAGTTTCTTCTAGCTGAAATATTTTTTTGATGAGTTCTAAACTCTCATCAGACGTATCGTTGTCTTCTCTAAAGTGGTGCGCAAACTGATTGGTAATTTTTTGAATAATATTGTTGGTAATCAGTTCTGCTTGATCTTCATTAAAATCGGATAATTTTTTACGTTGTGTATTTAATTCCGAATTCTTAAAATCGGTAAGTTTATGTTTTAAGGCTTGTATTGTTGGTACAAACTTTAAGGTGTTTAGCCATGTATTAAAATCGGCCATAATTTCTTCTATAATAGCTTCTGCATTAGGTATAAATGCTTTGCGCTTTTCTAGAGTATCGTCCGTAATTTTAGCCAAATCATCCATATGTACTAAAGATACATTTTTTAACTCAGTTATATCTTCGTTCACATTTTTTGGGATGGATAAATCTAAAACTAACAATGGTTTTTCTGTGGTAATTAAATCTTTGTAAACCGTTGGATTCTGAGCACCTGTAGCTACTATGACAATATCAGAGTTGTTAATTTCAGTTTCAAGATTTTCGTAATCTTTTACAATAAGATTGAATTTTCCTGCAACTTCTTCAGCTTTAGTTTTTGTTCTATTAATAAGGGTGATGTGCGAGTTTTTAGTGTGCTTTACTAAATTTTCGCAAGTATTACGACCTATTTTGCCTGTACCGAAAAGTAGAATGTTTTTTTCTGAAATGTGCTCAACATTATTCATAATGTACTGAACAGAAGCAAAAGACACTGATGTTGCACCAGAAGATAATTCGGTTTCGTTCTTGATGCGTTTGCTTGCCTGAATTACGGAATTTACAAGACGCTCAGTAAATGAATTTAATAAACCTTCTTTTTTTGAAGCCCTCGCCGCAAATTTTAATTGGCTAATAATTTCAAAATCGCCCAAAATTTGACTGTCTAAACCAGAGCCAACTCTGAACATATGGTTTATGGCGCTTTTGCCTTTGTGTACATAAGCTACATCTTGGAACTCTTCTACAGTACCTTTTGTGTTTTCACAAAGTAAATGTATAAGTTGGTAAGGATGCTCAGCAAAACCATATAACTCTGTACGGTTACAAGTAGAAATTACAATAAGACTTTCTATTCCATTTTGCTTTGCTTCTGCTAATAGGTTTTGTTTAGCCGTATCGCTTAGGCTAAAATGACCACGCACTTCGGCATCAGCTTTTTGATAGCTAAGACCTATGGCATAAAAATATGTGTTTTTGTGATGTTGCATTCGCTCGTTTACCTGACTTGGAAATTAACAAAGCAAATTTATGTTTGATGCTACAAAAAAAATAACGCTAAAAGAACTTAAAGTGTCGTTTCGGGTTTTTTAAGAGTATTTTTTCAAAAAACATGATTTTTGTCATATTTTTACTGTAAAATCAGGGGTTTTACAACTCTTAGTTTAGAACGAATCTAAATAACGAGAAAATGAAATTAGAAAACATGGTTTCAAAAAGTATCGCTAGAGGTACTTTTGATGAAACTTTTATAGAAGATGGTTTTTTTGTGTTGACACACAAGAATGAAAACGATAATGTGGAAATTCTTGAACGTGAGATTGATAGCACATATATACAGTTTCACTTTTGTACTAAAGGGTCTGCCGATTTTGTGTTTAATAACGGAACGTATACATTAAGCATTAAAGAAGAAACATCTTTGCTACTTTATAATCCGCAACGCGATTTGCCAATTTGTTTAGAGATGAAGCCACATTCTTGGTTAGTGTCTTTTGTGATGTCTATAAAAAAGTTTCATGGTTTGTTTTCGCAAGATGCCAATTACGTTACTTTTTTATCGGATGAAAATAAGAACAAAAAGTACTACACTGATGGTACTATAAATCCCTCTATGGCTGTAGTACTAAACCAAATGATTAGTTTTAACCTTAACCAAACGATAAAACCACTGTATTTTAAAGGAAAGGTTTATGAGCTTTTGAGTTTGTACTTTAATAGAAATGAAGATGCGGATGTTGAGCAATGTCCATTTTTAGTCGATGAGGTTAATGTGGCTAAACTCAAAAAAGCAAAAGATATTATTATTGCTAACATGGCCGAGCCACCAACTTTACAAGAGTTATCTGAAACTATTGGGCTAAGCTTAAAGAAACTAAAAGAAGGCTTTAAACAAATTTATGGTGATACGGTTTATGGTTTTCTACTAGACTATAAAATGGAAGTGGCTCGCAAACTTTTAGAGTCGGGTAATCATAATGTTAATGAGGTTGGACTAAAAGTAGGTTACAGTACAGCGAGCCATTTTATTGCAGCCTTTAAAAAGAAATTTGGAACGACACCTAAGAAGTATATTATGGCAAGTAGTTAATAATAGCATGAGACAAATTATACCCTTAGTATTAATCTTCCTTTTTTTTAGTTGTAATCTTAATAAAGAAAAAGAAATAGCTACACTATTTGATAAAGTAAACGCTAATAGAATTTCTGGAAATAAAAGCGATGCAATAGAAGACTGTAAGAAAATAATTTCAATTGATAACTCAAACATTGATGCATATAGGATTCTTTCAGAGTTAACTTTTGAGACAGGAAATTTTGAAGAATCTTTAAGATTGAATAAAAAACTAATAGAACTAGATCCTGAATCCTATAAATACTATTCAAACACAGCATTTTTGTTGGAGCTTTTTGACCAAAAAGCTGAATCGGAAGTATACTATGAAATGGCTAGAAAAGTATTTTCTAAAAAGGAGGAAGAATATTGGTCTAAAACAGACACGTTGAGTATGGCTACAATGCTAATGACGATAGGAGATAGCGTTAGAAGTAAAGAGTTGCTAAAATCGTTTATAAAAAGAAAGCCTAATGATTCTATATACCTGAAAGTTCTTCAGGAGTTTAATAATTATAACCATTTGGAGATGGTAAATCAGTTGAGGAATTACAAGAAATCCTTAGAACAATAAGTAATATTAATTCCCTTTAATACTATCTATTCGTTTCCTATAATTTTCAAGTTCTTTTTTAACCTCATCACTAAACTCTACTTTTTTAGAAATAGAATCTTGCTCTAATTTTAATCTGTTGTTTTGAGCCTGAAAACTTGAGTCTAACTTCTTGAATTTTTCTAATATTTCGTTGGATTCGTAATAAGAATAAATCAGACTTTTTACATTCTTTTCACCATACTTGGTATTAGCATTCTCGAATGATAACTCTAAAATTTCAAGCAACTCTGCATGATTTTTACTTCCGTTTATTGCTTTATCAGTAATTAACTTTAGAGTGTTATTATTAGAGTTGATTTGTTGTTTTAATTTGTTAAAATCATCAGACGAATATTCAATAGAATCTATTTCCTTGTAAAATTTCTTTAGTTGTAAACTGTCTAAGCTTTGAGAATAACTGAGGTTGTTTATCAACAAAACGAATACAATAAGAAGGGATTTATTCAATCTAATAATCATAATATCCATTATAACCACGTGAGGTTGGTGTTACCCGTTTTCGGTCTTTGTATATGGCTAGGTTAATGATTTCTTCAATTTGCTCGTCTAGTTCTTTGGTTTCATCTACAGTAGTACCGTAACCATTGCTTATATCATAATAATCTACAACGAGTTTTTTTCCATCTTTTGGTTTTATGAAAGAGATATAATGAAGTACTTCAGATTTACCAGAATACTCACTGTCCTTATCTATTTTAAAGAAGTACATTACGGCATCTTTATTGCCTTTGTCGGTTTTAAAATCACGCTTCATTAAAAAGACAAGAGAGTCTTTTTCTTTTTCGTAATCTGCATTAGCCAATAGTTTAGATTTCGCAAACTGTTGTTGACTAATATTAAGCGACTTTATGGTGTTAAATAGTTTTGCTTCATCAAGTTCTTCTATAAGGCTGTGTTGGTTTTCTTCATCGTCTACCAATTTTTCTTTTAACTCTGTTGGAATTTTCTCTTTGTTTTCAGCTAATAATATATAGTAACTTACCAATGCCGAAGTATCATCTACGTTTAGCATCTTTTCAAAAAAGTCTTTTGCAGTACGCTCATTTCGGTATGGAAAAATTAACTTAACGTAAGTTGATAAATCGTCTGAATAAGAGTTATAGCCATAACCAGAGTTGCTCAAACTACGCTTTACTTCAATCTTACCATCGTTTATGATTTGGTTTTTGTACTTTTTATAGGCTTTGGTTTTTATTAAACCAGAGTCTCTAACACGTGCCAATAAGTCGTAAAGCGGTTGTTTGTACTCGCTAATAGTACTGTATTGCAAAATTTTAGGAAACATAGATGCTTTTAATTCTAACGAATCCCTTCTGTAGTTGTAAAATATTCCTCCTATGCCACCAAGTGGTAGATCACGATCCATTAAGCTCATTGCCAATTCAAAATTCTCTTTTTTCTTAGAGTCGAACAAACCTTCTAATATGGCAGATTGGGTTTGAGGATCAGAATAGCTATCGTAGTACAATTGTTTTATAAAGTCTAAGTTGTTCTTTAGGTCTATTTCAACAAGTTCGCTTACCAGGTGAGACTTTATATTTAAACGCTCTTTATCAAATTCAAAATCTTTTAAAACAGAAACAATATCTCTGCTGTTATACTTTTTGAATTTAACGAGGTTGTAGGATTCTAGAATAATACTGTCATTTTCTTTAAGGGCTTCAAAAAACTGTCTTGTTTTATCTTTAAGCACATCTTCACCCATTAAAGTATCTATAGGAGTAAAGGAATCGTAAAATTCGGTCACAAATTTAGAGGGTCCGCTAATAGAGTCTATTAGGGTTTTCAGTTCAAAAAGTACACCTTCTTTGAGAATATTCTTAACCATTACTTGCTTAGCGCTATTACTATCTGTGTAATTAAACGTGTAGGCATAGATGTTGTCCTTTTGGGATTTAGACCTGTTAAAAATTCTAAATTTCTTTTGTGGAGCGTAGTAACGAGTAGCTCCATTAGCTTTACGTTCTATATCTTGCCAAAGACTATCAACGTTGTGAAACATCTGTAAGTCATGAAATTTGGTTCTTGTAATTTCTATTTGCTCATTCGCTTTTGTAGAGTAGGTTGTAGACTTTGTTTTTTCTTCGTAATCTTTATCGTTTTTATCAGACCCATAATAACCATAGCCATAAGGGTTTGGTAACGGAGATTTGGCATTGGTATTTACCGTAAAATGAAGTGAGGTATCTACCAATTTCTCAAATCCAGAATAGTCTGTTTTATTGAATTTAAAGGATTTAAAAAAGTCTGTTTTTTCTTCTTTATTAGTGCCTACATAGCCTAAAAGGTAGTAGCTTCCATCTTTCACAACAGTTTTTAAGTGTAAGTTTTTACCAGATGTAGAGTCTAAAACAGCGCGAGACTCATAGGTTTTGTAATCACCTCTTTTGAATCCGCCTTCAGCTTCTTCTAGTTTATAGTCTAAATACAATGCGTGATGAAAGTATTTAGCTTCAAAACTGTCTTCTTCAATATAACTTAAATCGTGAAGTGAAGCTTCTTCAACAAAATAGTAAGCGTCGTCTTTATAGCCTTCTAATAGCTTTTTGCCTTTGTTTTCTATGTTACTTGTTACGTAATATTCAGGAAACTTAACTTGAAATTTTTTAGCTGGTGACACAAATGTTATGAAAGAATCTGAAGGTGTTTTTATCGCTATAGAATTAAATATTTTGGCTTCGTGTTTAAGAACAAAATCGCTACGACCAGCATATTTTATGATAATAATTTCTAAAGGTGTTTGATAAATATGGTATTTCTGAAATTCGCCTTTCTTTGTTTTGTTGACGATGCTAAGTCCAGGATAAGGCACTTTTAATTCTTCTTTTTTAACAATGTCACCAGGAATGTCTTCATAAAGTAAATCATCGATTTCCTTTAGCGTCATATTTTCTTTTTCATTTGGTAAGTAGGTAAAACGGCTAATTCTGTTTACCGTTAAATAGGCTCCATTAGTCATATCTGGATCTAAATAATACTTCTGTCCACCATAAGAGAATTCGCGTAATTCATCGTAAGTATTAAGGCTTAAAAAACCATCTGGTGTAACGTGTTTTTTAAGAATCGGATTTACAAAAAGACTGTCTAATTTTGTTTTTTCAGTTTTGCTGTAATCGGTTTGTTCAGATGTTAAGGCTTTAACCGTATAACCTCTTTCACGAAGCATATTAATCATGCCTTTATCTCCTGGTAAATGGGCAGCACCAACTCCAGCAAAAACAGATTTTTTTGGCATTAAATCTACCAATGAGTTTACCATATTCTCATTTCTAATAAAGAGCATATTTTCTCTGTAAAATTCCGTATTAGAACCTGCTCCTATGGAATCTAAAAGATCTAAATTTCTATCACGATAAAGGTTTTCTTGTATTAGATAAGGGTTCTCTTTAGCATAAAGTTTTTGTAGCCAAGGATCTATATCTTTTTTGTTGGTGTTATATGCTGCTTTGGTGGTTAAGTAGCGAGATTCTGCCAAGTTTTCTAATCCATAAATTTCTTTACCATTTTTCTTACCTGCTTGATAAATAAACATATCTAGATAAGTTTCTTCTTCAAAATTATCTGAAGCATTACTTTTTCTATACAAGTAAGCATTTACGGCTCCATTATCCATTCTTACCGAAGCTCTAACTGCCATTTCTTCCGGATGGGTTAACTTAAAAAGATTGGTGTAAAAACCTTGTCTGTAATTGTTATATAAGGCCATTTGGTCAATCATCATGTCATAGTTGAAACCTGGCCATGTGATAGGGTCAGACTCTAATGCAATACATTCACTTTTATTAAGTGCATCGTAAAATACATCATCTAATCTAAAGGCAACTTTCTTGCTTACATGCATGGTGCCATACAAGTACGATGGTTTTTCTAAACCGTTACCAGAAATTTTCCAAAGTAGACTTTGATATTGTTGTTGTGAGAAAGCAGTTATTGAAATTGTAAGTATTAGGGCTGTAAGAATTTTTTTCATTTTGTACGTTGTAATCAGGACTCGTAAAGATATTTAAATCATTGAAATAGCCATGCTTAATTATTAAAACTCGTTTAAAAACTAATATTATAGATATTCCTTGTTAAATATAACAACTCAAAAAAAGTAAAAACAGTATTTAACATAGCATTATAAATAAAACCAATACATGCAATTGTGTTGTATAGTGAAAGGGTTGTATTTTTGTTTTAGAAAAATTGAAGAATGAAAAAAGGAGTTTTACTTGTTAATTTAGGATCACCAGATAGCCCTAATCCAAAGGATGTAAAGAAGTATTTGGATGAGTTTTTAATGGATGAACGCGTTATTGACCTTCCTCTTTGGGCACGCACATTATTGGTAAAAGGAATCATCTTAAATACCAGACCAAAAGCCTCAGCTAAGGCTTATCAAAAAATTTGGTGGGAAGAAGGTTCCCCATTGATTGTACTGTCTGAAAGACTTCAAGAAAAGGTACAGAATAAGGTAGATTATCCTGTAGCTTTGGCTATGCGTTACGGAAGCATGAGTATAAAAAGGGGATTACAGGAATTGGTAGACAAAGGATGCACAGAGGTAAAAACCATTCCGTTGTATCCACAGTTTGCTATGGCAACTACAGAAACTATTGATGTAAAGGTAGACGAGTTGGTTGCTGAGCATTTTCCGCAATTAAAGATTACTAGGACTCCTGCATTTTATAATAGAGAAGATTACAAAGAAGCCTTAGCTCAAAGTATTGCCGAAAAGCTGGATGGTTTAGATTACGAACACATTTTATTCAGTTATCATGGTGTACCAGAACGCCATATCAGAAAAAGTGATATATCTAATGGAAATTGCAAAATGAATGGCAAATGCTGTTTTAAAATGGGCAGTCCACAACATGAGTTTTGTTACCGTCATCAATGTGAAATTACCACTGTAAATGTGGCTAAAAAATTAAAACTCAAAAATGGCACTTACTCTACAACCTTTCAATCTAGATTAGGTTTCGACCCATGGTTAAAACCTTATACAGACAGAAACATTGAGCGTATGGGTAAAGAAGGTATTAAAAAAATGGCTATTGTAACTCCAGCTTTTGTTAGTGACTGTCTAGAAACCTTAGAAGAAATTGCTATGGAAGGTGAAGAAATCTTCCATGAAGTAGGCGGAAAGGAGTTTACGGTAATACCTTGTTTAAATGATAGAGATGATTTTGCACAAGTATTGACTAATATGATTGAAGAATGGGCAACATCTGAAACTTTAGCAGTGTAATAAATGGCTAAAGTATCGTCACAAGATTTAGGTAGTCAACCAATAGGTAAACTGCTAGTAAAACAAGCTGTGCCAGCCTCTATAGGTATTTTGGTAATGTCGCTTAACATTCTTGTAGATACTATTTTTGTTGGTAATTGGATAGGGCCTAATGCTATAGCGGCAATCAATGTAGTTTTACCAGTGTCGTTTTTTATAGCTGCTTTGGGTATGGCTATTGGTATTGGTGGTTCTTCAATTATTTCTAGAGCACTTGGAGCAAACAATAGAGAAAAAGCTTTAGCTACTTTTGGGAATCAAATTACGCTTACACTTTTACTAACGGTCTCTTTCGTTATTCCTGGTTTGTATTTTGTGGATAGTATTATACCAGCTTTTGGTGGTAAGGGAGACATATTTAATCCTGCAAAGATTTATTACACAATCGTATTGTATGGTGTGCCTTTTTTAGCCTTATGTATGATGGGAAACACCGTAATCCGTGCAGAAGGCAAACCAAAATTTGCGATGTATGCCATGATGATTCCTTCTGTAGGCAATCTTATTTTAGACTACATTTTTATAAAAATATTAGGCTATGGTATGCATGGTGCAGCGTGGGCAACTACAGGCTCATATATGCTTTGTTTGGGGTTTATTGTCTGGTATTTTTTATCCAATAATTCAGAATTAAAAATCACAGAGTGTTTTTACAAACTGAATTTTCCAATCATCAAAGAAATAGGAGGTTTAGGTTTTGTGACTTTAGCTAGACAAGCCATTGTAAGTGTCACTTACTTATTAATGAATAATATCTTATTCAATTTAGGAGGTGAAACATCAGTGACAGCTTATGCTATTGTTGGTAGAATGTTAATGTTTGCTTTATTTCCAGTTTATGGAATTACCCAAGGATTCTTACCAATTGCTGGATTTAATTATGGTGCAGAACAGTACAAACGCGTCAGAGACTCTATATTTACAGCCATTAAATATGGAGTAGCATTGGCAGCTGTCATATTTGTTTTTTTAATGCTGTTTCCAGATGCTATAACCCAGCTTTTTACTCAAGACGCTGAGGTTTTAAGAGAAACACCTCCTGCTATGCGTTGGGTATTTGCGGCAACACCAATTATTGGTATTCAATTAATAGGAGCAGCGTATTTTCAGGCAATAGGTAAGGCTATACCAGCTTTATTGCTCACACTTCTTCGTCAAGGAATTTTCTTTATCCCTTTGATTTTTATTCTACCAAGATTCTATGGTGAACTTGGTGTTTGGATGTCCTTTCCTATTTCAGATGTTTTAGCAACCATTGTTACTGTTTATTTCTTACATAGAGAGGTAAAGTTAAATTTACTCCCAAAAGAAGTAGAATAATTTTAAATCCGTAATTTTAGTGTTCTTATAACCAACGACTAATTTTTATGCGATTTTCTTCCTATCTATTAGCAATATTACTCCCATTTTTTTGCTTAAATCTTCAATCACAAAATTTTCAAGAATCGGATTATGGAGCCTTAGAGTATAGATTACTCGGACCCTTTAGAGGTGGACGAAGTGCTGCTGTTACAGGTGTTCCAAATCAACCTAACCTATATTATTTTGGTGCAACTGGTGGAGGTATTTGGAAAACTACAAACGGAGGTCGTGTCTGGGAAAACATATCAGACGGTTATTTTGGGGGAAGCATAGGTGCTATAGCTGTTTCTAAAAGCGACCCAAATGTTATTTATGTTGGTGGTGGTGAAAAAACCGTCAGAGGAAATGTGTCTTCAGGTTATGGTATTTGGAAAAGCGTTGATGCTGGTAAAACATGGCAAGCATCTGGTTTGCCTCAAAGTAGGCACGTACCACGTATCGCAATTCATCCTACTAATCATAATATTGTTTATGCTGGTGTATTGGGTAACATCTATAAACCAACACAAGAACGAGGTGTTTACAAAAGTACAGATGGTGGAAAAACTTGGAAAAAGACCTTATTTTCTAACGAACATGCTGGTGTTGTAGACTTAATCATGGATCCTACAAATCCTAGAATTTTATATGCTTCAACTTGGCGAGTGCAACGTACACCTTACAGCTTAAGTTCTGGAGGTGAAGGTTCAGCACTTTGGAAAAGTACAGATAGTGGAGAAACTTGGACCGAAATATCGGTTAATAAAGGTTTTCCTGAAGGTATTTTGGGTATCATTGGTATAACAGTATCACCAATAAATAATCAACGCCTTTGGGCTATTGTTGAAAATAAAGACCAAGGAGGTTTATATCGCAGTGACGATGGTGGTGAAACTTGGACACAAGTTAATGATGAAAGAAAATTACGTCAGCGCGCTTGGTATTACACCAGAGTTTATGCAGACACCAAAGATGTAAATACAGTTTATGTCTTAAATGTACGCTATCATAAAAGTACAGATGGTGGCAAGAATTTTAACACCTACAACGCACCTCATGGAGACCATCATGACCTTTGGATTGCACCAGAAAATCCAGACCGAATGATTATCGGAGACGATGGTGGAGCACAAGTTACCTATGATGGAGGCGAGACTTGGAGTACGTATCACAATCAGCCAACATCGCAATTTTACAGAGTAACTACAGATAATGCGTTTCCATATCGTATTTATGTGGCACAGCAGGATAATTCTACTATAAGAATTCCCCACAGAACAGATGGGTATTCAATTACTGAAGACGATTGGGAAAGTACAGCAGGTGGTGAATCTGCTCACATTGCTGTAGATCCTGAGGATAACGATATTGTCTATGGCGGAAGCTATGATGGCTTCTTAACACGAGTGAATCATAAAACAGGAACCGTAAGAGCAATCAATGTTTGGCCAGATAATCCTATGGGTCATGGTGCAGAAGGCATGAAGTATCGTTTTCAATGGAATTTCCCAATTATGTTTTCTAAGCATAATCCAAATCGATTATACACCTTTTCTCAACACGTTCATGTTACTGAAAATGAAGGGCAATCTTGGGAAATCGTTAGTCCAGATTTAACTCGAAATGATCCGGAAAAATTAAAGTCTTCAGGCGGACCGATTACACAAGATAATACCTCTGTAGAATATTATTGTACCATTTTTGCTGCGAACGAATCTCCTTTAAAAGAAGGTTTGCTTTGGGTTGGTAGTGATGATGGTTTAATTCATGTTACTAAAGATGGTGGTAAAACATGGGACAATGTCACACCGAAAGGTATGCCTAAATGGATGATGATTAATAGTATAGAGCCAAGTGCTTTTGATGAAGGTACTTGCTATGTCGCTGGTACAAAATACAAAACAGGTGATTTTGCACCATATTTGTACAAAACCACAGACTACGGAAAAACTTGGAAGAAAATCACTAATGGTATTAATGGCGAGCATTTTACCAGAGTTTTAAGAGAAGATCCAAAGCGTAAAGGTTTGCTTTATGCAGGTACCGAAACAGGAATGTATATTTCTCTTAACGATGGCAAAGACTGGAAGCCATTTCAATTGAATTTACCAATTGTACCAATAACCGACTTAACTATAAAGGACAATAATCTAATCGTTGCGACTCAAGGTAGAAGTCTTTGGATGATAGACGATTTAACTCTTATTCATCAATTATACGATGCGGATTTAAGTAAAACTGTTTTATTTCAACCAAAGGACACTTATAGAATGCGAGGTGGAGGTAGAAGAGGAAGTTTAACAACTGGCACTAATCATCCAAATGGCGTTATCACGTATTTCAATTTAAAAGATTACAAGGAAGACGACGAAGTAGCTCTAACCTATTTCGATACAAAAGGAGACACGATTAAAACATTTTCAACAAAAGACAAAAAGAATATGCTTAAAGTTGAAAATGGAGCAAACCAGTTTGTTTGGGATATGACTTATGATGGTGCAGAACGTTTGCCAGGTATGATATTGTGGTGGGCAAGTTTAGAAGGACCAAGAGCAATTCCTGGTAAGTATAAAGTGAGTTTAAATGTTAATGGAGATGAGCAGTCACAACCATTTACGATTCTTGCAGATCCAAGGGCAGAAAGCACGCTTGCTGATATGGAAAAGCAGTTTCAGTTTGTCAAGGATGTTAACGAAACGATGGACAAAGCGCATAAATCCATTAAAAAAATAAGAAATATTAATGGTCAGCTAAGTGCATTTCAAAAGCAATATAAGGACGATGATAATGTGAAAGACTTGGTAGAAAAAGCCAAAGCCTTAGAAGAGCAACTTTCTAATATTGAAAAAGAATTATACCAAACCAAAAACAGAAGTGGTCAAGATCCTTTAAACTTTCCAATTAAGTTGACTAATAAATTAGGGCATCTCAATGCTTTAGTAAGCATGGGCGATTTTGCACCAACCGATCAAGATGTTGCTGTTAAAAATGAATTGACTTCAAAAATTGAAACGCAATTATCTCAATTTAACACAATTCTTAATGATGAGGTGAAAGCATTCAATGCAGCCTTTAATTCTAAACAGTTGAATTATTTGTTTGTTGAGGATTAAGTCTAAATTTGTCATGCTGAATTTGTTTCATCATCTAAATAACAAGAAAGTTTAAGGAGAATCTAACCTATATAAATGGAATACTATAATTACATAAAATCACTACATCTCATTTTTGTTATCACTTGGTTTGCAGGCTTGTTTTACATTCCAAGATTGTTTGTATATCAAATAGAAGCCTTTCATAAACCTTCACCAGAAAAGGAAATTCTAGGAAAGCAGCTAAAGCTTATGGCGAAACGTTTGTGGTTTATCATCACTTGGCCTTCGGCAATTTTGGCAACACTGTTTGCGATTTGGTTAATGATTTTAATGCCGAGTTGGTTTCAGCAAGGTTGGATGCATGTAAAACTAACTTTTGTAGTATTACTTTTCATATACCACTACAAAACGCATATCTACTACAAACAACTACAAAATGATGAAGTAAAAGTAACTTCAAACTTTATGAGAATTTGGAACGAAGGCGCAACCTTCATCCTTTTTGCAGTAGTCTTTTTAGTCATTTTAAAAAGTACAATTAACTGGATTTTTGGTGTTGTTGGTATCGTAGTTCTTGGGATACTTATAATGTTAGGATTTAAACTATATAAACGTATACGCGAGAAAAACCCAGATGCCTAATTGGCTTGATTATTGCTATATTTAGTCCATTAATAAGCTGATGAAAATTAAAAAACTATCCTTACGGTCTCGAATATTCATTGCAATGATACTTTTGGTATTATTAGCTTCGGTATTAATTGCAGCAGTAACGATTTATCAATATAACGAAGAGGCAAAGGATTATCACAGAGAGCGTTTAGAGCGAAAGGAAAAAGCTATTAGAAAAAGTATAGAGTTTACTATACAAGAAACCACGTATCCTGTAACTACAGAAAATATTCCTTTAATATTTAAAGATGCAATCTTTGATATAGACGCTGTTCATAATCTGCAAATTAACTTATACGATTTAGAAGGAGAACTTTTAAAAAGCTCTAAACGTACCATATTAAGAGACTCGTCAGATAGATGCCTTGGTGCAGAAGTTCTCAATACCTTATCAAATACTGCTGAGCATCGATATGTTATTAAGCAAGAAGAGAACGGACAAACGTTTCAATCTTCATACTCATACATTACCGATGGCAAGTTTAAAAATTTAGCCATACTAAATTTACCCTATTTAGAAAATGATGATTTTCTTAACAGGGAACTTAATGAGTTTTTAATGCGCTTGGGTTATGCCTACTTTGCCATGATTTTGGTGGCCATTGTGTTTGCATATTTTATTTCAACTTATATAACAAAATCACTCAAGACCATTAGTGACAAAATGAACGAGACTAGGCTTGAAAAGCGCAACAAAAAAATCCAAGTAGACTCTACAAGCGAAGAAATAGAAACCCTCGTTAACTCATATAACAGTATGATAGATGAGCTAGAAGCCAGTGCTGTAAAACTGGCAACTAGCGAACGTGAACAAGCTTGGAGAGAAATGGCAAAACAAGTAGCACACGAGATTAAAAACCCGTTAACACCTATGCGGTTGAGTGTGCAGAGTTTTCAGCGTAAATTTGATCCTAATGACGATAATATTCATCAAAAAGTAGATGAATTCAGCAATACACTAATACAGCAAATAGACACAATGAGTTCTATAGCATCAGCTTTTTCAAACTTTGCTAAGATGCCTGCTCAAAAGTCTGAAAATCTTAATGTTGTAAATATTGTAAAACTAGCGTTAGATATTTTTAATGAAGACTACATTTCTTTTGAAGCTGAAACCGAAGAAATTATCGCCAAGTTTGATCGTACACAACTTATAAGGGTGGTAACCAATTTGGTAAAAAACTCAATACAAGCTATACCAGAAACTAAAGAAAACCCAAGTATAAAAGTTAAAGTGTTTTCTAAAGGAGATGAAGTTAAAATTACTATAGAAGATAACGGAAACGGAATTGCAGAGGAGACTAAGTCGAAAATATTCGAGCCAAAATTTACCACAAAGTCAAGTGGTATGGGCTTAGGACTGGCAATGGTAAAAAATATTGTGGAAACCTTTAAAGGAAGTATTACCTTTACCTCACAAGAAGGAGAAGGAACTATATTTACAGTAACTTTTCCTAAAGAATGACTTTGTCATCCTGAGCTTTTTTCAGGATTTTATAGATTAAATCAATAAAAATTATGTCTTACAACAACATATTATCAGACCACCAAAACGGAATTACAACGATTACCATTAACCGACCAAAAAAACTAAATGCTTTAAACAAGGAAACAATACAAGAACTTCATGATGCTTTTGATGAAGCGAATAAGGATTCAGGCACCAAGGTGATTATTGTTACAGGAAGCGGTGAAAAAGCCTTTGTAGCTGGTGCTGATATTAGTGAGTTTGCAGATTTTAATGTAGAAGAAGGCGGAAAGTTAGCTGCTCAAGGTCAAAAATTATTATTCGATTTTGTTGAAAATTTAAGTACTCCTGTTATTGCTGCTGTAAACGGTTTTGCTCTTGGAGGAGGTTTAGAATTAGCCATGGCTTGTCACTTTAGAGTGGCTAGTACAAATGCCAGAATGGGCTTGCCAGAAACCTCGTTAGGTGTAATTCCAGGTTATGGAGGTACACAGCGATTGCCACAATTAGTGGGTAAAGGTAGAGCTATGGAAATGATTATGACTGCTGGGATGATAGATGCTAACCAAGCATTGAGTTACGGATTAGTTAATCATGTTGTAGAGCAAGAAGGCTTATTAGAGTTTTGCGAAAGTATAGCTAGTAAAATAATGAAAAACTCTTCTGTAGCTATAGGAAAAGCCATAAAGGCAATCAACGCTAATTACGAAGATGGTAAGAATGGTTATAAAGTAGAAATTAAACAATTCGGTAAGTGCTTTGGCACTGATGATTTTACCGAAGGGACAACAGCATTTTTAGAAAAGCGTAAAGCTGATTTTCCTGGGAAGTAATCATGATTCTTAATGAATTGTGTTTTATTAGTTTTTAGAATCCAACACCATTCTTCCTACAAAATTTGTGAATAACCAAATCACTTTTCAACACCATTAAGAGCGATAAATAGATAATTTTAATGTCCTGCTTTTTTAAGTTTTACATTTTAATTATCTATTATGAGCTCTAAATCTATCATTAAGGGACGAGGTGCCCAACGCAATATTCATAACCGTTTTTTTGAGTTGTCTCACGAAATGCGTGATGATTTCTTAGAGTTTTGCCATAAAGAAGGTGAGATAGCAGACAAAAATAAAACGCAGTATCTTAATGTATTTCCAAAGACTATAGTCAATAAAGTTACGAGTCCAGATGTTGGTATGGCCTATTCCATGAACATGTACCAAGGTTGTGAGCATGGATGTATTTATTGCTATGCTCGTAATAGTCATGAATTTTGGGGATTTAGTGCAGGTTTAGATTTTGAACGTAAAATTTTAGTAAAAAAAGACGCGCCAAAACTCTTAGAAGATCTCCTAAAGAAGAAAAGTTGGAAAGCGCATACCATAGTAATGTCTGGTAATACAGATTGTTATCAGCCAGCAGAAAAGAAGTTTCAATTAACAAAGCAGTGCTTAGAGGTGTTTTTAAAGTACAAACATCCTGTAGCAATAATTACAAAAAATGCGTTAATCTTAAGAGATATTGAACTTTTAAAAGCGTTAGCAAAAGACAACTTAATTTCAGTAAATATTTCAATAACATCATTGTCTGAAGAGACGAGACGCATTTTAGAACCACGTACAGCAACCATAAAAAGAAGGCTTCAAACTGTAAAAGAACTTAGTGATAATGGTATTCCGGTAAATGTAATGTTGGCACCAATAATACCTTCTATCAATAGTCATGAAATTTTACCAATGGCAAAAGCAGTTTCAGAAGCTGGTGCGCTAAGTATAGCACATACTGTTGTGAGATTAAACGGAGCCATAGGTGAAATTTTTACAGATTGGATTTGTAAAACTATGCCAGACAGAGCAGATAAGGTTTTGCACCAAATTGAAAATTGCCATGGAGGAACATTAAACGAGAGTAGATACGGAGTAAGAATGAGAGGAGAAGGACAAATAGCAAAACAGATTAACGATCTAATTGCATTGGCAAGATTAAAATACTTCAAAGACAAATCTATGCCTAAGCTTAATATAGCTTTACATGAGCAGTATAAAGATGGTCAACTAAAGTTGTTCTAAAAACAAAAGTGGGCATAAAGCCCACCTTCGAAGTAAAAAAATAACTAATATATAAACAATCAAAATTTATATCCTAAAATTCTTGGAGTATACTCTGCCATTAGATTTAATGACTGCTGTATACTCTCCTGTAACAGTTTTATCTAATTTATAAACTCTGTTTAAGACATCTTTTCCTTCAACATTTTCAGTATGAATCAATTCATTTTCAAAGTAAAGCTCAACTTTCATTTCATTAGTGTCTAAACCAATCTTTGAAATGATAAGTAATCCTTCTTCAGGTCTTATTACAGGTTTGTAAATTTTGCTTTGTGTCTCGGTTAGTATTTTAACCTCTTTGTTATTCACTTCCAAGTCAACAACTTCAATTTCAAAATCTTTAGTGATCTCAACGGTATATATTCCATTATTTAGTTGACTAAAATCAAAAAGCCTAACTAGATTTCCATTATGTTTAATACGACCACTAAAAATAACTTCTCCCGAAGTATCCGTCACAGAAAGATTGTGCCCTTCATTTACAAATTTAAATGTTGGTAATTCCTTTAATGTCTCACTCGCGTAGCTTGTATATGTTCCCAACATTACTGCTACTACCAAAATACTTTTAATTAGTGTTTTCATCTTTTTCCTTTTTTAAGGTTAAACTGAATTAACACTACAAATGTATAGTGCTAGTTGGGAGTTAAAAACAAGGATTTTGGCATATTTGTGTGCTTAATTAACCTTAAATAGGTGTTAATAGATATATCGGGTTAAAATAGTATAGAATAATGATAATTATATATACATTTGACTTTTATTATGCTGTAACTTTGCATTAAAAATTTAGAAGTGAACACAAGAAAACCTATTCTAGAAAAAATAAGCCCAGAATTTGGGAGCTCTATGCGAGTTGTAAAACATGGAGCATATATAGGTGAGAAAAAACCATTTTGGCATTTTCACCCAGAAATTGAATTGGTTTACGTCAATAAAGGAAAAGGAAAGCGACATATAGGTAATCATTTGTCTTACTTTAACAACAGCCAACTTTTATTATTGGGTTCTAATTTACCACACAATGGTTTTACAGATAGGCTTACAATAAATGGAACCGAAACCATTGTACAGTTTAAGCCAGAGTTTTTAGGAGAGCATTTCTTTAGTATTCCAGAGATGGAAAAAATAAATAATCTATTTGAACGTGCTAAAAGCGGAATTCTTTTTGGTATACCAACCAAACAAAAGTTAGGAAAGAAAATAGAAAGGTTGTCTGAAAAAGAAGGCTTTAAAAAAATTCTACTCTTGCTAGAAATATTACACAGTTTAGCCAAAGCTGAAGATTACACTATTTTAAATGCCGATGGTTATACCTTTGAAGCAGAACCACAAGACAGTGCTAAAATCGACACCATTTTTAAACATGTAAACGAAAACTTTAAAGAGCACATAAGTTTAGATGAAATTGCAGATAAAGTAAGTATGACGGTTCCTGCATTTTGTAGATACTTTAAAAAAGTAACAGGAAAGACCTTTACAAAATTGGTAAACGAATACCGAGTAGTGCATGCTACAAAATTACTTACAGAAAGCCAAATGAGTATCGCAGATATAAGTTTTGAATGTGGTTTTAATAACTTTTCTCACTTTAATAAGTTATTTAAGGAAATTACAGGCAAAAGTGCTTCAAAATATAGAAGTGAGGTTAAATTAATGGTGCAATAAAGTTTTAGGCTTTACTGTTCTCCATTCCACTCAGCATAAAACTGCTTTAGGTAATCTTCCATAAACTTATGTCTATCAGAGGCGATTCGCCTCCCAGTTTTGGTATTCATTTGGTCTTTGAGCAACAGCAACTTTTCGTAGAAGTGATTTATAGTTGGTGCTTTAGCAGCTTTATATTCTGCTTTGGTCATATTAAGATTTGGCGCTATATCAGGATTGTACAAAGCTCTGTTCTTAAACCCTCCGTAGTTAAAGCATCTGGCAATTCCTATGGCTCCAATAGCATCTAATCTATCAGCATCTTGTACAACTTCCATTTCTCGGGAGTTAAAAGAAGTTTCCAAATCAAAAGAATTTTTAAAAGACATATTCTCTATAATTTGGGTTACATGTTCAATAACAGTACTATCTACATTTTGTTTTAATAGAAACTCTGAAGCCTTTTTGGGGCCAATAGTTTCATCACCATCATGAAATTTTGGATCAGCAATATCATGGAGTAAAGTAGCCAATTCAACGACTAAAAGATCTACATTTTCGTTTTTTGAAATGAGCTTGGCATTGTTGTAAACTCGCAAAGTATGAAACCAATCGTGTCCACCTTCAGCATCTTCTAACGATGCTTTTACAAATGCTTTTGTAGATTCTATTAGCCCAAGATTTGTCATTGTTCGATGCTGCTTTTAACCTGGGCTTCAACGATACTGATTAGCTCAAGCTTATCTTCATAATGATTTGCTTGAATAGGTTTGTGAACTAAAAAAGAAATACGAGCGCCTAAACCCATAGGGAATTTACCATACTTAAGTGTTTTCCATGAATTATTAATGGTAATAGGAACAATTAAAGCATTTGGCGCATGCTTTATCATGGTAAGCAAACCTTTAGTTTTAAATGGTTTTGGTTTTCCGTCTCTACTTCGTGTACCTTCAGGAAAAATAACAGCTGCCCATTTGTTGTTTTCAATTCGTTTTGCAAAATTTTCAATAGCTTTAATAGAACCTAAGGCATCTTTTCTATCTATAAGCACAGAGCCACCATGGCGTAAATTATAAGAAACACTTGGTATACCTTTGCCTAACTCTTTTTTACTGATAAATTTTACATGATGTTTGCGCAAGTACCAAATTAAAGGAGGTATGTCGTACATGCTTTGGTGGTTGGTAACAATAATTAGAGGGACACCTTTTTCAATTTTGTAGGGATTGGTAAAAGAAAACGTAGTGCCCAACACATTTAGGCTGCGCATTATAAAAAATTGTAACCAATCTACACTGATTTTGTGTGCTTGGTATCCGAATACATTTTTACAAAACCATTGTATAGGGTGAAATATTACTAAGGTTAATCCAAAGCAAATAAAGTATAAAACGGTAAGAGGGTAGGCTAATAGCTTTTGCATACTACAAAAGTATATCAATGCCTATTAAGCACAAAAAAACCACGAATTAATTCGTGGTTTTAACTATTATTTTTTTCTTCTTAACAATACTCATTATAAGCATCTATAAGATTTTCTGCAATTAGTTCTGCAGGTCTACCTTCAATGTGGTGACGCTCTAGCATGTGTACCAATTCGCCATCTTTAAATAAAGCCATACTTGGAGAACTTGGAGGAAACGGAATCATATATTCCCTAGCCTTGTTAGTTGCTTCTTTATCTACACCTGCAAATACCGTTACTAAATTATCTGGACGTTTTACGTTCTCTAAACTCATACGAGCGCCAGGTCTTGCATTGGCAGCTGCACATCCACAAACCGAATTAACAACCACTAATGTTGTTCCTTCTTTTGCTATGGCTTGGTCTACAGCTTCTGTAGTATGTAATTCTTCAAAACCTACGTTTGTTAAATCTTCACGCATTGGTTTTACTAATTCTGCTGGATACATATTTTTTTCTTTTTAATTATCAATTTTAAAGTGCAAAGATACCAAATGTGTAACAATTAATATAAGTAATACACTAACTAATAGTATATTTACTCATTCATAAAATCTATAGTTAACATATGAGTTTTGCAAAGTGGATAGGAGGTGCTATTGGCTGGTCTTTTGGCGGACCAATAGGAGCTATAATTGGATTGGCCTTGGGTAGTTTTGTTGATAATTTATCTGAAAACGGATCTCCTTTAATAGGAGAAAGACAAACAGGTCAAAATCGTCAGCGCGATCTATATCGTCAAAGGCCGAAACAAACTCGAAAAGATCAAAGACCACAAACACAATCTGGAGATTTTGAGGTTAGTTTGTTGATATTAGCATCAATCATTATAAAAGCGGATGGCAAACAAGACCAGCGAGAGCTAGACTTTGTGCGTCAGCAATTTAGAAATATGTATGGTGCTGATAGAGCTAATCATGCTTTTGAATTGTTTAAGCGTATTTCTAAGCAAAATATATCGATGCGCCAAGTTTGCTTTCAGATTAAACAAATGATGGACCATGCATCGCGTTTACAATTGCTTCACTTTTTATTCGGAATTGCGAAAGCAGATGGCCACGTTACTGAGGTTGAAATAAAGCAAATCTACACCATGTCTGGCTATTTAGGTATTAGCAGAAAAGATTTTGAAAGTATTAAAGCCATGTTCTATGACATGACTAATAATGCTTATAAAATTCTGGAAGTTGACAAAACAGCTTCAGACGATGCCGTTAAAAGCGCTTACCGAAAAATGGCAAAAAAATACCATCCAGACAGAGTAGGTCATTTAGGTAAAGAACATCAAGAAGGGGCTGAAGAAAAGTTTAGACAGGTACAAGAAGCTTATGAGCATATTCAGAAGGAGCGAGGATTCAAATAGATAAAATTCTTAACCCAACAAAAAATGTTCTAGGCATACCTGGTCCGTAAACGTAGTTACTGTCTCTGTTTTTACCAGTGTCAAAATCATTTTGGTAGGCGTTAAAAATGTTTTTTATGCCGCCAAAAACTTCTAATGAAGTGTCCAGGTTTTTAAGGTTAAATCTATAACTGCTTTTCCAGCTAAACTCATGAAAAGAAGGTGTAGTCTTATACTCGTTAACGAGTTGCTCTGGTGCTCCTGCAAAATGAGCAATGAGCATATCTCCTGTATAGACATAATTTAGGTTGCTATCAAATCTATCACTAGGCATAAAACTCAAGGATGTAAAACCATAATGATTAGGTGTTCTTAAGAATTCGCGTCTAGGGTTTAACCCTTCAATAGTTTCTACAGCAGTGTTAAATTCACTTTTTTGAATGGTGAAACCAGTTTCTAACTGCACTTTTTTGTTATAGTTTGCTCTAACTTCAATAGTGATACCTTGTACAACAGCGGCATCTCCATTTTGCTTTTCAAAACGTTGACCAAACTCATCCTCTCCAATTGGGTTGAGGTAAAATGCATCATCAAGTTTTGTGTAAAACCCTTCGAGCGTAAAACCAGCAATAAACTTTTCGCTTGATTTGTCATAATTAATTGAAGTGCTGAAACTGTTAGAACGTTCTTGTGTTAAATCATCGTCTAAAGAGATTCTAGAGATACCTCCACCTGTAAAAGCAATATGCAAATCGGTATCAAAAGCTTGTGGTGCTCTAAAACCTGTACTCCAAGTTGCTCTTAATTGAACATTAGATTCTGTTTTGTAAAGAAGAGAAAACCTAGGACTAAAGATTAAATGATCTACCAAATTATTGCTATCTACTCTAAAGCCAGAAAGCAAGTTTAGCTTTGGTGTTATTTCCCAATCACTTTGAAAAAATGTGCCGAGATTTTTTGTGGTTTGGTCAATTTTATAGTTGTATGAGTTTATAATATCTAATACATCGTCAACTAAATATTCTGTACCAATGGTAAGGACATTGGTGCCCTTTAAAAAGTTATTTAGCCTATGGTTTAATTGAATACCTCCTTGTAAAGTCACAGTTTTTGAAGTTCCGTATGGAGGATTAGAAATATGTGTATCAATTTCAGTTTCATCATCCGGAAAGATACCAGTATAATGGTCTCTGTCTGTTTGTTGAGCACCAAAATACGTAATTAATGAGCTGTTATCATTATTGAAATTTAGCTGATAGTCTAAGCTACCCATAATCACATCATGAGTTCTTTCTTCTGCTTGTTGTGCTAAATATGCAGGTTGGTCTACCATTTCACCACCATAACGATATTCGTTGAGTTTACTAAAGCTAGCTTCCAGTTTTTGATTTTCTGAAGGTAAGAAGAAGAAATTAGCACCTAGAGCTGTGTTTTTTAATGTGGTTAATTCCGAAAAATTATCATCATTATGGTCATAAAATTCGCGATTACGATTGTTTATAAACAACGAAACTCCAGCATTTTTAGATTTTGAGACAACGGTCGCATTACCAGAAATAATGTGATCATCCGTTTTTCCATTAATGTTCTGGTAGGTATAGCTTATATCAAAATTATTGGTTTTAGGGACTTTTGTAATCACATTAACCACGCCACCAATAGCACTAGAGCCATAAAGCGAAGAGCCTCCGCCACGAATGGTTTCTATACGCTCTATCATATTTACAGGAATTTGCTCTAAACCATACAAACCTGTTAAAGGGCTAAAAATAGGTCTGCCGTTAATTAAAATTTGAGAATAGCCTCCACCTAGTCCATTTATTCTAAGCTGTGTATAATTACAGGTTTGGCAATCGGTTTCTACTCTTAATCCAGGCTGAAATTTCAATCCTTCAGAGAGATTACAAGCTTGTAGCGTATTTAGGCTTTCACTATTCAAAATATTAACAATGACAGCGGAATTTGTTTTTCGTTTAAAAGTTCGGGTGCCTGTTACAACAACTTCATCTAATGACTCTGTTTCAAGATTAAAATTTATAGTGGAATTGTCCTCAATTTTAATGGTCTTATATTGGGTGATATAACCAGCCATTGAGGCGATAATGGTATAAGTTTCGCTCGGAATATTTTTAATTTCATAATAGCCATTAGCATCAGTGGTAGTGCCATAAGAAGTAGTTTCTAAATAAACATTAGCATAGCTAATTGGCTCACCTTCTGATGTTATATAACCACTTAATGTAAATGTAGTTTGACTATTAGTGAGCTGAAAAGCCAAAAGAAAAACCATTAATATTCGATACATGACAACTTATTTTAAAGCAAAAGTAAAACAAAATTTAGACAAGACTAAAAAATTATTTACTTAAACAAAATAAGTAGTATATTTGTAGAAAGTTTTTAAACCTTATGATTACTTTATCTGAAGAGAATTACCTAAAGACCATCTTTCATCTAGAAAGTAGAGAAGGTACAGCAGTAAGTACTAATGCCATAGCTGAAAAAATTGAAACCAAAGCGTCTTCTGTTACTGATATGGTTAAGAAATTGTCGGATAAAGACTTTGTAAATTATAAGAAATACCAAGGAGTTAGTTTAACGAAAAAGGGGAGAAGTACTGCTCTAAGTATCATTAGAAAGCATCGTCTTTGGGAAGTGTTTTTGGTTGATAAATTAAATTTTACGTGGGACGAAGTACACGACGTTGCAGAACAGTTAGAACACATTAAATCCCCAAAACTTATTGATGAACTGGATGCTTTTTTAGAGTTTCCAACTCATGATCCACATGGTGATCCTATACCAGATAGGAATGGGAATTTTTCAAAATCAGATAAAATTAAATTATCCAAAGGAGAGCTAGACACCAATTATAAATTTGTTGGTGTAAATGATTCATCTTCAGATTTTTTGAAGTATTTGGATAAAAATCAGATTGCTTTAGGATGCCAAATAAAGGTGTTGGCTAGAGAATCTTTTGATGAATCGATGACCATATTAGTTCAAGATAATGAGCTTAATATATCAAAGACAGTTTCTAATAATTTATTTGTAAAAACCGTTTAATAGTATGATACAAGATGTTGTTCAATATTTTGAAACCATAGATCCAGTACTTGGTGCTTTATACGCATCTTTATTTACTTGGATAGTAACCGCTGCAGGTGCATCATTAGTATTTTTCTTTAAGGGAATGAATAGAGCACTCTTAGACGGTATGTTGGGCTTTACAGGAGGTGTAATGGTAGCTGCAAGTTTTTGGAGTCTATTGGCTCCAGGAATTGAGATGAGCGAAGGCGAAGGCTTTGTAAAGGTTATTCCGTCTGTAGTAGGTTTTTCGTTGGGAGCACTTTTTATTTTTGCATTAGATAAGTTAATGCCTCATTTACATATTAATTTTAAAGAAGAGGAAAAAGAAGGTGTAAAAACCCCTTGGAGGAGAACTACACTTTTAGTGTTAGCTATTACATTACATAATATACCTGAAGGATTAGCTGTTGGTGTACTATTTGGTGGAGTTGCAGCAGGCATACCAGAGGCTACAATAGGAGGAGCGGTAGCTTTAGCTTTGGGTATCGGAATTCAAAATTTCCCTGAAGGATTAGCTGTTTCTATGCCATTACGCAGACATGGAGTTAGCAAGTTTAAGAGTTTTTGGTATGGACAACTTTCTGCTATTGTAGAGCCAGTAGCTGCTGTTTGTGGTGCTGTTGCAGTTACCTTTTTTCAACCTATTTTACCATATGCTTTAGCTTTTGCAGCTGGTGCAATGATTTTTGTTGTTGTAGAAGAAGTGATACCCGAAACCCAACGTGATAAGTATACCGATTTAGCCACCTTAGGCTTTATAGGTGGCTTTATTGTAATGATGACTTTAGACGTAGGTCTCGGATAAAACAGACTTTTTCTACTTACTTTATAATAGCATTTTAATGATCGTGTCCACCTTCGCCACCTTCTTCCAGTAGCATTCCGATACCTTTAACTAATATTTGTTTGTTTTGTATAGCTTCAGGATTTAAAATTTCTGTAGCGTTTTCATCCTGTTGTCCTGTATTGACTTTTAGCTTTATAAATTGATAGCCATCAGTAGTTGTTTCATCTAAAACAAGCACATAATTGTTTTTGTCTTCACTTACAATAGCTTCGTTTTGTAATCCAACACCTTTTTCACTGTCTGTAATAATGTTAGCTTCTACAAACATACCAACAATAAAATTGGCTAAGTCTTTATCTACATGTCCGTGAACTTTAACACGTCTTGTAGTTTCATCAATTGTAGTACCAACTAAATGCACGTCTGCTTCAAAAGTTTTTTCTGAAGCTTCAGGAATTTTAAAAAGTATCTTTTGACCTTTTTTGATGTGCATAATATCTTTTTCAAATACCGATAACTCTAAATGAATATGGTCAATATCTACAATTTCTAATATCACATCGTTTGGTGCAACATAAGCACCATTACTTACATTTACTTTAGTGACGTTTCCATTAATTGGTGCATATAGACTAATGGTTGAGGTAATATTTCCTTGTTCTACAGCAGCTGGACTAATATTCATCATTTGTAATTTTTTCTTTAGCCCGTTGTAAGTAGCTAAACTACTTTTGTAAGTGCTTTGTGCTTTTAGGTAGTTTTTTTCTGAAGTTATTTCTTCATCAAACAACGTTTTTTGTCTGTTAAATTCAGCTTTTAAGTAATTAAGTTGCTCTGCGATTTCTAAATAATTTTGCTGAATTTCAACATACTCAGGATTTTTTAAGCTTACTAAAAGTTGTCCTTTTTTAACTTCGTCACCAACTAAAAGCGGTGTGTTTGTAATATATCCACCAATAAATGTCGTGATACTCGATTTGTTTTTGGGTGGTACGTCTATCATTCCGGTAACGGCAATTCCTGTTGAAAAATCAAGTGTTTTTAAAGTATCTAAAACCATTTGCTCGCTTTCAAATTGTGCTTTAGTTACTGTTATTACATTGCTTTTGGTTGCTGTGTTTTCAACCGATTCTGTGTTGTTTTCTTTATTTCCGCAGGCTAAAAATAAAAGCGAAAAAAGAAATATATATATGTTTTTCATCTTAAAAAATATTTAGAGTAAGGTGGTTAATTTGTATTACGGTTTGATTGTAAGCGTTTAAATTTTCCAGGTACGATAATTCAATTTCGCTAGCGGTTTCAAGACTTTGTATGTATTGAAAAAAGTCAATTTCACCTTCTTTAAACGTACGATTTGCTGTTTTTATAATTTGATTTTTAAGGTCTTCGCCTTCATTATTATAGTAATTTACAGCGTCTTCGTATTGCGCTAAAGTCGCCAAAAGCGCATTATACTTAGTGTTTAACTTGGTCTTATAATCTTGCTGTTGTTCTGTAATAATGTCTTTAGCAATTTTTGAAGCTTTTATTTTTGAAGCATTGCCAGAAAACAACAACGGAATTTTCAACCCTAATTGATACCCTTTAATATTAGTATTTAATTGGTCGTTTGTACCTTGAAAATACTCTACACTAATGTCGGGTAATAAGTTTTGTTTTTCCTGTTGATAGATGGCGTTTTGATAGTTTTTAGCTTGTTCAAAGTAGTGTAAACCAACATTATTTTGTGTTGAAATACTTTCAATTTGTAGTTGTTCAAGCGGTTGATCTACAATCTCTAAACTATCAACTTGCACAATACTTTTTAATTGTTCTTTAGAAAATGAAACTTCTTTAAGCGCCTGTTTGTATAAGGTTTCTAGCTGTTTTTGTTTGGATTTGGCGGTAATCATTTCTAAATAATTAGTTTCGCCAAGTTCAAAACGACGTTTAGATTTATTGGCAAAATCTTGATACAGACTATCTAAATATTTATAAGTTTTTGCCTTGTTTTTAGAGTAACTTAATTGATAATAGTTGGCGTAAACCGCTTGCTGTAATTGCTCAAACCTGAGATTATAATGTGTTTCTTCTAAACTAGCTTTTGCTTTATTGGTTTTCTTTTCGGCAAAATATACCGTCGGAAACTTAAAATCTTGAGCAATACCAAACACTTTTAAGGGTTGATTGTTTATGGCTAAATTATTTTCGTCATAACTGTAATAAATAGACGTTTTATCAAAATTAAAAGCGCTTCCTATTAAAGCATTACTTTCGTCTACCTTAAGATTTGAAGCTTTTAAACTAGCATTGTTTTCTATAGCTAACGCTAAGGTTTCTTCAATGGTTAATGGGTTTTGAGCGTTAGCATTCATCATAAAAAAGAAACCGAGAATGGTAACGATTGCTGTTTTATTCATTTTAATTTCTTTTTTAGTTTCAAACCACGCGTATAAAACGGGTAATACGATTAGGGTTAATACGGTTGCAGTGACTAATCCACCAACCACTACGGTTGCTAACGGACGCTGAACTTCGGCACCAGCATTGGTAGAAACCGCCATAGGTAAAAACCCTAAAGCTGCTGCTGCTGCGGTTAGTATAACAGGTCGTAAACGCTCTGAAGTTCCACGCTTTATGCGTTCTTCAATATCATCCATACCGTGTTCTTTCAGTTCTTTAAAATGCTCGATAAGTACAATACCGTTAAGTACCGCAATACCAAAAAGCGCAATAAAACCAACACCTGCAGAGATGCTAAACGGTAAATCGCGTAACCATAAAAGCAATACGCCACCAACAGCAGATAATGGAATAGCAGAGTATACTAATAAGGCTTCTTTTGCTGAGCCAAATGCAAAATACAGCAGTAAGAAAATTAAGGCTAAAGCAATTGGTACAGCAATCATTAAACGTGCTTTGGCACTTTGTAAGTTTTCAAATTGTCCGCCATAAGTTACGTTGTAACCAACAGGTAATTTTAGTTGCTGGTCTAGAATGGCTCTGACATCATCTACTACCGATTGCAAATCGCGATTACGTACGTTAATACCAACAACAATACGACGTTTTGTATCATCTCTTGAAATTTTTGCAGGTCCGGTGGTGTATGTGATTTCTGCTAATTCGCTAAGCGGAATTTTTGTTCCACTTGGCGTATCGACATATAAATTTTGAAGACTGGCTAGGTTTTTTCTGTTGTTTTGGTCTAAACGCATCACTAAATCAAAGCGCTTTTCGCCTTCAAAAACTTGACCAACAGTACCGCCAGCAAATCCCATTGAAATCACTTGATTAACATCTGAAATATTAAGTCCGTAGCGCGCAATTTTACTTCGGTTGAAAGACACACTCATTTGTGGTAAACCTTCAACTTTTTCAATGATGATATCTGAAGCACCTTCAACGTTTTTAATGAGTTCTTTGACTTCGTCTGCTTTATTGGCTAAAATGGATAAGTCTTCACCAAAAATTTTAATAGCAACATCGGCTCTAACACCAGTGATTAGCTCGTTAAAACGCATTTCAATAGGTTGGGTGAATTCCACTTCCATACCAGGAATGATGCTTAATGCCTCTTTAAATTTATCGGCTAATTCGTCTTTACTTTCTGCGCTTACCCATTCGTCCTTTGGTTTCAGTTTTATAATCACATCACTTTCTTCCATAGACATTGGGTCTGTAGGGACTTCGGCAGCACCAATACGACTAACAACTTGATCAACTTCTGGGAAATTTTCTAACAGAATATTCTCGATTTTGGTCGTAATTTCAATGGTTTTTCCAAGTGATGTTCCTGTTTTTAAAACAGGTTGAATTACGAAGTCGCCTTCATCTAAAGTTGGCACAAATTCACCACCCATTTTACTAAATAAAAAGATGCTGATAGCAAGTAAAAGTCCTGCTAAACTCACTACTGTTTTCTTATGGTTCAATGCCCAATGTATTGATGGTTTGTACCAAGAGTTAAGCACTTTCATTAACCTAACGGAAACATTTTTTTCGCTTGATGCTTTAGGTTTCAAAAATAAAGATGATACTACAGGAACATAAGTTAAGCATAGTAACATAGCACCAATTAACGCAAAGCTGAAAGTCAATGCCATTGGCTTAAACATTTTGCCTTCTACACCGCTTAATGATAAAATTGGAATGAAAACAATTAAGATGATTAATTGTCCGAAAATGGCAGAATTCATCATTTTTGAGGCGCTTTTTAATGTAATTTGATCAATTTCCGACTGTTTTGCTTCTTTTGTGAGTGATTTTAGTTTTTCACTTTCGGTAATAATTCTAAAAGCAATAAACTCGACAATAATCACTGCGCCATCAATAATAATCCCGAAATCTATTGCGCCAAGACTCATTAAATTGGCATCTACGCCAAAAATGTTCATTAGTGAAATGGCGAATAATAAACTCAACGGAATAACAGACGCAACGACCAAACCAGAACGCAAATTACCGAGTAATAAAACCACAACAAAGATGACGATTAATGATCCTAAAATTAGGTTTTCAGATACGGTAAAAGTGGTTTTGCCAATCAGCTCGCTACGTTCTAAAAATCCGTTGATGTAAACACCTTCGGGTAAACTTTTTTGAATGTCTTTTACACGTTCTTTTACGGCATCAATAATAGCTTTAGAGTTACCGTCTTTAAGCATCATAATTTGCCCAAGTACTTTTTCGCCTTCACCATTACCAGTTATAGCACCAAAGCGAGTAGCACTTCCAAAACCTACTTTGGCAACGTCTTTTATATAAATTGGTGCTCCTTCGTTTTTGACTACGATTTGCTCTATATCTTCAAGGTTTTTAACTAAACCTTCACCACGAATAAAATACGCTTCATTAGTTTTTTCAATGTAACCACCACCAGCAACACTGTTGTTTTTTTCTAATGCATCGTAAATTTCGGACACCGAAATATTCATAGCATTTAACTTATTTGGGTTAATAGCAACTTCGTATTGCTTTAAATATCCGCCCCAAGTATTAACTTCAACAACACCAGAAATACCTGATAGTTGACGCTTAACAATCCAGTCTTGTATGGTACGTAAATCGGTAGTTGAGTACTGGTCTTTATACTCTGGTTTTACATCCAAAATGTATTGGTAAATTTCACCTAAACCTGTGGTGATTGGCCCCATTTCTGGTGAGCCAAAACCATCTGGAATAACTTCTGAAGCAGACTTAATTTTTTCAGCAATTAATTGTCTTGGCAGATATGTGCCCATTTTGTCTTCAAAAACAATCGTTACTACAGAAAGCCCAAATTTTGAAACTGAACGAATCTCTTCTACGCCTGGTAAATTTGCCATTTCTAGCTCGACAGGATAGGTAATAAATTGTTCAACATCTTGGGTTGATAAATTACGTGATGTAGTAATCACTTGGACTTGGTTATTGGTAATATCTGGTACAGCTCCAATAGGAATTTGGGTTAAAGAGAAAATTCCGAAACCAATAATAAATGCCGTAAAAAGGAAAATAATAAGCTTATTATTTAAGCTTGATTTTATGATTTTTTCTAACATAATTCATAATTAATTAAAAATTTAAATACGACTGATTTAATAAAAAATCAGACCTGAGTTTTTAATGAATTATGCGTGTTTTGGTGGTTGAAAAAGCTGTGTATCGCTTAAGGAAGCGTATAGGTTTAAATAATGAAAATTAGCTTCAGAAGTTGTGGTAATTTCAAAAGAATCAACAGAAGGTTGAAAAGGAATTTGTACAATAGCTAAAATTGAAACGTAGTGACCTTGACATTGAAAAGGCAATTGTTCGTGGTCGCTTTGTTCTCTGTGATTGTGCTCGGTATGTTCCGCTTTTTGTTTGCCATAGTGTTTAGACAGGAAGACAAAAAAGTTATCACCATATTCTTGTTTGTGAAACTGAGCATGCTCAATGAGTTCATCTAATTGCATAATATCATCTATGCTTATCTGAAAACTCTGGATAAGTATAATGCCTGATAATACTATGTAAATCAATTTGCTCACCAGACAAAATTAGTAAAAAAGTAATTAAATTTTATTAAAGAAAAATTAATAAAATATAAAGGTTGGTTGTTAAGAGCTTAAATTAGTTGCAACCGCAACTATCTGTTCCGCAAGATTTAGCCTTAGTTTTCTTAGGCTTCCAAATGAATTTTCTAGCAAGAAAACCTATAGCAATAAGTAATGCTGAAAATACTAGTATATTTTGGATAATGTCATTCATTTATTTCAAAAATTGAAAAGCAGCCAATGCTACAATATAAGCAAAAGCACTCATAACCACTAATTGATAAAGTGGCCATTTCCAAGAATTAGTTTCACGTTTTACAATAGCAAGCGTACTCATACACTGCATTGCAAAGGCATAAAATAATAGTAAAGATATTCCTGAGGCAAAGTTAAATAATGGTCCTCCTAAAATAGGATTTACTTCGCCTGCCATTCTGTTTTTTATGGTTTCTTCTTCGTCACTACCAACACTATAAATCGTGGCTAGCGTACCAACAAAAACTTCTCGTGCTGCAAAAGATGATACTATGGCAATGCCAATTTTCCAATCGTAGCCTAAAGGTCTAATAGCTGGTTCTATGGCTCTTCCTGTGATGCCTATAAAAGAGTGTTCTAACTTGTGCGACGCTATTTTTTGCTGTAATTCATCTTCAGAAAGATTATCCGAAGCATATTGTTCGGTTACGATTTGTTCGGCATTGTTAAAATTTTCGCTAGGGCCATAAGAGGCTAAAAACCAAAGTACAATTGAAATCGCCAAAATGATCTTACCAGCACCAAATACAAAAGCCTTTGTTTTTTCTAAAACCGTAAGTGCAACATTTTTTAGTAATGGGACTTTGTAATTAGGCATTTCAACTACAAAGAAAGATTTACTTCTAATTTTTAAAACCTTATTGAGTATCCAAGCAGAGCCAACGGCTGCACCAAAACCAATTAAATACAATAGCATTAAGGTAAGAGCTTGGTAGCTTAATCCTAAAATTCTTCCTTCTGGTATTACCAATGAAATGATAATAAGATAAACAGGCAGTCTTGCAGAACATGTTGTAAATGGAGTTACCAAAATAGTGATGAGGCGTTCTTTCCAACTTTCAATATTACGTGTTGCCATAATAGCAGGAATTGCACAAGCAGTACCAGACATTAAAGGTACTACACTCTTTCCGCTAAGTCCAAAACGTCGCATAATACGATCCATTAAAAACACCACGCGACTCATATAACCGCTTTCCTCCAAAATGGAAATAAACAGGAATAAAAAGGCGATTTGAGGTATAAATATGACGATTCCACCTAACCCTGGAATGATACCTTCGGCTAATAAATTGGTAAATGCTCCTTCTGGTAAAATGCTTTTGGTCCATTCGCTTAGTGAAGCAAATGTGCTATCTATGAAATCCATTGGTACACTAGACCAGTCATAAATAGCTTGAAAAATAGTAAGTAGTATAAAGCCAAAAATAAGGTAGCCCCAAACTTTGTGCGTCAAAATTCTATCAAACTTAATTCGTAAATCTTTTGCAGATTTAAGGTCTATGGTTTGTCCTTTTTTTAGCGTATCGTTGATGAATTGATAGCGTTTTATAGTTTCCTTTTGTTGCAGACGTTTTAGATCTGTTTTTGATTTTGTTTTAAAATCTGAAACTGCTTCAATTGTTTTACGGTCGGTTTTACCAAAGTTTACATCTTGTGTAATGACCAACCATAATTTATATAATAGCTGATTTGGGAATGCTTTTCTGAGGTTATTAAAATAAGTTTCATCAATAGCAGAAGCGTTCATACAAGGCTCTGTAGAAAGCTCTTTATAGTTAGTGATTAATTCTTTTAGTTCAGAAATTCCGCTATTCTTTCTGGTGCTTACAAGTGCAATTTTAGTATTAAGTCGCTTTTCTAAATAAGGAATATCTAAAGAAATACCTTTATATGCCATTCTATCAGACATATTAATAACCAAGATACTTGGTATTTCTAGATCCTTAATTTGAGTAAATAATAAAAGATTACGTTTAAGGTTTTCTACATCACTAACAACAACAGCAACATCTGGAAAATCTTTGTGTTCTTTGTTGAGTAGCAGCTCTATTACAACATTTTCATCTAATGATGAAGCATTAAGGCTATAAGTTCCGGGTAAATCTATAATGTGTGCTTTAACACCTCGAGGCAGTTTACAAATCCCTTCTTTCTTTTCAACGGTAATACCAGGATAGTTACCAACTTTTTGGTTTAAGCCTGTTAAGGCATTAAACACAGAGGTTTTACCAGTGTTAGGATTTCCTATTAATGCAACGTTAATCTGCTTACCCATTTACTATTTCTATTACGATGTGTATTGCAGTTTCTTTTCTTATAGCAAGGTGTGTACCGTTAATATTGAGGTACATAGGATCTGCAAAAGGTGCAACTTGAACCAATTCTACAGCATTGCCAGGTAAACATCCCATTTCAAGAAGTTTTAATGGAATATGAATTGAGGATACATCTTTAATAATGCCTTGTTCTCCACGTTTTAAATCTGCAAGTGTCAAGCTTATCCTTATTTAGATTGAATTTAAAGAAGCAAAAGTAAGGTAAAAAATTAAGTGTTTAAAACCCTTTTAGAAGAATTTAATCTTCTTGCTTAAGGATTTTGATGTCATTAAGGATTTTTTCTATGTCTTCAGGATTGGTGCCATCATAAAACCCTCTTATTTGACGATTCTTATCAATAAGCATAAAGTTTTCGGTATGTATCATATCATACTCATCACCATTACCATAAGTTTTCACGGCTAAATAACTTTTTCTAGCTAACTCATAGATTTGCTTTTTATCTCCAGTAACCAAGTTCCATTTACGATCAATAACACCTTTTTCTTTTGCATACTTTTTTAGTTGAGCAACACTATCAATTTTTGGTGTTACGGAATGAGAGAGTAGCATAATGTCATCATCACTAATGATTTCTTTTTGTATTTGGTACATATGATCCGTCATAATAGGACAGATAGTTTGGCACGTTGTAAAAAAGAAATCAGCAACATAAATTTTGTCTTTGTAGGTGTCTTGTGTAATAATTTCACCATTTTGATTAATTAGACTAAAATCCGCTATTTTGTGGTATTTAGCTTGGTGCTGTATGGTGCTATCTACCAATTCTTCACTTACCATAGCAGGTTGGTAAATAGGCAATGGTGCAGGAACATTTAAAACATTATAAATTACAGCTAATATAATGAGCGATAGTACTGTAAAGAAGATTCCAAACTTTTTATATTCTTTAAAAAACGAAAGAAAAGACATAGATTCAGCTTCAAAAATTAAGAATTACAAAGGTACGATTAAGGCTTATTTTCTTGAATATTTTTAACAGAAATATAGCCTTGAAGCACAGTGAATTATAATTCCGTGTTAAAAATATTCTTATTAGAAATACATTTATTTTCTAAATGCCTTGAAAACATTACTTTTGTCAATCGAAATTTGAAAATGACTACATGGAATTTGTAATTAAGATATCCCAATTCTTATTGAGTTTATCCCTTCTTATCGTCTTACACGAGTTGGGTCACTTTATACCAGCAAAACTTTTTAAAACTAAAGTCGAAAAATTTTACCTCTTCTTTGATGTAAAGTATTCGCTTTTCAAAAAGAAAATAGGAGATACTGTTTACGGTATTGGTTGGTTACCTCTTGGTGGTTATGTGAAAATTGCCGGAATGATAGATGAGAGCATGGACAAGGAGCAAATGGCACAGCCACCAAAGCCTTGGGAATTTAGATCTAAACCAGCATGGCAGCGTCTTATTATTATGCTTGGTGGTGTAACAGTAAACTTTATTTTGGCTTATGTTATTTATGTTGCTATATCTTTTACCTATGGAGATTCGGATGTAAAAGTTGATAGTTTAAAAGATGGTTATTCTATAGAAAATCCGTTATTAAGTGATTTAGGTTTTAAGACTGGTGATAAAGTTTTAGCCATTAATGATGAGCCAATTATTAATGATTCTGATATTGGTTTTAACTTAATTAAAGCACAATCTGTTACGATTAGTAGAGATGGTAAAGAACAGACTATTAATTTACCAGAAGATTTTTTAGGGCAATATTCTGCAAGTGGTGTAAAAACCAATTTTGAATACCGTATTCCGTTTATGGTAGGTAAAGTTGCTGATTCTTCTTTAAACAAAGGGAAAGGATTAAAGAGAGGTGATGTTATAACCAGTATAAATGGTAAGCCTTTAAAATATTTTGACCAATTGGACGAGGTAAGAGGTGACTTAAAAAGCACAAGTGTAACAGCCGAAATTCTTCACGAAGATAACACAACCTCTACAATGGAACTTCAGCTTGATAAGGATGGTAAACTAGGAATAAGACCTTATAACAATCCTAAACGATTTGAAGAGTTAGGATACTATGATATTTTTAGAAAAGAGTACAGCTTCGGAGAAAGTTTTGGTGCAGGATGGAGAAAGTTTACTAAAACCATAAGTAACTATGGTGACCAATTAAAAGCTATTTTTAATCCAAGTACAGGTGCTTATAAAGGTTTAGGTGGTTTTAAAGCTATTTACGACCAATTTTCACCAGTATGGAGCTGGCCATATTTTTGGGGATTAACAGCATTTTTATCAATTATGTTGGCAATTCTTAATTTACTACCAATACCTGCTTTAGACGGAGGGCACGTAATGTTTTTACTCTACGAAATGATATCTGGTCGTAAGCCAAGTGAAAAATTCTTAGAGCGAGCACAGATTGTTGGCTTCTTTATTTTAATAGCTTTAGTGTTGTTTGCAAACGGAAACGATATATTTAAAGCAATAACAAAATAAAAAATTAGGTTTTCATATTGCAGAGATTAAAAAATAATTTATATTTGCGCTCGCTAAAGCGAAAAAATACCTTCCTCAGTAGCTCAGTTGGTTAGAGCATCTGACTGTTAATCAGAGGGTCGTTGGTTCGAGCCCAACCTGAGGAGCAAAAAAAGCCTGATAATTTTATCAGGCTTTTTTATTTTAAGTAAATTCCTAGATTGAAGTTATTTATATTTTATTTCTCTTATAATAAGTGCATCTAGAACTAAATTTTTTGGACCATTAAAAAGTGAAAAAGTACTTTTTTTAATCCAATTACCATAACTATCGTATTCTAACAATTCATAACTCATTTGGGTATCTTCATAAAAATGTTGTGTTTTGACTAAATTTCCATTTTCATAAGTATAGAGAATAGTATTATGAAGGCGTATCCCATAGACTTTTTTCTGAAGTAAATTTTTAGAATCGTAGAAAAACTTTGCTTTACTATTTGTTACATTATCGTTTAAATCGTTACTAGTAGAAGCCATTTCACTTATTATATTACCATACTCATCATATTCATATATAGTTTCCACATGCACACCATATGAATCTAGTTTTATCACATCGTTTTTTTCGTTGTACTCATAAAAATTACCACCATTTGACCTGCCATATCCATTATGGGTTGTCTCGCTTTCAATTAAGCCATTATCCTTTAACCGATATTTGATTATGCCTTTATGATTGACAGTATCTCTTGGACTAAAAATAAATATCTCAACAATGTTTTCAGAGTATACAAACTTTTCGATTTCTTTGGGGTTTGACTTTGTAATTTTCTTTAAGTTATTAATCGAATCGTAGCTAAAGGAATAATTAAATTCTTCATAATAACCATCAACGTCATAATTTTTCTTCTCATTGTAATCAATAACATTACTATTTAGGTATTTGATAGTTATAGATTTATTGAGACTTCTTTTTTCAGGAATATAGTTAGTCGTCTTTGAACGTTTATCATACTTATACTCAAAGACCTGCATCTCATCAATAACCTTTTTATCATTAATGACATCTATGCCCTTGTAACTATAGTTTGGGTGAGTGATTTCATATATTTTATCCTTAAATGTTTGCGCGCTAATTATAAAAGACAATGAATAGCAGATGAAAAATAAACAAATAGATTTCATGAAAGATTAAATAGTATTAGTTAAAATAGAATTATTGATGTATATAATGTTATTATTAGTTAATCCTCTGTAGGATACTTGTTTTTCAGTTCAGTTAGCATCACTTTTGTTTTGAGATGTGCTTATTAAGGATAGCGATAAGGAAAAAATTAAGGCTAAATTTCTCATAACATTTAAATATATGAAATAATGAGGTTTAAATTTAAGATTTATAGAAGGTTATGCAAAACCTTTAATTTAAATATATATGAGTGTCTTTAGATTTTAGTAAGATTCATCGGGTGTATACTCAAGCCAATAAGCTCTTTTTTAACTTGAGAAATATTTAATTAATAAACTTTGTAGTTTTTGCTGGGATAGCGGTTTGGCAAGGTAATCTTTCATGCCAAATTCTATAGACTTGTCTATGGTTTGTTTGGTCACATCGGCAGAGAGACCTATAATTATCACTTCGTGATTATTCTCTTTTATAAGTCGTGTGGCTTCGTAACCGTCCATCTGCGGCATGTGTATGTCCATAAATACAAGCTGATATTTCTTATTCTTTGCCATCTTAACGGCAGAAATACCATCGTTGGTATGGTCCGACTTTACTCCAAGATTTTCCAGAAGTTTCGTTAATACAAGAACATTTATGTTGTTATCATCCACAACTAAGACTTTTAGTTCATTAAAGTTGAGATAGGAGATATTGCTGCTGGTAATTTTTGGGGATTGTTTATCTGATAGTTTAAAAGGTATATTAACTTGAAATGTGCTCCCTTCATTAAGTTGACTTTCTACTGAAATTTTACCACCCATTAACTCAACTAAATTCTCGCATATAGCTAGACCAAGTCCACTACCTTCGTGCTTCTTCTTAATGCCTTGATCTACTTGTGTAAATCTTCTGAAAATTTTTGAAAGCGTATTTTTTGGAATCCCAATACCTGTATCAGATACTTTAACACTAATATTTACGCTATCGTTTTTTAAGGTTTCTTCATAAATCACTGTAGCTCCACCAGAAGTTGTGAATTTTAAAGCATTTTTTAAAAGATTGATGATAATCTGATTGAGTTTACCTTCATCTCCAATTACAGAAAAGTTTGAATTTGAATTTAATTTTAGATTTATATAAAGGTTTTTGGCTTCAAACCCGTCTTTAAATTGACTTACCAATATTTCTATTGCTTTGCTAGGTTTAAAAACCACCTCGTTTAAACTAGCTTCTCCAGACTCAATTTTGTCTATCTCCAAAACGTCATTTACCAAGGCTAGTAGGTTTTTAGAAGATTGATCCATTAAATCTATATAATGATCATAATTATCTGACTTATTTGAGTTCTTCATTAATTGTATTAAACCTAAAATACCATTAAGTGGTGTCCTTATTTCGTGACTCATATTTGAGAGAAACTCTGTTTTTGCCTTAGACGCTTTTTCAGCTCTATTGCGCTGTTTACTTAGTTTTTTGTTAGTTATTACTAGCTTTTTATTGGCTCTAATGGCTCTTAGACTTTCTGATTTGGCTCTAAGATAGAAGTAAATGAGTAAACTCATTAAAGTAGATAATACCAAACCAAAAATAAGCATGTAATTTATAGAAGCGCTTTTGTCACTTAAAAAACTCGCAGAAGCAGGAGTAACTTTAATAGACCAGTTTTGATTGTCTAGACTATCAATTTTCAAAATGTTGGTATACATGAAATCCTTGCTCGAAACTTCTTTTTGAGATTGGTTTTGAGTATAAAATACACTGTTGTTTTCGTCCCTAATTTCTATACTGTAATCAGATAGGTTTTCTGCAAAAGCATCCAGATTTTCCTTAAAATCCATACCTGCCGTTATCGTGCCTTTAAATTCTCCATCAAAATAAACAGGAACATCTACTAAAAAGGCATGTCCGCCTTGAGTCATTTTAGACCATGGAGTAATATTTGTAGAGCCATCCAAGCTATGCTTAATCCACTCGTCACGTCGATAATCTATTTTAGAAATATCCAGCCCAATTGCAGCCTCATTACCTTTAGTTGGATTTATTTTGCGAATAATCATTAAGTTATCGATCCATTCAATAAATTTAAAGGATGCGTTTTGCTGTAATATTAATTCAGCATCATATTCCCAATAATTAAAATAATCACCATTGGTAATCTCAAACCTATACTTTAAATTCTCTAAGCTTTGGATATCGCTTTTAATTATAGAAAGAAACTTTTGAGAAAGGAGTTCGCCTGAATTATTAACCCTTTCCTGCAGTGCTAATTTTTGAGCAGTAATAGATTTATCCCATAAAAATAGAACCAGAAGATTGAGAAAAATAAAAGAAAAAAAAGGGATTAAGACCTCTCTTTTTCTGACTTTTGCAAACATTTGAGGTATTAAAGCGCCCAAGATAATAAATTTATATCAACTACATGTTAAGTAGAATAATGACTGTATCTTTTCTTTAATTCATTTAGCATCTCTTCTGTCATGGCATCCAAATCATAATGGTGTTGCCAGTTCCAGTCTTTTCGCGCTATGGAATCATCGATAGAAGAAGGCCAACTATCAGCAATATCTTGTCTAAAATCTGGTTTATAGCTTATTTCAAAGTCTGCAATATGACGTTTTATACTTTCAAAAATCTCTTTTGGTGTAAAAGAAATAGCCGAAAGGTTATAAGAAGATCTAATGGTTAGGTTGTCTGCCGGAGCTTCCATTAAGTCTACAGTAGCTTTAATTGCGTCTTCCATAAACATCATTGGTAAGCTTGTGTTTTCAGATAGGAAACATTCATATTTACCAGTTTTAATGGCTTCATGATAAATTTCAACGGCATAATCTGTTGTGCCACCACCAGGCATTGCTTTATGACTTATAATACCAGGATAACGAATACTCCTCACATCAACACCATATTTTTTATAGTAGTACTCGCACCAGCGTTCACCAACTTGTTTAGTGATACCATATACAGTTGTTGGTTCGCAAATGGTATGTTGAGGTGTATGGTCTCTAGGTGTGGTTGGCCCAAAAACAGCAATACTACTAGGCCAATACACTTTTTTAATGGTGCCTTCTTTGGCTAAATTTAAAACATGAAAAAGCGAATTCATGTTAAGATCCCAAGCTTCCATAGGATATTTTTCTCCAGTTGCACTCAAAAGTGCAGCCATAAGATAAACAGTGTCTATATTGTGATTGATACAACAATCTTTAATTGCATTAAAATTTTTGGCATCAATAATCTCAAAAGGACCTGAATTGACTAAATCTAATTTTCTGGTATTGATATCGCTGGCAATAACATTCTCAACACCATGTATCTCTCTAAGCTTGGCGGTGAGTTCTGTGCCTATTTGTCCACAGGCACCTATGATTAATATTTTAGAAGACATATATGTAATTAAAGGATTCTCAAAAATATGAAGAATTTGGGTGTTCAAAAATTAAAATTTTCAAAAAAAGCAAGGGTTAAGTAAAAAGTTGATAATCTATATTTTAAGAATATACTATAATATGAAAATATTAGTTTCAGTATATTTACAGCAAATAAAAAGACTTTATGAGAATTGGATTTTTCCTTCTTAACGCATGTTTTCTTCTACTTTTGAATTGTGGAGACGATAAGCCTTCTTCAGAAAACAACATAGAAGAAAGTATAAATCAACAGCCCATAATTACAGCCAAAGCTATTGATGGATTTAAGTATATGGATTATGTACTAAGCTCAAGAGGAGAAATCGCTGTTGCAGATTGGGAGAAATATCAGGAATTAGCTATACAAATCGATTATCTTAAAAAAGCTGATTTATCATTTTTTAATGGAGATAAGGAGCTTCTCAAAAAATTTATAGAAGAATTTAAAGCTCAAACACCAGACTTACTTAAAACCAATCCTATTATATCGAGAACTGCAATTATAGAAACTACACTTTTGAGATTGAATGAAAATTTAACACTCGATAATATTGATAGCCAACTAAAGCTTGAAAGTGTAAAAGAAGTCCTAGTCGCGTTTTCTAACCTTAACTATCAAATTAATAAGAAGTTAGAGCGCGATTTGTATGAGAAAATAAAGTCGGAATACTAACCTTTATTTGTCTTAAAGTTTTGTTAAGTTGTAACATTTGTCTGTTTTACAGGTCTTATTACTAACTACGTTTAATTCGAATTAACTAAAACCAAATTATGAGAACCAATCTTAATCGCGTTCTAGCGATATCAGGTTTGGCTTTCTTTACTGTATTAGGATGTAAGGAAGAAGCCAAGAAAGACACTGCCATGGCAGAAGAGAAAATTCCAGGTATTATTTTGGAAAACATGGACACAAGCGTTAGTCCAAAAGAAGATTTTTACAAGTATGTTAACGGAAAATGGTTAGAAACCAATACAATTCCCGACGATGAATCTCATTGGGGAGGATTTGGTGTTTTGCGTAAATCTACAAGAAAAGATGTATTAGATATTTTAAATACATCAAAAGAACTAGGAACATACAAAGAAGGCTCTGACCAGCAAAAAGCGTTGTTAATTTTTGAATCTGAGTTAGATACTGTTGCGCGTAATGAAGCAGGTATTAAACCTTTACAACCGCTATTAGACAAAATAGATGGGATTAAAAACCTAAATGATATGCAAACTGTTTATGCTTCAACATTAGGAGTTGGTGCACCATTTGCAGGTATAGCTTCTAATCCAGGACTTAACGACAGTAGCATGAACATGGCTTGGTTATTCCCAGCAGGTTTAGGTTTACAACGCGATTATTACTTAGATCAAGACGAAAAAACTAAAGAAATTAGAGGTCAGTATATAGATCATGTAGCGAGAATGCTTCAGTACATTAACTATTCTGAAGCTGATGCTAAAGTTGCAGCTGAGAAAATCCTTGCTATGGAAACACAGCTTGCTGAACCTCGTTTAGATAAAGTTGCTAGTAGAGACATTAGAAACTTTAACAACCCGACATCTGTTGCTGATTTACAAGAAATGGCACCATCTATCAATTGGCAAAAGTTTATGGATGATATGGGAATTGAAAAGAAAGTAGATACACTTTTGGTAATGCAGCCAAAGTACATGAAGGCTATGGATGCATTCTTAAAATCTACACCAATTGAAGACATTAAAATAATGATGGATTGGAGTACTTTAAATGGTGCAGCAGGTTACTTAACTACTGAAATTGAAAAAGCCAATTGGGAGTTTTATGGTAAAACATTAAACGGCTCTAAGGCTATGCGTCCTGCGGATGAGCGTGCGCTTGGTACTGTAGATGGTAGTGTTGGTGAAGCTGTAGGTCAGCTTTATGTGCAAGCTAAATTTCCGCCAGAAGCTAAGGAGAAAGCTGAAAAAATGATAGCAAATGTTATTAAAGCCTTCCAAAACAGAATTACTAATCTAGATTGGATGAGTGAGGAAACAAAAAAGAAAGCTATAGAAAAGCTTGATAAGTTTACTGTAAAAATTGCTTATCCTGATGAGTGGGAAGATTACTCAGATTTACAAGTTAAAGAAGGAAACTCTTATGCCGAAAACATGTTGGCAATAGGAGCATGGTCTCAAAAGAAAAGCTTAAGTGAAATTAACGAGCCAGTAGACAAAAAAGAATGGGGAATGCCACCACAGATGGTTAATGCGTATTTTAATCCATTAAACAATGAGATAGTTTTTCCGGCAGCAATTTTACAACCGCCTTTCTATAATTATACAGCAGATGAAGCGGTAAATTATGGTGGAATAGGAGCTGTTATAGGTCATGAAATCTCTCATGCTTTTGACGATTCTGGAGCACGTTTTGATGGTGATGGTAATGTAAATAACTGGTGGACACCAGAGGATTTAGAAGAATTTGAAAAAAGAGGAAAAGCTTTAGCAGATCAATATTCTTCAATTGAGGTTTTAGATAGTGTATATGTAAACGGCCCTTTTACTTTAGGGGAAAATATTGGTGATTTAGGAGGTGTTCTAGGTGCTTATGATGGTTTGCAACTGTACTTTAAAGAAAACGGAAGACCAGACAATATTGATGGATTTACACCAGAACAACGTTTCTTCATGTCTTGGGCAACAGTATGGAGAACGCTTGTTAGGGATGAGGCTTTAAGAACACAAATAAATACAGACCCACATTCACCTGGTCATATTAGAGCAACACAACCTTTAAAGAATATTGACGCTTTTTACGAAGCATTTGATATTAAAGAAGGGGATGCTATGTATTTACCACCAGAAGAGCGTGTAAGAATTTGGTAATTCTTAAATTAATTAAAACAAAAAATGCTGCCTATTGGCAGCATTTTTTATTTAAAGTATTTTAATAAAAAGAATTTAATTCTTTTTATTCGCAGCAGCAGCTTGTTGAGCTTTTTGGCTTTCTAATCCTTGTCTGCTAACTTTTGCTAGATTAAAATTAGGATCAATTGCTAAAGCATCATTCATTAGTTTAATGGCAGCATCGACATTTGCTGTTCTGTTTTCGGTAAACGTTAGTAAGCCTTTTAAGCATAAAAGTGCAGCTTTCATAGACGTTTCATAAGGTTGTTGTGTTTCGTAAAACGCACGTTTCATGTCATCTGTTACATTAGCTAAACCATATTCAATATTAGATTTTGCACCAGCTAAATCTTTTACCTGAATTTTCATGTCAGCCATTTCATAAGCTAAATAAACGCTTGGTTCTCTCTTAAATAAAACCTCATAGTGTTCTAAAGCTAATTTTGGCTGATTAAGATTTTTAAGCGCTAAAGCTTTTACTTCAACATTCATGTCAGAGTCTGAATCATTTTTTTCTACACCAATAGTGTTAAGTGCTTGCAAATATTTACCTTCAGATAGGTATAAATATGCTAAGGTGTCTTTTCTTGCTACAGAAGGCTCTAATATATTAAGGTGCGTTAAGGCGTTAATAATACCTTGCACATCACCTTGCTTTTTCATCTCCTTGTAATAAGTCTCGTAGTGTGCTTTTAAATCTGCATTAGTCTGGGCAAAAACACTTACCGAGAAAAGCATAACAACTGCAATTGTAATTTGTTTCATTATAAATATAAATTTTGAGGGCTAAAACTATAAAATTTTGAGAATATAGCTCTTAATAAACTATTAATTTCTATAGTGCCTGTTTAAAACTGTAGTCCAAAAGTTGTTCCAGTTTTGTGTTCCCAATAATTTTTCCTTTACTTTTTTCTGAAGCATTGAATTTTGGAAGCTCTAATTGATGTTGTTTGCAGTATAACGTATAGTAGTCTTTTTTAGTAGGATGATTAGGGTTGGCAGCATTGAAAGTCTCATTACAAATGTTGTTTTCAATAATCAAAGTAATAATGTTGATACAGTCTTCTTTATGAATGAGATTTACGGGAGCATTGGGATTCGAGAGGTTCTTTCTGCCAGCCAAATACGTACTTGGATGCCTTTGAGCATCGAATAGTCCACCAAACCGGATGATGGTTGTATTAAAGGAGGTGTTCTTACGAAGCACGTTTTCAATCGCAATGAGTTGTTTGCCACTATTAGATATAGCATTTGGGACAGTATCAGCATTGATAATTGGAAAGTTTGTTTCGTCTTTAAAAACAGAAGTAGAGCTTATATAAATAACATTTTTAATGTTTTGGTTTTCCAATGCATTAATCAAATGTTGTATTTCGGCTACATGATTTTTATCTGGATCCTCTCTTAAACCAGGAGGAATATTTATGACAACTGTTTCAGTTCCTGTTAAAAAATCAGTGTAGTTTCCTGTAATACCTTCTTCATTTAAAGCAATTACATAAGCTTCAATGTTAGCCTCACTAATTGTTTTTAGTTTTCCTTCTGATGTTGAAGAACCTTTCACCTTGTAGTCTTTATTTACAAGGCTTTTTGCAAGTGGAAAACCGAGCCAACCACAACCAATAATGCTAATTTGTTTCTTCAAAATTCAATAAAAATTCTAATATAAAAATACATAACTATTGCTAAAGAATTTTTCATTTTGCTAACCAATTAATTTTCAGTAACTTTAAATAAACACTAAAATTTAAATGTTATGGGAATAAAAAGTTTTCAAGGGGCACGCAAGCAGCAACAGAATACTGCACCAGCAACAGCACTTAAAGTAAGAGATTATATGTCAACTAATCTTATAACGTTTAAACCAGAACAAACGGTACAAGAGGTGGTAGAGTCTTTAATAAAGAATAAAATCTCTGGTGGACCAGTAGTTAATGATAGGCAAGAATTAGTTGGTATTATCTCTGAAGGAGATTGCCTTAAGCAACTGAGTGAAAGCCGTTATTACAATATGCCTTTAGAGCACGATAATGTAGAAAAGCGTATGGTTAGAGATGTTGAAACTATTGATGGTAATATGGATGTGTTTGATGCTGCAAATAAGTTTTTAAACTCAAAACGCAGACGTTTTCCTATTGTGGAGAATGGCAAGTTAGTAGGACAAATTAGCCAAAAAGATATTCTTAAAGCCGCTTTACACCTTAAAGGTGAAAACTGGAATAGTACCACAAAGGGTTAATCGTCTCGTTTTACCAAAGCATAATAATCTCCCTCTAAGGGCAGATAGCCTTGGTCATATACAAAATAGTATATGGCACCTGCTTTTGTAGTGTATATGCTTGTAAAATAGTTAAAGTCGAATCCTTTTTCTATGAGCTTGGCTCTAGAACATTTGGTCTTTTTATTAGGATTGAGTGTCTCTAAAATTCTGTAATTTTTTCGTAAGCGATTATTGGTGTTTCTTATAAGGTTTTTAGAATCTTTGTTTATGCGATTATTAAATGCATTTCTACAGGCATCACTACAGAATTTTTTATCTATTCTTCCTATTATTTTCGTGCCACATTCGGGACAATTTTTTTGCATATTTATGGATTAAGTCTCTGCAAGATAACAATTTATCCATTACAAACCTTTTGCTATTACAATAGTATTTGTATTGTTGACATTATCAAAAACCGAAATATCATAGACTTTTGAGCGCAAATAAGAGATAACATGATCTAATTTTGAAGAAGATGTTTGGGAGCCAACCGAAGCATTAAAAAGAATAGATCCTCTAGAAGATTTAGACCTGATAATACCATCCCAAAAATCCAAACTTAAAAACTTATCAGGAACATTTAAATCAATAAAGAGATCAATGATTATTAAGTCGTAGCGAACCGTATTTTGTAATGCAAAATCATAAGCATCAGTACAATAGATTTTTAAATTATCATTTTCTGAAATGCCATACTCGGTTTTAGCAATATCAATTATTACTTGGTCAATTTCTACAGCTGTTATTTTGCTATTGTAATTAAAATCTTGCCGTAGTGTTTCTATAACACTTCCTCCTCCCATTCCTAAAACCAAAATAGAATCTACCTTAGAGAGTTCAATTTTCTTAAGACCAAATTTCAAAATTCGCTGTAAAGAACCGTAACTATAGTTTGCATTTTTTGAGTTGAGATGTTTTTTTCCGTTATACCATGTAATTTCTAGATCCCCATTATATTGGGATGAAATGGTTTTGCTAACCGGATAAATATAGCTTAGAAGTCTTTTCATTACTGGTAAAGATACAATTTAATTGGGCAGCTTTAGTCATTTACAAACGACTACAAACATTTACAAACGAATTTAAATAGGTAACTACCGACTAAAATTTGCCAACCGTCTCATCTTTGCAGTGTTGAATCGTTAGAGGTTCAATAGTATTAACTGTTTAACATATAAAATTTAGAACACATGAACACATTAAGAAACAAAGTACAGTTGATTGGAAGATTGGGACAAGATCCTGAAATTGTAAATTTTGAAGACGGCAACAAAATGGCCAAATTCTCATTAGCTACAGATGATAGCTATAAGGATAAGAATGGTCAAAAAATTGAGCGCGCTTACTGGCACAATATCATTGTAAAAGGTGGTTTGGTTAAGGTTGTAGAAAATTATGTTACCAAAGGACAAGAAGTTGCCATAGAAGGTAAATTGACCAACCGTTCTTGGGAAGATAAAGATGGTAATAAACGATACACTACCGAAGTGGTTTGTAATGAGTTGTTGATGTTAGGAAAATAGAATCAATAGCCATATTAAACAAGTTAAAGGGTAGGATGTATTTCCTGCCTTAGCCTTTTTAAGATCTAAGGCAATTAATTTTTAGTGCCAATCCAAGCAATGCCTTTTTGTATTGCGTAAAAGGTGTCTTCATTAGAAGGAACAGTTCTTATACCTTCTTTTATTTTTCTTTTGTACCATTTTTGAGAATCAAAGTAATCTTTTGTAGAGGTATAATTGTCTTCTTCTAAATCTACATCTGATTGAAAAAAATGGTCTTCATCTAATGCATAGGTCCAGTTAAACGCCTGTAATTGCTCTTGGAGTTTACCGTAGTTTTGCGATGGAAATTTGCGTTGCTCTTTGGGTTTGTAAAATGTAATGTCGTAGAAATCTATCATGCTGTCTATAGCACAGACAACTTGAGATTTTTCTAAACGAGGTTCTAGCAACCAAATGGCTAAATAGTAAGGTTTGTTTAATGTTTTAATTTGTTGCTCCCAATGGTTGTAAATGTCTAATAAGCCTTTTATAATTTCTTGTCGATGTTGTCCTTTAGGAGATGGTATTTCTGAACCTATTACAGATATATTAGCAAAAGGGCTTACCCATACTTTACAGTAACTTCTTTGGGTAGATTTTAAATACTCTAAATCTAACCCTAGATTGTGGTTTTTCCAATCTTCAATAGCTTTTGAAATACGTTTGTTGCCCCTTGTTTTGTGGTATTTAGTCATTTTAGAAAAAAAAATATCTAACAAAATTCATAAAAACTATTGACTAAAAAAATAGACATCAGAAGATGATTATGACACTTAAAAACTCTTCTGATGTCCTTAAATATTACAAGTTTTATACTTGTAAATGGTATTTAATAATTTGAAAAAATACTTTTTGCCAATTAACTAACTCTTATCAAATCATTCAATACTATTTCTTGTTTATTGTGCACTCCAGCCACCATCTAGTGCAAACGATGTTCCTGTTATAGTTGTAGAACTGTCTTTGGCTAACAATAAAGCCATGTTTGTAATAGCCTCTATAGGCACAAATTCTTTAACGGCTTGTTTTTTTAGCATTACTTTTTCTACCACTTCTTCTTCAGACATTTGGTGTGCCTTGGCCTGGTCTTTTATCTGCCCTTCTACTAAAGGTGTTTTTACATAACCTGGGCAAATAGCATTACAGGTTATATTATGGTTTGCACCTTCTAAAGCCATTACTTTTGTCATGCCAATAACTCCATGTTTTGCAGCAACGTAAGCTGTTTTGTATTCTGAAGCTCTTAACCCATGAACTGAAGAAATATTGATAATTCTACCAAAATTTTGCGATTTCATTTGAGGCCAAGCTGCTTTAGATGCGTAGAAAGCGGCATTCATATTTATGGCTATAATGTTCTCATATTTGGTGTTTGGAAACTCTTCAATTGGAGATACAAATTGTATGCCTGCATTATTGATTAAAACATGCAGCGCTCCAAGTTCTTCAATAGTTTGTTTAACAAGATTTTCTATGGCTTTAGACTGTAACATATTGGCATTAGAAAATGACGTTTTTACCTTATATTCTTCACCTACAGACTTTGCAATTTCATCTCCATTTTCTTCTAATCCGTGAAACATAATGCTGTAACCTTGTTTTGCAAATTGCTTTGCAATACCAAGACCTATACCACTTGTGCTTCCTGTAATAAGCGCAACTCTATTCATCGTTTAAAAAATTTAGTAAAGCATTATTAAAAGCCTCTGGCTGATCTATTACAGCACCATGTCTTGAATTTTCTATGACTACTAATTTTGCATTTTGCAGCCTAGAGACATAATCTTCCTTAAATGATACTGGAGTATAATCCATATCAGAAGCTACAACTAGTGTCCTAGTTTTTATGTCTTTTAGTTTTTCTCCTAAACCCCAACTCATTAGTGTAGTGAAAGATTTGTAATAGGCATTGTAATCGTTTTGTTTGCAGCGTTCTTCAAACTCGTTTCTAAGATTTATTTGAGAATCTTCTGGAAACATATTAAACGAAATCTCTTTCGCTAAAGCATCAAGTCCTTTGGTTTCTAAAAACTTAGTACGACCATTAAGCAAGTCTTTACCTATTTGCCCCATGTCATTAAAATCTGGACCACTGTTAACAATGACTAAATTCTCTAAATTTTCAGGATATTTTACTGCAAAATCAAAAGCCACAGCTCCTCCCATAGAGAAGCCTATTAAGGTTACTTTTTTTATCTCTAAGGCATCTAAAAAATATTTGATGTCTTTGGTCATTAAATGTACTCCGTAGGCATCTTGAGGTTTTGTAGAATTACCATGACCTCTAAGGTCTACAGTTATAACTCTAAAACGTTTAGAGAAGAAAGGGACTTGAGCGTCCCAATCTTTTTTTGTAGAACCTAAACCATGAAGCATAAGCAGTACTTTGCCACTGCCATAATCTTCATAGTCTAGGCTTATGTCGTTGACTTTAATTTTTGACATTGCTTAAAACTTAATCGTCTTTATTCTTTTTGTTTTTAAAAAAGTTAACGTTGTATTTAAGCTCAAAAGAAATTAAACGTCCTATAGCTGGTGACGCTACAAACTCTCTCATGTCAGTATCAAATAAGTTGGTTACATTAACACCTAAGGAAACGTTGTCATTAAGACTATATCCTATGTTAGCATCTACAACAAAACCACCTAAAGGACCATAATTCCATGTTCTTCCAACTCTGGCATTTTCAACAATTTCGTTTACACCATCACCATCCATATCTTGAGTTTCGGCAGCGACATTAATCCCTGAAAAGAAATCATAATCTTCTATCCAACGACCATAAACTGCTCCATAGAACTTGTTTTTAGTATAGTGTAACCCTAAGTTAAATTTGTTTGCAGGTGTGTTAATAGGTAATTCGCTTTCTAATACCACACCATCTAAGTTACCATCATTAGCTGAATCGTTCGTGTCTAAACTACGACCAAAATATGAGTAGTTAAGTGAAGCTCTTACAGCATCTGAGAAATAGTAATTTAAGCCAATATCAAATCCGTAAGTATCTACACTACCAAAGTTGCTGTATGTTAATAAAGCAGGTGAAACACTTGCTCCTGGAGATACTTCGTCTATTGGAGTATCTCCAATATGTGTTACATAAACACTGTTTGCAGCATCAGCAATGTTACGAAGCGGACTTATAAAGTTTTCAGACATGTTGTAGTAAGCACTAGCATCTATATACAGTTTGTCAGATATTTGTCCTTTAAAACCAGCTTCAAAAGAGTTAATGGTTTCTACTTCTAATGCATTTATCTTATTACCGTTGCTTAGTGTAAAGCCTTCACCGTTACCTAATACTAAGCCGCCAAATAAATTCCCTTTAAGGTTAAGGATAGATGGCACAGCCATACCACGTCCGTAAGTAAGTCTAAACGTTCCTGCGTCTATAGATTTTGTAATTGCCGCTTTTGGTAAAAGGTTGGTTCCGTATAAATCGTGGTTATCTGCTCGTAAACCAACTAAGAAATTCCATCCAGAATCCATCTTGTATTCAAACTGTCCATAAACACCTGTTTGTGCAATTTCTATAGGACCGTCTTGATCTAATAAATAAGTGCCATCTGAGTCTGCCATATCTAATTGATATTGCGCACCAGCGGTAAGATAAAAATCTCCCCAATTGTTGTTGTATTGTGCTTCTGCATTAAAACGTTCTGAAGCATCTTTAAATAAGGCTCCTCTAGGAATAGCTATTCCAAAAGCTGGAACCCATTGCTCATACAACGAACGACTCCAAGACTCTTCTTCAGAAAAACCATTTTCTATAAACGACACATAATTTTGTGTGCGCTGATTAATAGCGTAAGTTTCATCTGTTCTACTCCAAGTGTAGTATGTGTTGGCAAAGAAGTTTTTAGATACAAATTTTAACTGAGCAATATCTAATGTCCAATCTTTAATTTGGTTTCTACCTGCATTTGTAACTGCCAAGTTAGTGTTGTTACTATGTCCGTAGTAACCAATTAATTCAGAACTTTTACCTGTTTTATAATGAACTGCGCCTCCATACTTTAAAGCATCAAAATCGCGATCTAAGTTTTTTTCTCCGTAGGCTGTAGTACCAACATAAACAGAATCTACATACTGAAATTCTCTACCAGCTGTTCTTTCAAAATGAACTTTATAAGATAGTCTATCGTTTATAACTTGTGCATGACGTAAACGCCCTGTAATTACATTTTGGCTACCACCACCAAACACTAATGTTGTTCCTTCAGATGTTCTAGGGTTTTTGGTAATAGTACTTACTAAACCATTGTGTGCATTTGGTCCGTAAAGTGTTCCGTTAGGACCTAAAAGGATTTCAACACGTTCTATATCATCTTTGGTTACAGTTGAAAAAGAGCCGTAAGGTAATCCTGTTGCAATTAACATAGACACACGATCATCTGTTATTTGAAGATTTTTAGAATTAAAAGCAGAGTTAAAACCTCTGATGTTTATACCAGTTCCTAATACACCAGTACGAACAAAGTCTACACCTTTTTGTCTTGCTGCAAGCTCACCAATATTAAAACTAGGAAACTCTTGTATATCTTTTGCTCTAATAACACTTACAGAAGCAGGTACATCTGTTATTTTTTGTGGTTGCTTACTTGAAGTAATAATAACTTCATTAAGCATGCTGTCAGATTCTTTTAATGAGGTATTCACCGTTGTAGTTTTGCCAGCAGAAACCGTAACGCTTTGGGTTGTGGTTTCAAAACCAACATAAGAAAAGGAAATGTCATAAGTGCCTTCTGCAACATCATCAATGGTGTACTTACCATCAAAATCTGTAACGGTTCCTTTGTCTAAAGATTGAATATAAACTGTAGCACCAGATAAAGGCATGCCATCTTCGAGGGTTATTTTCCCTTCTATTTTCCCAGTGTTTTGAGCACTAGCAAATAGAGAGCCAATAAGAGTTAGCAATAGAAATAATTTTTTCATGATTATAGATTAGTTGTTTAATTAGATTTATTGCAATCTATTGTGAAAATGAAAACATGTATGCTCAAAAAACAGAGTATTAAAATGTGACTTTAATTAATAATCAAAACACAAATACAATTCAATACTTTGAAAAACAACACATTAAATATTATTTTTATATGTGTGACTTAAGCTTTAAAAATGCTTCAGGAAGATTGTTAGAGAGCTTGTCTATAACCTTAAACATCAGCTGTTTTTGGTTTAATGTTGGCTCAATAAGCTCTAAGGGTTGCTTTATTTCTTCAAGTAATTTATCGGAGTTTATTTTACCTTCCATGTATCTCGAAAGCGAAATACTCCACGATATATTAGGAACATAATTGTTCTTTTTTTGGTGTTCCTTTTCTCTTTCAATAAGTTTGAATTTTGAAGACAACTTAAGAATATCATCATATTTTTCTCTGGAAATTAAAATATTAATGTACGAGGTAAAAAAATGATGCCATCGGTGCTGAAGGACTTCGTTCTTATATTTCTTTAAAAATGTTTTTGCAGTTGCTTCTGCTAAATCCATCTTATCTAATTCTGAGTATACACGGATTAAATAAGAGCAAAACCCAATTTTTTGATGATAATTATGAACATCTCTATACAGATCCTTGTATTTGTCGAGCAGATTAAATGCTTGTTTAGCCTTATTGTTTCGTAATAAAATGGCGGCTAAATTGTTTACATACATCAAAGTATCGTTGTTGTTTTGACGTATTGATAGATAACCATAATATTCTGCTTCGTCAAATTCGTTTTGTTTTGAATGTAAAAGAACTCTACTTGCATAATAATTAGATAGTAAACGTCTGGAATACATTTCGCCTTTACTAAAATAAACATCAATTTTGTCGAATAGAGCCTTTAGCTTGTTGTTCTCGTTGTAGTTGGTATACATAAAAGCGAGTAAAACAAAAGCTTGGTATCTGTTTTTACCATCAAGGGCTTGGTTGTTAAATACCTCAAACAGCCAAGATTCTAAGTGTTTGGTGTCGTTATTGTTTAGTGTGTATTGGTTGGTAATTTCGGTAGTGGCAGCATAGAGTTTTTCGTGTATGTCTATGGCATTTTGGTATGTAGACTCGTAATGGGTTAAAAAATCTGCAATAACTTCATGGTCTTTGTAGCGCATTCTTACCAATAAGTACGATTTGTATTCCTTGGCAAGATCATAAAGACTTTGAAAATTATATTCAACCGTTTTATAATGAATTATATATTGAAGAAACTCTAACTCTTCAGTAGAGCTAATAGCATCTGTGAGAATCTTCTTTTTTAAAGAAATAAGCCAATCTATTGTAGCATCTACATCGATGCTAGCCAGTTTTTTTTCTACCCAATCTTTTATGTAAGAATATTTTCTTTTGTTGATTTTGGTATCAAAATCTTTAAACTCTAATTTAGATAGGGCATTTGAGATTAAAAGATTTATTATCTGAAGTTTCTCTCCGTCTGTAAACTGAACTACAGATTGCAGATAATTAGCTTCGTGAGGAAGTATAGTCTGGCTAAATTCTGTAAATTTCTTTAGTTTCCTTTTCATTAATTAGTCTGCTTCAACAAATCTTTCAATAAGCAAATTAACGTCTTTAGGTTTTTCAAATTGAACAAAATGACCGGATTCGTCAATAAATTCTACAGTTACTAATTTGATGTGTTCTTCCGCAATTTTGCCTACTTTTTCTACAGATAGTGTTGGGTGAAAATAACGATTAGGAATAAGCATGTCATTCTTTCCAAAAATAACAAGTGTCTCTTGGTTGATGTTTTTTAAATCTTCAAAAGCAGGATCGTCTATCATACCAGATACACTTTTTACAATAGCCTCGCAGTGCTCATCAAAATCTGATGATGATTTTATATTAATTCGGTCTTCAATCATTTTAGTCACATCCTCTGGTTGTTTAAAAAAGTTAAGCGCATAGTTTTTTCTTATTTGCTCGTCTGAGGTGTGTTTTACCATGTCTGCAGTATAAATACTCTTTATCATAGCTCCTTCATTTTCAGCAAATTGTTCTAAGCCTGCAGGTGCTACTAAAATGAGTTTTTCGATAGCTTCAGGGTGTTTTGTGGCAAGTTTTATGCTAGCTTGTCCACCCATAGAATGCCCAATTAAAACAACATTTTTTAATTCTAATTTTTGTAAAAATTGATACGTAACATCAGCAAAAAAAGTAGGAGTATAGTCTGCTATTGGCTTAGATGACTTACCGTAACCTGGCAAATCTACAGCAATGCAATTGTACTTGTCTTTTAGAACTTCAATATTTTTAGACCAAGCGTCAGAGTTACTGCTTAAACCATGTAGAAATAATAAGGTAGTATCGCCTTTGCCTTCTTGTATATAGCTTATGTTTAAACTATCTAAAGCTATGTTTTTTATTTTGAATTTATATTCTGAAAGTACGTCTTTCATAAGTTCTTTTTGTTGCTGTGAGAAAATTGAAGTGCTAATTAGTGTGAATAATAGAACTAATTTGAATTGTTTCATTTGTGTTACGTTTTTACCGAATTGAAATATTTCAACAATTTTTTTCTTGAGACTTTACCAATACTAGTTAATGGAATGTCGTCTAAAAAAAAGATATATTTTGGATGCTTGTATGCTACTAATTTATCTTTTAAAAGTGCTCTAACATCTTGCGCTGTTATAGTTTTATTAGTTGAGGTTACAAAAGCAATGCCACATTCTCCCCATTTTTCGTCTTTTACACTTAGTACAACGGCTTTTTTTATGTCTTTAAGACTTTCGAGATGTGTTTCTATTTCTTGCGGATAGATGTTTTCTCCTCCAGAAATATACATGTCGTTTTTGCGACCTTTTATATAGAGGTAACCTTCGTTATCTCTGTAAGCAAAGTCTCCTGTAAATAGCCAACCTCTTTTAATATTATTGTTAGTTTTTACGGAGTTGTTCCAATAACCAGGTGTTACAATATTGCCTTTAATGCAGAGTTCGCCAATGGTATTGTTTTTTACAATTTTTCCGTTTTTGTCTACAATTTTAGTTTCGAGGTAAAAGTTGGGTTTTCCTATAGAATTAGGTTTTAACTGTGCCATTTTATGATGTAGCGAAGTGATGCTTGGACCAGCTTCTGTGAGACCATAGCCAGGTCTTATGTAAATGTCTTTTTCAGTTTTCCAATGCGAAACCAACTCTGGTGGTACTTTTTCACCTCCTGAGATTATGTATCGTAATTTTTTTAAGCTAATGGTTTTAAAACTTGGGTCTTTCTGCATCATTAACAGCATGGTTGGCAATGCCATAAAAAGTGTGGTTTTGTTAGCTTCTAGAAGTTGAAGTACTTTTTTAGGGTCAAACTTTTCTAACATACCAATATGAGCTCCTTTGTGCAATAATGGAGTTAAAAACACATTCCAACCAGAGGTGTGATAAGGAGGAAGCGTGTTGATTGTAGAATCTCTAAAGGTAATGCCCAATTGCATGGACGTGTTTAGGCTATTCCAAAACAGCATTTTGTTGGTGTAAATTACACCTTTTGGTCTTCCTGTTGTGCCAGAAGTATAAAAAATAAATAATGGATTATTTTCTTTTATCTTATAGCTTCTTGGTTCAATATTTATAGTGTCATCGAGATAAAAATGTCTTATATCTTTAATATTGAAAATATGGTTGCTCGTGATATTGAGCTCTTCAAATTTTTCAAAATGATTAGAGCTGTATATAAAAAGGCTAGGTGTACAGTCTAAAATTAGTTTCTGAATTTCATTTACAGAAAACCTGTAATTTAAAGGGACTAATATGATGCCGAGGCGTTGACAAGCTACAAATAATACAATGTATTCTAAGCTATGTTCTGCTAAAATGGCGATTCTATTACCTTCTTGCAGACCTATTTTTTTAAATTTTTCTACTAAGCGATTGGCATAATTGTTAAGGTCGCTAAAGGAATATTGCTCACCACTGTCGTAAGAGGTGACGGCAATTTTATCTGGCGTGTAATCTGCCCATTTAGCTGTCCAATCTAGAGTATTCACGTTGTTTATTTAAATCTAGTCTGTAAAATACAAATCCTATAATTAATGAAGAAACAATTCCTATAGCCGCTGATACTCCAGGATTGTTTACAGGTTCTTGCATGTATGGTGTTAATCTTCCGTAGTAAATACCAAAGTGAACGACAATTGCTGTGATACTGGCAATAAATACCGAGCGCGTACTAACGTTTTTTAAAAACGTACCAAACAATACAGGAACAAAAGCAGCAGCAAAATAGGCATAGACACCATTTTGTGCAAAAATAGCAACACTTACATCAGGCGATTTTATTTGTTGCCAGCTTAAAACAAAGCTTACAATGGCCAAACCGATAATGACTATTTTATTCACCATTATAGTTTTGTTTCCTAAGGTTCCTTTTGAAACAGGATCGATAATATCTGATGTAATTGTTATAGATAAGGATTGAATTAAACTTTCTAAAGTTGAAAGTCCGGCAGAAATTAAGCCCACAACAATAATTAGCCCAACACCAACTGAGAATTTTGTAACGACGTATGTTGGTATTATTTCGTCCATTTTTAGTTTGTTGCCATTTACCATAAAATCAGGAAAACTAATTCTAGCATAGAGTCCAACGACCACAACTAAAAAGAATACAATCATAAAAATGATTCCACTAGCTAAATAGGTGTTTATTTTGCTAGAGTCTTTAAGTAATAGTGATTTTGTTATAATGTGTGGTTGGCATACAATTGCCACACCAATGACTATTTGAGTAATTATAATTTCAAAATAATCTCTAAATAAAAAACTTGTTTTGTTGGTTGGTTTAGTTAAGTTAGGATCAATTGTATTGAGTTTTTCTACGATACCGCTAATACCATCAGAAAAATATTCCCAACCAGAACCTATTAAAATTAGTGCAACTATAAACATAATTATAGCTTGGATGGTGTTGGTGTACACCATAGAATTAGCTCCTCCAAACATCATGTAACCAAATACAAACACTGTTATAGACAGCAACACATAAAATGGGTCTGCATTAAGTGCTTTAGAAATAACTTGGGTTAATCCAACATTAATGAGTACGATAAATGTGATTAGAAGCATAGCGATAATCGCAAAGAAGAAGGCGTAATTCTTGCTGTTGTAGCGTTTACCAATCCACTGTGCCATGGTTGTAGCTTTTACGGCATTACCTTGCTTTACAAAGCCTTTAGTGAAAACAATTAGCGAAATAAAAGCAGCAATAGGTAAGACGAGAGCAAAAGAAATAATGCCAGAAAACCCATACAGTGCAATAAAACCAGGATTAATAATAAATGTAGCTGCACTAGTCATAGAAGCAGCTAAAGACAAACCAACTACCCAAGCAGGAAATCCTAAATTGCCTACAGCGTAGTCTTTAATGTCTGTGTTTTTTCGAGCTCCACGGATTACAAAATATAGAATAACAATAGCATATACTGCTAATAGAATGCACATGTAGGTTACCCATTGATCTGATGCTATCATAAAAAATTGTCTTGCTAAACAAATAAAAACGAAATCTATTTAGTTATCAGATTTGTTTTTGCATAAAAATAGTGTGACTATTTATAAATGATGACATTTTTTTAAATTTTTATATAAAAAATAGTTGTTTTTAAAGGTGTGACTTTTGTAAAAAAGTAACGCGACTTTAAAGAAAGTCGCGCTTTAAACTTAATAATTTAAAAATACCACTGTTATACAGTTTGGGTTTCTAATGGCTGTGCTTCAGGAAAGTCTACGGCTACTTGCGTAGTACTGTGTACATAATTAGATATGGTTTTGTCTCCTACTAAAGAAATAGTGTCTATCAAATTAGCTTTTGTATATCCTGCGTTAAAGAAGTTTTCTATAACATCTGTATCAGTACGTCCTCTATTTTCGGTAACATTCTTAGCTAATTTTGCCAGTGCGTCTAGTTTGTTGTTTACAGAAGAATAACCTCCTCTTAACTCTAAAATCTGCTCGTCTGTAAAACCGTTCATTTTTCCAATTGCAGTATGTGCAGATAAACAATAAATACAATTATTTACTTGACTGACAGCAAGGTTTACAACTTCTCTTTCTTTGGCAGACAACGATGTTTTAGCGTTAGAAAAATTCAGGTAATTCTCTAAGGCAGTGTCACTATGGGCAAAAGTTGCAAATAGGTTAGGTACAAATCCTAAACCTTTTTTTAGGTTGTCAAAAATTGCTTGATTGTTAGTACTTACATCTTCTCTTGTTGGTACATTAAATGTGTTCATAATTTTTAATTTTTATGCTGAATAATTTCAGCGATTATTATTTGTTTTTTGATGGTATAAAGTTGCAGTAGTAAGGGAAGTAATAGAATGAAAATAATTCCCTTATGCATGTCATTATTTCCTTAAGGATTAATGTGAGGTTTCTCTGCGTCACAGTAATAATCGTGCAATTGCTCGTGCTCGCAATGTGTGTTAGATAATGTGCTTGTTGTAATGCGTTTAGGGCTTTTTGAAAATATTTCAATAAGATTGAATATAGATTTAATTGAATGTTTCATCTTTTGTGTGTTTAAAATTATGATACAAAGATGAGGTTAGGAGAGGGGAAGTAGAATGAAGAATTTGCCCATTGCCTTGTCAATATTTCCTAAGCAATAGATTTGAGTACTTTTTTGAATTCTGATGGAGATTGAGATGTGTGCTTTTTGAATAATCGGCTAAGGTGCGAAGCGTCTTCAAAGCCAACTTCGTAAGCAATTTCCTTGGCAGATTTGTCAGTGTAGGTGAGAAGGCGTTTGGTCTCTAAAATAATACGTTCATGTATAATTTGAAGTGGGCTATGATTGAGTTTTGCAAAATTATTAGAAAGAGTTTTGGGAGACTTAAAAAGCTTTTCAGCATAGAAAGCCACACTGTGTTCCTCTTTAAAATGCTGCTCCACTAATACATTGAAAGCTCTAAGTAAATCTACTTTAGAACTTTTTGGTGTTTCATTAATGCCTTCTTTTGCCTTTAACAACCTAGTGCTTTTTATAATAAACCTGCCCATTAACATTCTGAGCATTTCGGCTTGTATGTTGTCTTTAGTTTCAAGTTCGTCTATAAAAACCTCATGAAGTGTTTTGTATTTCTGCTGTTCTTTTTCATCAAGACTAATTATTGGGATATTAATATTCCCAAAAAATAACATTCCAGCACAGCTTACTTCGTGATCATGATCTTTTATACAGTAAAACTCTCTGTTAAATTGATATAAAATCGCATCATTACCACCAATATACTGTATGTATTGTATTGGCGTAAGTGCTAAAATATGGTTTGGCGGCAGCGTAAAGGGTATACTATCAATAACAAGTTCTACAGGATTGGAGTTTGCCCAAATAAAAGTATAGAGATTTATTTGTTGTGCTTTTTTTAGCGGTTGTAGGATGTCAGAGTTACCAATATTAAAGATTGCGCCTGTGGAGAATTCCTTAAATGTATATTTCATGTGTATGTAAGTCTACATATACACTTAAACATTACAAAGAGAAATATTTTAAGCTACTTTTTTTAGAAGATCAAAACAAGGGCATTTTTTACAACGTTTGTGTTCTGCCTTCTTGTATTTCTTACAGCATTTAGACTTTACTTTACCTAATGTATCAAAACCAGAGGTTTCAAGAACTTTAATGCGTTCTTTTTTAAGCTTTTTGTCTTTCTTCTTTTTGCCCATACTGATGTATAAATCAATGCGCAAAAATAACTATTTTAATTTATTCTAAATAAACTTTAACAATTAGATACCAGCGCCAGGTGTCTGGGCAGCAGAGCTTACCGTTAGTTGTTGTATATCTCTGTCAAATAAATAAAGTCCACCTTTATCATCTCCAATCATATTTATTTTATCTAAAATGGTCCTAGCTACAGCCTCTTCTTCTATTTGTTCAGCAACATACCACTGTAAAAAGTTGTGTGTAGCATAGTCTTTTTCTTGTAAAGAAATATGAACAAGCTCATTAATGCTCTCAGACACAAAAACTTCATGTTCTAATAGCTTTTGAAACATTTCCTGAAACGAATTAAAGGTCACATTAGGCGCATTTAATTCTGAAATATGAGCATGGCCTCCACGCTCGTTAACAAACTTTACAAGTTTTAGCATATGCTCACGCTCTTCATCAGACTGATCGTACATAAAATTTGAGATGCCTTCTAGTCCTTTTACTTCGGCCCAAACAGCCATTGCTAGATAAACTTGAGACGACTCAGCCTCAATACGTATTTGTTTATTTAATGCTGCTTCTATTGATTTTGATAACATAACCCTTTAGTTTTCTATAAAAATAATAACTAATAACTTAAAAGGAAGTTAATAGTTCACCATATTGGTTATTCATATTTAATCTAATTTGAAGTTGCTTATATTTCCTTAGGTGCATAGTTGCTTATTGCGGTTCTTAATTTTTTCTGCATACGCTCTCTAAGCTTTAAAGGTTTTAAGACTTCAATACTATCACCAAAGCCTAAAATCAAACGTTCTAATTCAAAGTTGACTTGTACCAAAATATTAAAAATGGTACCGTCATCTCTAGTTTCTATAGTACGTTGAGAAGCATGGAAGGGTTTGGTAATTACGTATGGTGCATTCTTTTTATCAATCCAAAATTGTACACGTTGCGCTCTAGAATTTGATACCGTTACACCAACTACTTCTTTGTAATACTCGTCGCCATTCACTTCTAAATCTAAGTATTCTAAGTCATCTATAATTTCAATTTTTATAATTCTATCTAAGGCCAACGTGATGAATTTGCCTTTGTGTGTTGCTAAAACAAACCAGCGATTGTTAAATTCTTTTAGTAACTGAGGATGAACTTTCATAGTGCTAGATTTCCTAGCGTTAAAAGATTGATAGGTAACTTCAATTACCTTTTTATTTTGAATAGCTTCGTAAATGACATCTATAAATTCTAAGCCTTTTAGTTGTTCATTTTTGTCTAAATGAATGATCGCTCTATTGTTCTTTTGGGATGCATAAACCGAATCTTCCAAACGCTGTAAAACACCATCCATTTCTTTAAATAATGAGAAGTCTTTAAACTGCCGAAGCACCTGTATGGCTTCGTTCATCACCTTAACATCCTTGTCTGTTACAGGTATGTTTACAATACTATAGTCTGGGTCTTCATATTTGTAATACTTTCTATCATAAACCACAATTGGCGCATTGTAACCCAGTTTATCGCTTCGCATCATTTGAATATCGAGCTGAACAGTACGTTTGCTGACATCTATATCTTTTCCTTCATATTCATAAAGCGCATCCGAACAAGCCTCTATCAAATCATTAAGTGTCCATTGTTTGTAGTTGTTCTGAAGACATTTATCAATGGTTTTATATCGGATTAATGCATTTTTATTGATGGGCATGTTTTGAAATTTTCTTTGAATTTAGAATAAAATATTTTATACGCAAAACTATTGCGTAATAGATTATGAGCTTTGTTTCAAATATTAAATCAACCTAAGAAATGAGTAGAAAATCAAACATTAAAAATATTTTGAACGGGATATTAAACTCATTCATAAGTCGCAATAATGATGTGAATGGTTATTGGGGAATTGGAAAGATATATACATTGATGATCAATAAAAAAGTTAACGAAGTTGAAATTGACTTAATAAACAAGAATATTTCCCCTAAAGAAGAGGAGTTTTATTACAGAATATCGTGTTATTCTCAAATATTATTTGACAAACTAAAAGGAAAAGATGTTGACGGTAATTTTTTTAAATCTGTGAAAATTATAGCGTCTTGCAATAATCTCAATGTAGACAAACGGTTACTTAATACTATCTATTTAAAAATTATAGCAATCGATGTTAATAACAAAGAATATACTATACAAAATGTTGTTTCATGCAGAAAGTATGACCCTAAATCAGAATTAAAAAGTACAAGAACTTGTGAAAACTAAAATACTAAACAAGCTCTCCGAAATAGAGCGAGACAAAAACATAGAAATCTTATTTGCAGTAGAATCTGGAAGTAGAGCTTGGGGTTTTGCTTCACCAGACTCTGATTACGATATACGCTTTGTTTACAAGCATAAAAAAGACTGGTATCTTAACCTTTGGGACCAAAAAGATTCCATACGATTTATGACTGATAATGATTTGTTGGATGGTTCGGGTTGGGATGTTAGAAAAGCACTGCGTTTACTAGCTAAATCAAATGCTTCTTTTACAGGGTGGTTGTTTTCACCAATTGTGTATAAGGCAGATTATGATTTCTTGAATGACATGAGACAATTAGCAAATGAGAACTTTAATCCTGTTTCTGGGTTTTATCATTTTCATAGTATGAGCAAAAATTTTGAAGAAACGCTAGGTTCAGAAAAAATGACTTTAAAGAGTTTCTTTTATGCGATACGTACAGCACTTTGTGCCAATTGGATCTATAAGAATGAAAGTATACCTCCAGTATTATTTAAAGAAATGTATACTTTAATAGATTCAACCTACCATTCAAAACTAGATGAGTTAATAGATTTGAAGAGTAAACGTATCGAAAAAAGCAACGATCCTGTAGAATCAGAATTAATACATCTGGTTAAAGCTATTGTAAACGAAAATAATAGTGCGAAAAATCAATTGGTGAATAAAAAACCTAATCCAACTGATTTTAACCATTTGTTTTTAAAAACTTTGAAATCATGACTTTAGAAGAATTAAAAACATCTGAACATATTATTTTTGAGAGCATAAGTGGCAGTAGAGCTTATGGATTGGACACACCTACATCAGATACTGATATTAGAGGTGTGTTCATTCTTCCTAAAGAGCAATTTTACTCTTTAGACTATGTTGGTCAGGTAAACAATGAATCTAATGATATTGTCTATTATGAGTTGCGAAAGTTCATTGAGTTATGTTCTAAAAACAACCCAAACATATTAGAGCTTCTCAATGTGCCAGAGCGTTGCGTGTTGTACAAGCATCCTATTTTTGATACCATAAAAACAGAATTGTTTTTATCAAAGCTGTGTAAAAACACTTTTGCCAATTATGCATTTACACAAATAAAAAAGGCGCGAGGTCTGAATAAAAAAATTGTGAATCCTGTAGAGAAAGAACGTAAATCTGTTGAAGACTTCTGTTTGGTGTTAGATGGCAAAAAATCAATTCCACTAAAACAGTTTTTAAATGAAAATGGTTTAAAAAGTCACTATTGTGGACTAGCTAAGATTTCAAAAATGAAAGATTGTTATAATCTGTTTTATAATAAATCTTTAAATTATAAAGGTGTAGCTAGACCTAACGCAAATGAAGTATGCCTAAGCTCTATACCTAAAGAAGAATTACCTTTAGCTATGCTTTATTTTAATTTAGATGGCTATTCTACCTATTGCAAAAAGTACAAAGAGTATTGGTCTTGGGTAGGCAAACGCAATGAAGAACGTTACAAAAACAACATCTCTCATGATAAAAATTATGATGCTAAAAACATGATGCATACGTTTAGGCTATTGCAAATGGCAAAAGAAATTGGAGAGTCTGGCGAAATTAATGTAGAACGACTAGACAGAGACGATTTATTAGCCATTAAAAATGCAGAATTTGAATATGATGAGTTGGTCGCAAAAGCGGAAATTATTAGAGAAGGTTTAGATGAAGTCTATCAAAACTCTAGCTTACAAGAAAAGCCAGAACTCAATTCTATTAACAAGTTGTTGATATCGGTTAGAAATGCTTTTTACAATCAATAAGTCTTCAAGTGAAAAATGACTTTAGTTTTTATTACAAGTTGTACAGTAAAGATCTTTAATGTCTTCATTTCTTAAATTCTGAAAATCCTTAGTAATCCAGGAGCACCATCTTTCTTTATTAAATAGTATAGCTTGCTTATTTATTTTCAAAGTAATGTTAGGGTGGTAATCCATTTTATAAGCAGCGTATGTTTTTGCGAGCAAAAATGCAGAGTCTTCATCCAATCTTTTAGTATGTAATCTGCGCATAAGACTTTCAATAGTCATAGGATACATACTCCAGCTATTAAAAAACAACCCTAAATCGGTATCATCCTTAATACTTTTTGATTGTTTTTTGAAATAATCAGCTATAAAATCAAAGGATACTCTAATTTTTGGACTGAAATTGATTTGCGCATAATATTCAATACTAGCCATATGAAAATTAAGAAACAAAGGGTTGGTCTTGTTAGTGGTCTTATAATTTTTAAAAAGCGGTTCAACTTTTTCAGGGTGTAAAACCTTAGAAAAATCTTCGGTAGAAGTATCCCAATTGGCAAGCAATCTTTTGGCGGTAATTGTATATAGATTTAACAGGTTTTTTTGTGCTTTTTCCGATAGTAAATCAGGTTTGGAAAGCCAGTTTCTAACAAAAAAGACAATGTTATCTAAGTCGTAATATTCAATATTTTTAAGAAGTAGTGCTGATACATTCTGAACTAACTCTTGCTTGTCAAATAGATTTTCAATTATAAATTCTTCATTTAAAAATAAGTTGATATTATCTTCATAGTACATCTCCGCTAAAGCTCTGTTAGCTAGTGGATAATTTTTGGTAAGTAATGCATCTGTAAGATTATAGTTTAAAAAGTAAGGGTCGCTTTTTTCCCATGAGCCTTTAGTGTAAATCATAGCTTTAGACTTTCGTTGTAAGCTTAAAGCTTTTTTCCAATTATCACTTTTATTATTCTGTAAATAATCTTTTATTTTTTGTTTGCCTTTTCCTAGTGTTTCATCCAATCCTAAAATTTCTAAATGGTAAAAACATAAATCCCAATTTTCTTTAGCTTCAATTGTTGTAGGTATTGCATCTGTTTGAAAGTGTCTATCAATATAAGCTTTTATGAAATTTGCACGTTCTTTATGAAGCTTTTCATTAGATTCAGAACTCCCATCAACTGAAGTGAAGCTCTTAATGTCAACACGATAAATAGTCTCCTGTTTTATTGAAATTTCTGGTGAGTTGGTAGATGTGGTTTGCCCACTTTTAAAATCAAAATTTACCTCATGTATACCATTAACACCTTCAGTTTTCAGTTCAATTTTTGGGTTCAAAATTTCAGGTTCAATAGGTCTTAAATTATACCTCTTACTTGGAATTGAAGTAGGTACTGCATAGCTACATTTTTTACCATCTTTTATGATTACAATATTTGGACTGAGTTCCTTGCCTAAAAGTGCATTGGGTATTTTACCTAGTGATGTAATAAAGCGTTTAGGGTTTTGAGCAGTGTTACTTGCTAATAAGTCGTTTTTATATATAGGTTTCAGCAAAATGCCATCATATATTGTAGAGGCATCTAGTTTATTGTCTCCTCCACATTTAAGTTGATCGCGTTGAACCAAATCTACAGCGATACCATCTTGTGGATTAACAAAAATCTTTTTAATGGTTTCAATATCATGATGTGCCAAAATGACTTCATCATATCTTATGGTAATGGCATTTCCAATATTAACAATAATATTATCATGAAAACCTTCAATATTATCACAGGATATATCTTGAGGTTGAATTCCAAAAGCATTATCAGACAACTGCCCTTCAACAATGTAGCCTTTTTTGGCAAATACTTGAGTAGCATACAAACGCTTTGATTTTTCATTATATGCAAAACCAAAATCACCAAAGGTGAACTTACCTGAAATCATATTCGCATAATGGCCTTTAGAATTTCTCCATGAGCGATACATATTGGAAGCTAAGACCTCTAGCTCTTTTTCTGAAAGTGGAAATCTACTCCAACTTTGAAAGAGCGCATTTTCACCTATAGTTGTAAATGATTTATTGAAATTAAAAACACGGTCAGATGGATTTGGATAGAGAGTTCCTGTTTGGGTATGAGTTAATTGATTCTTCTCTGCCATATAATCTGAATGTAATTTAGCCGCTTTAGCCAAATCTATATGGCGCTCTAAAGGCTGCTTACCTTTAGAAATTCTCAATGCATTAACTTTCTCTGTTAATAGTTGTGCTAACTGATCTTGTTCTGCAATACTTAACTGTGCGTTTAAATTCTGAATAAGAAAGAATAGTACAATAGAAAATAATAAGGAAAAACGCATAAGTAATTTGTTAAGACACTATCAGCAGGCTCAAAAATCATTCCTTTTTTGAAGGAAAATAAAACACAATTTATAATTGTTTGTATTGGTTTTCAAATAAAATTCACATATTTGCAACACAATAAGTATAAATAAACACCTATATGAATCTATTTAAATCACATAATTCGGACGCAACATTGTGCCTTTTTTGGTATTTGTAGATTAGGTAAACAGTATAAAATCTAGTAAAAGCGTCCAAATAAATAATTTGGACGCTTTTTTTTATCAATTTTTTTCAATGCCTAAAAATCGTGTGTTGATTAACTACATAACAGGCCTTCAAGGACTTACCTATCTGAAGCGATTCGGACAGGCTTTTTCTTGCCTAAACCCAAGTTAATTATTTGATTTTCAATAAATTAATTTGAAATTTTATTTGGTGGTTTAGAAAATTCAACTTTATATTTGCATCGCAGTTTTGCAACAAAACAATTATTAAAACGAAGTATAATGTTTCACATTAAAACAGACAAAAGTATGGTAGGAGAACTAGGTTCTTTAGCATACACGCTTCGTGACATCTTTCCAGATAAATAGATATCTATTTTTTTATCATATAAAGAGTCCGAAGCCCAAACGTTTCTGACTTTTTTGTATGCCTTACTTCTTTAAGATTAAGACTAAAACTTCTGAAAAAACTTAATAAGTCCAATTCAATAAAGATTGGACTAAAACAAAAATAAAATAATTAGAAATCATGGGATTAACTATAGCAGATAGCTATTATTTAAAGGCTAAAGGAGCAATGTCTGGTTGGTTTAGTGACTGGAATGAAGCTTGCGAAACATTAAATTATGCACTTTCGTATGATGAAAACCATTGCCCCTCATTATGCTTGTTAGGTAAAATCTATGCTGAATATATGTACGATTTTGATAAGGCATTTGATTGTTATGATAAAGTCATTTCAATAAATCCTGATTTTAAAGAGGTCTATCCAGCTTACATAATGTATCTGATTTGGGCAGATGAAAATGAGCGTGCAGAAAAATTAATTGACTTTGCTTTTAAAATAAAAGGGGTAGATGTGGCTAGACTTAATTGGCTTTCATCCTACATAAATGAAACTAAAGGTAAATACAAGAAAAGTCTAAAAGATTTAAAAGCTGCTAAAAAAGTAATTTATAACGATTACTTCTTTGACTTTATGCTAGATGAAGAAAAGCGCATCAAAAAGAAAATAGCCTTAGACAAGCCTAAGAAAAAGAAAACTTCCAAAAAGAAGAAGAAAGACAAACAAAAAAAGAAAAACAAATAACTTAAATGAAACTGTTATGAGACGACAAGAATTATTAAAACGATTCCTAACAGGAACAGACAAAACAGGTCGATTCATTGTAAGCAGTAAAATTACGGGAATCACCTATTTTATTGAACCTATAGATAATGGCAAACCAGATAAACTTTGGGGAGATGTAGATCCGGCAACCAAAAAATTAACTGGAGATTACGGAAACAAATCTATAGGAGCCGTTAAAGAGAAAGACTCTTTAATTACAAAAGAAAACGGGTTTATTAACATTTCAACCTTTAAAGGAAGTCCTTTGGGCGAAATAGACCGAAGAGACAAAATGTATGAATCTCATCAATAACCATAGCAACCTGTAAGTTTGAAAATGTTGTGTAGTTATACTGAGCACAGTCGAAGTGTTCTTTCAAAATCCAAACTTGCAGGTTTAAATTAACGAGGTTTCTGCCATAGCAGAAATAGAAAACATGAATAACACAGAAAATATATTTTTTACATCAGACCATCATTTTGGTCACACCAATATTATAAAGTTCACCAACCGACCGTTTGAAACGGTTGAGGAAATGGACCAAGAACTTATAAAGCGATGGAATAGCAGAATCAATAAACATGATAAAGTTTATCACTTAGGCGATTTTGGCCTATGTAAAGCAGAACGAATGCGAGAAATCTTGGATCAACTGAACGGTAAAATTTTCCTTATTCGAGGGAATCATGAAGGAGCTGCTTTAGCAAATCCAAACCGTTTTGAATGGATTAAAGACTACTTTGAACTCAATATCAATGACGAAGATGCACCAAACGGCAAACAAAAGATTATGCTATTGCATTATGCAATGCGTGTTTGGCATTCTAGTTTTAGAGGTACTTGGCATCTTTACGGTCATTCTCACGGTAGTTTACCAGACGATCCTAACAGCAACAGCTTTGATGTTGGTGTAGATTGTCACGATTTCTACCCAATTACTTACCAAGAAGTCAAAGACATTATGAATAAAAAAACTTGGGAACCACCATTTTAAAAATAGCAAAACTTGAGAAATGGAGAGAATTACAATAAACCTAGACAAAAAACCATCAGAGCGGTGGAATTTGCTAAAAGATTATAAACATGAAACCAATAGTCTTTTAAAATATTATCTAGAAGATTTAAGTAGTGCAGGTATTTTTGAAACCTATATAGAGACTTATAAGACGTTATTTATTAGTAAGCAATATCAAGAAGAAATTGAATGTGTTGCCAAAAACAGTCATTTTTCTGAAAATCAAGTCCTCATTACCAATCTTTATTATGATGCTTTAAAATTTGTATTTGGATGCACTTCTTTCTGTATTACAAATCAAACCGAAAAGCTTCATGCAAGAAATTTAGATTGGTGGTCCGAGAATAATATATTAGGCTCATTTACTAAAGTGTTCGATTTTAAAGAAAATGATGAGATAAAATACTCTCTAGTAAGTTGGCCTGGTTTTATAGGTGCATTATCTGGAGTAAAACCAGGTAAGTTTTCAATAACATTGAATGCTGTATTAAGCAATGAGTCACCTCAATTTGCTATTCCTATTACGTTTCTCATCAGAGATGTGCTAGAGAATGCTGAAACATTTGACGAAGCAATTAAAATACTTTCTGAAACAACAATTGCTTCAGACTGTTTGCTAATGGTAGTAGGTGTCAATCTAGATGAGAATGTAGTTATAGAACGAACACCTACAACATTTTCTATTAGAAAACCTGAGGGAAATAGTCTCATTGTGACTAATGAGTACTTGTCTTTAACAGAGAATAAAAATACCAATGACACATTACAATTGACTGCTTCAGGGAGACATAAACGAGTTGAAGTATTAGTAAAAGCCAACACTCCTAAATCAACAGATGATTATTTTGATATACTTTCAGATAATCAGGTTAAAATGGGAATTACAGTTCAGCAAATGGTTTTTAATCCTAAAAATGGGGATATTCATTTGAAAGTATAAAATAATTTCAACTACGCAAAAATATTGCGTATAAGTATGAAATATTTGTCAATAGATTAATATAAAGTTGCTTACTAATAATGAGTAAATCACATATCGAAAAACTAGAAAAAGAATTGAGACTCTCAAAATGGGTCATTGTTTTAGAAGATAATACAGAAAACTTTATCTGGAAAATTTCGAGACCCAATGGAGATTCTTTAATGACTATTGATTTTTCAGTTTATGGAAACAATTTTTTTGGTGAATTAGAAGGAAATGAAACATTACATAATGCTATTGGATGTCATATAAAAAACCACCCTGAAATTAATCTTTATTTTGGAAAATATTCTGGTCAATTTCAAAAGGATGTTGTTGAATTTGTAAATCAACTCAATTCTATAGACTATAAAAATTCGTGAAATAATATATATTTGCAACACATTAAACAAGAAATGATTACAAAACAAATACATAAACAACCGATGTCTCGCTTTAATGAATGTAGAGATTATAGATGGGCAGTAATTTTACTGAGTACCCTAAACGGATGTTTTGTATCTATTTTTAAGTGTTGAATATGATTTAAATACTATTAAAACCATAATATGAAGCGTCCAACCCAAAAAGTTGGACGTTTTTTTTGAGTAAAACTAAATTTTGAAGCGCTTTTTAAGTGAATTCAAGAGTGTAAGTTGAGCTCATCCCAATAAAAATTGGGATCTGAACATAATTTTTTTTGAAAAATATTTTGAAACAGTAAAATAGTAAAATAAAGGTATAAAAACAGTGAAGCAATTGAGAGACAGTCTTTTGTAAACATGTTAAGAATCTGCAGAAATGCGGACAGGAATCCTATTGCCTAAAAACATCATAAATAATTGATTATCAATAAATTAAATTGATTTTTTTCTTGCGTAATTCAAAAATGCATTTCATATTTGCACCGTCAAAACAATTAAAAAACAAATGACAAATTATTTACAACATAGTATTCAAATAAGTCTCTGGTCGCGTTCACCGAAATGTATGGTCGCGATAGAGAATGATGAAAGATTTAAAATATATACTAGGAAGGTTATGGATACATAAGTTAATGCATTCATATTAATATAAAGAAAGCGCCTTCCGTAAAACGAGGCGCTTTTTTTATGCTGTTCATTGAAATACAATATAATGACGCGTAGCTTAATTGGCTAAAGCACTCGACTTTTAATCGAGGTGATGTGAGTTCGACTCTCACTGCGTCAACACCACGGAAGGACAAGCCAATTGGTGGTGGCCGCTGTCTTGAAAACAGTTAGGAGATAATGACTCGTGTGGGTTCAACTCCCACTCCTTCCGCAAAAACTGAGAGGATAACGATGGTTGGTTTACTCGCTTTGGAAGCGAGAGGTTGCAGGTTCAAATCCTGTCTCTCAGACTATGTTAATAATTGGAGAGTAGGCAAATACTGGTTCGTTGCGCTTGTCTGCTAAACAAGTCCGCTAATAGCGGTGAAGGTTCAATTCCTTTACTCTCCGCAATAAAAGGGGTTATAGTTTAACAAGCCAAAACAGTGGGTTTGCAATCCGCAGAATGGAGTGCAAGTCTCAGTAGCTCCACAAACGATATCGTAGCTCAATGGTAGAGCCGTCGGCTGTTAACCGACAGGTTATAGGTTCGAATCCTATCGGTATCGCAAAAGACAAGGTGGCTGAATGGTTTAAAGCATTGGTCTGCAACACCAATATTTATGAGTTCGAATCTCATCCTTGTCTCAAACTTGGAAGTATTGAGCAATTGGTTGGCTCGCTAGACTGTAAATCTGGTCTCTTCGGAGCATGTAGGTTCGAGTCCTACTACTTCCACTAAGCATCTATGGTGTAATTGGTAGCATTTAAGTCTCCAAAACTTAGGGTTAAGGTTCGAGTCCTTATGGGTGTGCAAAACATATCTATGGTGTAACGGAAAGCACAAAAGGTTTCTACCCTTTAAGTCCAAGTTCGACTCTTGGTAGATATACAAAATGGTTCATTGGGGTAATGGCTATCCTTCCCGACTGTCTCTCGGGAGATACGAGTTCGATTCTCGTATGAACCGCAAACTGTTCCGTTGGTCAAATGGTCAAGACGGCTGACTTTCTATCAGCAGATGGGAGTTCGATTCTCCTACGGAATTCAAATTGAGGTATAGCTCAGCGGAAGAGCATCACGCTTACATCGTGAAAGTCATAGGTTCGATCCCTATTGCCTCAACAAATTGAGATATAGCTTAACAGGTAGAGCACCGCTCTCATAAGGCGGTTTGTTTAGGTTCGAGTCCTAATATCTCAACGCATACCCGTATGATGAAACTGGTAAACAGATCAGACTTAAAATCTGAGGTGCAGATCGGACTTGTAGATTCGAATCCTACTACGGGTACAATTTGCAGAGATGATGTAACAGGAAAACATACCTGACTTAGAATCAGGTTTCTGTGGGTTCGAATCCCACTCTCTGTACAACTAGGTTTATGGTGTAATGGATAGCATGCAAGGTTTCGACCCTTGTGGTATGGGTTCGAATCCTATTAAACCTACTGTAATAACTTGTGGTGTAACGGCAGCATGGAAGACTTTGAATCTTTCGGTACAGGTTCGAATCCTGTCGAGTTAACAACATTCTGACATAGCTTAATTGGTAAAGTGCAAACCTGATACGTTTGTGGATAAAGGTTCAACTCCTTTTGTCAGAACTAAATATGGTGGTTTTAGTTTAACAGGTAAAATGTCTCACTGTGAATGAGAAGAATAGGGTTCGAGTCCCAAAATCACCCAAAGAAGGAACAATAGCAAAGCAGGTCTATGCGTCTGGTTGAAGCCCAGAAGATACTGGTTCGAGCCCAGTTTGTTCCACAAAATAAATGTTTAACTAAAATTGAGAACTGATGAAAATTGTACAACAAAAATGGAGAAACTTTAGCGGTAAAGTTTTCGATATGCCAATTACAAACATTATCGAAAATGCCATTATAAAAGAGCAAGAAGCTGGACATCGCTTAAAGATTTGTGTTGGGTCAGATTCTCAAGCCTATAAATCTCACGTGGAGTATGCTACAGTAATTGTGGTACTTAGAGAGGGTAAGGGTGGTTTTATGTTTATGAGAAATTATAAAGGCACAAAGAAAATCAGCATTAAAGAGCGTATGCTTAGAGAGGTTACCATGTCCGTAGAAGTGGCATACGCCATCTGCGATATACTAGACAAGTACAATGTAGAACTAGAGGTACATGCAGATATTAATACAGATCCAAAGTTTGAATCTAATGTAGCACTTAAAGATGCCATGGGCTATATCCTGGGAATGGGATTTGTCTTTAAAGCAAAGCCTTATGCATTTGCAAGTTCATCTTGTGCAGATAAGGTGGTATAAATACTTCACTCTAGAATAAGCTCTTATTCTTTTTAAGGGATTCTGCTGGGTTCTATGTAGCCTAGAACCTGGTGGAATTATTAAGTGAAGAAGAAAATTTATAAAATAATTTTTACTACGCAAAAAGAATGCGCAACAGCATAAAATATTTGCAGAGTAAATAACAAAAAAGTCTTTGGAATCAGACTTTAAAGTAGTGCTCTGCCAGACATAACGCTGGCAGAGCTTAATAAACGAAAACGTTCATTGACATTAAAATATTACTTTCTTAAAAACTGTTTTGTCAATCTGAAATCGAAGATTTAACACCGTTAATTTTATTTCAGATTCTGAAACGAGTTCAAAATGACAACTTTTTTAAGAGGTAACGGGCGGCTTATCGTCCTTAGATAAACTTGGTAACAAGGATAAATCTGTTTGCTGGCACAGTAAATGGAGACTGCTTTTACGCAAAAGCAGTACACATAAGCAAGCAACTCACATAAGTTATTATTTACAAGGGGCAACCGCTGAGGTAAATAAGAACTTATAGCCGACAGTAATTAGGCTTGAGGTGGAGACATTAATAGGAAAAGTTGTAGTAATGGGTTACGTATAGGTTATCCAGCCTAGCGGAGCGCATTGCAGTATTAAAGTGACCCGATTGGAAACAGTTCGGTGACTTAACATACCGTGTGCTGGGAGGCATGCAAGGAGAAGGTTGGTATTTTGTAGGCAAAAATCTACGAAGCCATTTTCGAAGCCCTTCTTCTAGGTCAAAATTTACAAGTCTAGGTTCGAGTCCTAGTATCTACAACAAATGTTGATATAGCTCAATTGGTAGAGCGCTGTATTTCAAGTACAGTGAAAAAAGCAAAAGACTTCGAACATTACAGCAGCTAGTAGTTGCCTAAACCCATTGCAATATATGGGACAGTAAAGGTCGCAAGCCTTTATTGTGTAGTGAACATTCTAATAGGCCGCCTTGTAAAGAGGACGTCTATGAATGGTGAGGGAGCCAACCCTTGTAACTGCAAAGCGTGGCAAAAAGCCACTATGCAGGCCAAGTCTAAGTTGCTGAACAGCTGTAATGTATTAGGCATCGGATAAGTACACAATTCTCTAAGCAATGAGAAGCGTGTGGAAAACTAGAGAAGGGCTACGGCTATAATGCTAGGAAAGCTTATCTAAAAGCGAAGGTATTCTCAGAACGCTTTTTAAAATATTAAGTCGGAAGTATTGAGTAATTGGTTGGCTCGCCAGACTGTAAATCTGGTTTCTTAAATGAACGTGTAGGTTCGAGTCCTACTACTTCCACATCAAGCAAGTCTTGTTGAGTGTTTCGGTATAGCACCATTGTACAAATCCTTGCTTTGTAGTATGAGGTTTTTGTATGCAACTTGACTTGAAGGTTTTCGATTATTTGACCAAATAAATAATCTCGACTCTATAGGTCGTGGGTTCGATTCCCACTCTCAATCCATTTGAGATAGTTCAGTAGGTTAGAACAATAGATAAGTATCGGTTCGATTCCGGTCAAATCCACCAAATGGGATTTGTAGCTCAACGGTAGAGCACTACGCTTTTAACGTAGGTTAACAATGGACTGAAAATCCATCTTTGTTAAACCAAGAAGGTCACTTGTAAAAATAGATCACCAAGTGTGTCGCACTTTAAATGGCAAAAACAAAGTGAATAAAAACTGGTAATGGCAACCTGTTGCTTGCGCAGTCTGGACAACACTTTGAAATACACATGTATTTTAAGCTGTTTTGAGTGATCTTTTAAAGATTCATTTTTCAAACAAAAGATTTGAATTGTCATATCTAAAGGTTGATTAATCATCTATTAAACAATGCTAAAAAACACTTCTAATCGGTTGTATTTCCGTAGTTAAAAGGATGGTTTTCTTTCACTTTGTTTTACAAAAAATAGTCACTTTCAACATAGAAAGTTCTATTATAAATGTTTAACCGTTCTGATTTAAAAAAAAGATCCAATCAGAACATAATAATTAGAAATCATGAAAAGAGTAAGAATTCATGCAGGTATGGTCGGTCTAGTATTCAAAAACGGTAACTACACTCGTGTAATTACTGAGGGAAAACACTGGATAAACTTTAGAGAGCAAGTTGCAAAATACAGCTTATCTCAACCATTTAATGCACCAAGAGCCTTAGAGATCTTACTTAAAGATCAGGCTTTAGCAGCACTATTAACCGTTATTGAGGTTAAGGATAATGAGATTGTTTTGGTTTACGAAAATGGTAACTTTAAACAGGTGTTAACTGCTGGTCGTTACACGTACTGGAACAGCTTGATCGATTATAAATTTGTAACAGCAGATTTAAGCAAAATCGAAATTACAGAAGACATTGAAAAAGCAATTTACAGTAAGCCAGAATTACGCCAGTACATCAGAACATTTGAAGTTGCTGCTTTCGAAAAAGCGATTATGATTGTAGATGATAAGTTTGAAAAAATCTTGGAACACGGTACATACCATTTCTGGAGAAATGACCAAACTATTAAAATCGCAAAAGCCGATATGCGCCAATTACAATTAGAAATTGCTGGTCAAGAATTGCTAACTAAAGACAAAGCAAACGTTCGTATTAACTTTTATGCACAATACAAAGTCGCAAATATTGAGACCGTATTGATGCAAAATAAAGATTACGAAAAACAATTGTACATTATCTTACAGTTAGCATTGAGAGCCTTTGTTGGTGCCTACACGTTAGATGAATTGTTAGAGCAAAAAGAAACTATTGCTAAAGCCGTTTTTAACGATGTTAAAGCACAAGCCAACAAATTAGGTGTAAACGTATTGCATACAGGTATTAGAGACGTCATCTTACCAGGTGATATGAAAGATATCATGAACCAAGTATTGATTGCTCATAAAAAAGCTCAGGCTAATGTGGTGACAAGACGCGAAGAAACAGCCTCTACACGTAGCTTGTTAAATACTGCAAAATTAATGGAAGACAACAGCATGTTGTTTAAATTGAAAGAAATGGAATACGTAGAGAAAATTGCCGATAAAATTGGAGAAATCACCGTTGCCGGAAATGGAAACGTGATTGAACAATTAAAGGATATTTTTTCGGTGAATAAGTAGTTAAATAACCCAGGCTTCATGAGTCTGGGCTTATTCTAAATAAAAAGAACATGAACAATGAAGAAAGAAGAATTTTTGAAGACTTTATACTTAAAGTATGAAGATTTATTAGAAAACTATGACTTTCAGAAGTTGGTTTTAAAAGATTTAATTGAAATTGGATTTGTTTATGTTCATGAGCACTTCAATAATAGCGTAAACAAGTTTCCAAACATGATGCTTCAAATGTCATTGATGAAGGCTAAATCAGTTTTAAAACTATCAGAAGGAGAATTTTTTCAGAATAATAGCAAATCAGATAAACCATATATTGATATACAATCAATATCAAGTGTTTATAGGTCTCTGTTTGAAAACTATTGTTTTTTTAATCACTTATACATAAGTGACTGGTCAAATGAAGAATTCTTATTACTTGAGAATATTTGGAGGATTACTTCTTTAAATCAAAGAAGAAAAATGCTTCATAAAAATCCTCTACTTAAAAAAAGCAAAGGGTTTGAGGTTGTTATGAAAGATATGGAAGAAATAAAACGACTAAAAGCTGAAATTGAAAAATCATATTTATTTATTAAAAACGAAAAGTCGATACGTAAATACATTTCTAAAAATATATGGCAATTAACCATTAGAAAAAACAAGGTGCTTTATATCTCATGGAAAGAGATGTATAATCGAGCTATTAAAAATCATAATGAGGAGAAGAAAGACTATCAGAGATTTTCACTTGACACACACCCAACCTTTTTCTCTGTCTTTCAGTTTGGTGATTTGTATAAAAATAGACATGACTTACAAAGAAGATCTACAGTAATGTATGAGACTATACGCCTATTAAGTAAATATTTAAATGATTTTGAAAAGTTATTAGAAGCAAAACCAAAAATAGAAAAGGATAGTAAGTATCTAATTGAATTTTTTGGGAATAGAAATATTTGAATTTCTACGCAAAAACATTGCGTAATATGCTATAATATTTGTAGTGTAATTAAAATAAAACAATGGAAACAAACATAAAAATAACAGGAAAAGATCTAATCAATTTAGGTTACAGACAAGGCAAATGGATGAAAGAGGCATTGGTTTATATCAACGAAAACCAATTGCAAGGCGATGCTTTACAAAGTTATTTAGAGCGATTTAAGTTGCCAGATCCATTACCACTACATAGTAACCCTTTAGACTTTCCAATTAACATAAAAGCAGAAAACGAGTTAGAAGAAGATAACGTTTCTAAAGTCATTGACTCTATGCAAACCTTAATGAAAACACCAACATTAGTCAATGGTGCTATTATGCCAGATGCATGCCCAACCGGACCAGACGGAACCATTCCTGTTGGTGGTGTTGCAGTAGCAAAAAACGCTATTCATCCTGGTATGCATAGTGCAGATATTTGTTGTTCGGTGATGTTAACAGACTTTGGAAAAGCAGATCCTAAAGCCATTTTAGATGTAGCTCATGCCAATACACATTTTGGTCCTGGCGGACGCGATAGAAATACGCAATTTAGATTTCCGAAGGAATTACTAGACGCTTTTGAGAATAGTAATTTATTAAAAGACAAAGAATCCATTAAAATAGCAAGAGCACATTTAGGTACGCAAGGCGATGGTAACCATTTCTTGTTTGTTGGTACATCTAAAAAAACAGGAAATACCATGATGGTAACACATCACGGATCTCGTGGTCCTGGTGCTAGACTGTATACAAAAGGGATGAAAATTGCCGAACGTTTTAGAAAAATCTTATCACCAGAAACTTTAAAACAAAACGCATGGATTCCTTTTGATACAGAAGAAGGAAAAGACTATTGGCAAGCGTTGCAAACCATAAGACAATGGACAAAAACCAATCATGAGGTTATTCATAATTCGGTTGCAGAAACTTTAGAAATTGACATTGAAAACCGTTACTGGAACGAGCATAACTTTGTATTTAAAGATGGCGATTTATTTTATCATGCTAAAGGTGCAACACCTTTGGATGCTAAGTTTATGCCAGATATTACAGGTCCACGATTAATCCCTTTAAATATGTCTGAACCTGTATTGATTGTTGAAGGCGCTACGACCAAAACCAATTTAGGTTTTGCGCCACATGGTGCAGGTAGAAACGTAAGCCGTACACAGCATAGAAACAGCAAAACGGGAAGTATCATGCAAATTTTTAAAGAAGAAACACGTGGATTAGATGTTCGGTTTTTCTCAAAAGAAATTGATATTACCGAGTTACCAAGCGCATACAAAAATGCGCAAACTGTAAGAAGCCAAATGGAAGAATATGGTTTAGGTAACGTTATTGACGAAGTGTTACCTTACGGTTGTATTATGGCTGGTGATTGGCAAAAAAATGCACCTTGGCGTGTAAAAAGAGAGAAAAAAAGAAGCAATAAATCTTAGAAAGGAAAAGAGGTGTTAAACAGACTAACTCAATTACTATTAGATTCTAAATCATTTTTTTCGGAAAGTTGGTTGAAAAATAATGGTGCTTTTTTTGAAGAAGACAACCTCTATGCTTTTTCTTATAATTGTTTAGCCTTTCATAAAAACGGTTTGCCTCAAAACAGACAAAAACCTTTGTTTGTTGAAGAAGTGACACCTCAGTTGGATGTGCCTTTTTCTAGTTTTAAAACAATTATTTCAAGACTAGAAGCCAATAGTTTTGCCAATACATTGCTTAACAAAGAGGCACTAAGTAGCGGTATCCAAAACGCCCCTTTTGAGCATATCCTTTTAATTATGGGACAACGGCAAACGCCAGCAACTATTAAAAACGCTAAAGGTTTGCCAATGAGTAAAAAAAGCATGCTTAACAATGCTTTAAAACCATTTAATAATCAAATAAGTGTTGGTGTACGAGCTTGGGAAAAACATACAGAACGCTCTGAAGATAATTTTTGGGGAAATGTTAAAGGTTCACCACTAGCAAAAGTAGAGACTGTAAAAAGCATCATTGCAAACATGATAAATAATTATACTTGGTGGAATACATTTTATCATTATAAACATGATATTGTTTTTGAAATTAGAGTAGAAAGTGGTCATGGTATGAGATGGTCTAAAACAGACGGTAAATTAATTGGGTTTTTAGAACCTTTTATAAATTAGATTGGGATAGTAGCATAAATAGAGAAATGCTTTTGTTAGCTAGACTTAAGATGTGGGTGCAAATCACATCTATTCCACCTAAAGAACTATAGCTTAATTGGAAAAGTACCGACCTCTCAAGTCGGAGATGCGAGTTCGAGTCTCGCTAGTTCTACTAAAAGAAAGAGAAATGAAACATTACAATTTCACAGAGCAAGAGTGGAATCATTGTATTAAGGTTCTTAAAGTCTTAAAAGATGATCCTTATAACAATCCAGATAATCAATTGTTATCTGGGTTAATAACTAAGGTGTATAAGACCTCAAAAAAGATTAAAAACAAAGAGGTCGCTTACAGTTTAAAAGCTCAAGATATTTCGCTTTTAAAAGATTCCGTTATAGCAAAAAATGCTTTAGCTAACACAACCCTGTATGATGATATTAAGACTGAAGAGGAAACCATATACAAACAACTCAACAAATCTAGAAACTGCTATTCTTGTAATGAGTTGTATGATAAGGTACATTTCTACTATGCTCGTATGTGTCCTAGTTGTGCAGAAGCCAATTACATACGCCGTTTTGAAACTTTTGACCTCACGGGAAGAAACGCTATTGTCACAGGTGGTCGCGTTAAGGTAGGTTATGCTACAGCACTTAAGTTGCTTCGTTCTAATGCAAATCTTATCGTAACAACAAGATTCCCTGCTTCTGCTCTAGATAATTTTATGAAGGAGAAGGATTATAGTATTTTAAAGACAACTTATATATCTATGGTCTGGATTTAAGAAATTTAAAAGCGGTAGAGAAATTTATTTCATTTTACAAATCAAAATATGACTCTTTAGATATTCTCGTTAATAATGCTGCTCAAACTATAAAATATGATGATAATTACTATCTACCAATCGTAACAAAGGAAGAGCAATTAGCTATAGAATATAATACGAATAAACAGTTAAAATTAAATTCGATTTCTGTACTTCAAAATTCTAAACTTTTGGAGAATACAACGCATAATTCAGATTTTGAAATTAATAGATTTGGACAACCTATAGACAACCGAACTAAAACCAGCTGGAACTCTAAACTAGAAGAAATTTCTATGTACGAGCTTTTAGAAGTGAATTTGATTAATCAAATTTCACCCTATTTTATGATTAAGGAGTTTACGCCTTTGCTAGAGAAATCTCGTTTCAATAAACGATTTATAATTAATGTTACCTCATCTGAAGGACAGTTTAGCTATACTAACAAAACCATATTTCATCCGCATACCAATATGACAAAAGCTGCGTTAAATATGCTTACAAAAACTTCAGGTAAAGCTTACGAAAACATGTCAGTTTATATGTATGCTGTAGATGTTGGTTGGATATCAACAGGGGCAAATGAAGATTTAAGAAAAAAACAATTTGAAGAAGGCTATATTCCTCCTTTAGATTCTGTTGATGGTGCGGCTAGAATAATGCATCCTATTTTTGAGGCATTAAAAGGAAATACTATATTAGTCGGTACCTTATTGAAAAATTATGCCATAGAAGATTGGTAAAACAATATAGGAAAGTGGTAGCTCAGCTGGAAGAGCACTTAGCCAACACCTAAGGGGTCGCAAGTTCGAATCTTGCTCACTTTCCTTTTAATCATTTAAAATTAAAGCGTGTAATAGTTTAATTGGAAAAACAAACGAGCCAAATCGGAGATGTAGGTTCGAGTCCTACTTGCACGCTTTTCCATATTTTATAAAAGTAAATGCCCAACCAACGTAACCGAGGAAAAAATAGCAATGACGACCAACTTTTTGGTTCTGATAAAATTCAGCAGAAACTAAAAGAAGCGGTTATTGATATGCATTATTTACTATCGAGAGGTTATGCCGAAAAATCATCTTTACAGTTGGTTGGTAATAGACATAGACTCAACGTTAGACAACAACAAGCGGTACAAGGCATGAGTGCTTCAGAGCAACAAATTGAACAAAGAAAGATTACTTGTGTTCCTTTTGAAAACATAGGTAAAGAGCCTATAATTATTGATGGTTTTAATCTACTCATCATTTTAGAAAGTGCATTATCAGAAGCTTATTTGTTTAAAGGTTTAGACAACGCTTATCGCGATTTGTCTGGTGTACACGGTACTTACAAACGTGTTCAACAAACCGAAAAGGCATTGCTAATAGTTGGAAATCTTCTCAAAGACAATCCTGTAACTTGGGTTTTTGATCAACCTGTTTCTAATAGTGGACGACTGAAGACTTTACTCAGAGAATTAGCAGAGGAGCATAGTTTTAACTGGGAAATTATATTAGATCATAATCCTGATAAACTTTTAGCTGAAAGTAACCACATAGTAGTGAGTTCTGATGCTTGGGTTTTGGATCGTGCTGAACGTTGGCTAAATCTTGGTGCTCATATTATAGAGCAATATGATGATGAAATTAATATTGTTTATTCTAGATAATGGTAACAAAAAAAGCGCTAGTTAGTACTAGCGCTTTTGTTTTTAGAATAGAATTCTATTTTTTAACCAATTCAAACCTAAAATTTATATCAACTTCGTTAGATAATTTGTTGGCAACAATTTTTGGGATTTCAATATCAAAGTCTGATACCAAAACCTTGAAATTACCTGAAATTATAATTTTATTGTCTTCCTTTTTTAGAGTCAAAGGAATGCCTTCAATTTGTTTTGTGACTCCATGAAATGTTAATGAACCATCAATTGAAGCTTTGCTTTCTTTTTTACCTAAATCATCAAAATCAAAACCATCTATTTTTCCTTTAAAAGTTGCTTTTGGATACTCATCGGATTCGGCATAATTTTCATTAAAGTGCTCTTCCATTAAAGCATTTTTAAATCTGAACCCTTTTACTAAAGCTAAGGCTGCAAATTCTCCATTTTCAGTATTTAAAATTGCAGTAACAGCGTTGTTTTTTGCGGCAACTTCTTCAAAAGAAGGTATAGATGCTTCAAAATTTAATTGACCAGTTTTGGTAAGGTATTTGCTTTGAGCGACTGCACTTATGCTTATTGAGAATAGCGCTAATAATATGACATTTTTCATAACGTATTATTTTAGTTTTCTAACAAACCTTCCTGTTCCCATTGAATAACAAGATCTATTAAGTTTTGCGGTAATCTTGGTCCTCCAAAAGGCATTACAAAGCCTGCATCTGTGGTAGAAATACGGCCGATTAAATCTCTGTTTTCTACAGCATTTTTTACATTGTCATAAGTTATTAATGGCATTGGAGCTCCATTGATTGGAGGACTACTATGGCATGAAATACAATTGGTGTCAATTATAGATTTTATATTGCCTTCGTAGGTTACAAATTCTTCAACAATGACATCTTCTGTTAAGTCATCTTCGCTGTTATACGAACAGTTCGTAAAGCAGAATAAACTTGCAAAATATAAGAGGTATTTAAACTTCATGATTACTATTTTTTTAAAATACACGACTTAAGTTAAACCCAAAATAGATGTTACCATCACTCCAATCGCCTGTGGCTTGACCAAGAAATCCATTGGTATTCATAGCTTGTGCGTTAGAGAAGTGCATCTGAAACACATGTCCGCCAGTTTCTAAATCAAAACCAATGGAAAGCGGATTTTTAAAAGGCGAACCATCAGCTCTGTTTAAATGCCACCCATAATCTAGGTTTATAGACCAACGTTTGCCTAATTTTTGTCGTCCTCCAAAACCAATAGCGTATTGTGAGTTGTGTTGTTCGTCATAAGCCACAAAATTGTCATGAAAAAATGTTGGAGCCACTTCTAATGACAATTTTGAACTTACTTTTTTGGATATAAGCAACTGCGCTGTATATCCAAGACGATCCTTAAATTCTAACTTTGGTAAATTTTCTTTTTCTAATGCGGTATTTATTAAAATTGAATTATAGGCAACAATGGTAAATGGGAAACCATTTTCTTTTTGTCTTACTAGTCTGTATTTAGCTGAAGCTTCATAAATTTTTTGAAATGAGCTACGAGATACACCAATATTTATAGCATCTGTTATACCATAAACAAAGTTTAATCTTGTAACGGCATCATCTAGTCCAAAAAAACTATCAAATCCATTTTCGATGCTACCAAATCTGTGCGAAACAATGAAGGTTAGTTCCTTTTTTGCAACAAGTTTAGTAGATTCAAAGTTGACAATTTTAAGACCTTTGAAAGCTGCTGTTGCATATTGGTCTCCAATAGAATCTGTATCAATTTCACTCAGTAAATCATCTTCTTGTGTGCTTGAAATTTGGCATACCAATAGCATGACGAGTATAAATAAGTATCTCATTTTTAAAGAATTAAATTATGTGATGCAGATTGTTTTCTTGCTAAAACTGTTTGTTTTATTGCTTTACAAATCGTTTAGTTTCTTCTCCGCTTTCAGAAGAAATTTTAACTATATACAGGCCAGTTTTCCAATCAGCCACATCTATTTGAGTTAAATTATCAGATGTTATAGATTGTTTAAAAACCTGCTTACCTAATATGTCGAAAATTTCAATAGCTCCTTCAGTGACAGCAGAGTTAAACTCAATATTCAAAATTGAATTTGATGGATTTGGATATAATTTTAAACTACTTCCTTGTTCAAAATCATCGATTCCTAATGTACTCCAAAAAGCGACTCCGTTTTCAGAACCATCTCCAGTATATTCAAATGGAGGAGCAACGTTTATAAATGTACCTGCGTCCCAAACGCCTGCACTAACGGCTATACCTTCTCTTTGATGACCAGCACTTCCCCATTGCATGTAATCTATCATGGCAGAAGAAGAACCAAAACTATTGGTGTTATACAGGCCAAATTCACCATCTGCAACAGCAAAGTTTATAGAGCTGGCAATATATACTTCTTCGCCTGGATTTAACATTGTGGTAGCTGTCATAGAGCTTACTTGACCATAAGCTGGAAAATTGCAAAACCAATATCCAGAGATGTCTACAGCAGACGCTCCAAAGTTTTTAAGTGCTACGGAATTGGTGTTAGGATCTAGTTTCGAAATTCTAACTTGTGCCGAAATATTTATGGTAAAAACCATTACTAAAACAGCAGTTATTAATACTCTTGAGGTGTAATTTTTTTCCATGATGTTTGTATTTAAATGATTAATAGTTATTTGTTTATTGAGCATTGGTCTAGTTTCACTTGTTCTAATAAGTCATCATAGCCAATAACTCGTCCTTTTATTTTTACTTTTTCGTTCTTATTTAATGAGGGCTCAAGATTATTAGAGAATTGACAGAATACCGTATCATCTATAGTTATGTCATTACTATTGATATCTGTTATTAAACCAGAAACTTCAATAGTTTTATTTAAAAATTTTTGCTCTGCAGAAGTAGGGTTTTTAGAAAATAATTGGTTGATTTCAACAGAAGACATTGTGAATTCTGTTTGTTCACTTTCAATATCTCTATGATCTTGGTAAACATAATTGTAACCTATAACAGTTGTTATTATAAGAACTATTATCAAAGCGATCCAATTACGTTTCATGCTCTTCATTAATTACAGTTATTGAAATATTGTATCCTGTCATCATCACCTACAACAAAATTGATTTCAGTTTCATCGGTACAATTTTTAATTTCTTGCAGAATCCAATTGTTATTACACAGTGGTAAAGCTGGGACATTAATTATAACTTCTATGTTATTACTAGAACCGCTAGCGGTCCAAGTACCATATTCTATAATGGAGCTCCAATACACAGACATGGTGCCATCACTAAAGAAATTAAAATCGTAGTTATAATAGGCATTATCATAGTCAATAGCATTACGCTTTAGTCGGTTAACATTCCAATTAGAGCAACTTGTCAATAAACTTTCAATTTCAGAAATTGTACAGTCATCACAATCGTCATCACTATAATCATAGTCATCATCTTCATCACATAAGCTAATAGAATAGTCAATCACTATTTCCAATTCATCAAAATTGTTAATTACAACTTCAGAATTATCAAATAAGATTAACGTTAAAGGAAAATTGAAGGTCGTTATAGTATCTTCATCAAGATCATCTATAAAATCAAAAAGTTGATTATCGTTTTCAATTGTAATGGTTTCTAATAGCTCATTATTTGGATTAAATATTGATGCTTCAATAGGAAATGTAAAATCGATACACTCTATATCATCGTCGTATTCATTTTCGGCATTGCAACTATCGGTATAAGACTCAAATTCTTCCAAAGTATTTATGGTAACTTCTGAGTAATCTGATAAAATAATTGTTATTGGAAACTCAATGTTTAATGTATTGTCAATTTCAGATTGGTCAAAAACACACTCAATAACGGCATAGTCACTTGCAGAGTTTACGTCTATATCTACACCATTAACATTAACTGTGTACGGAAAAGCAATATCAAAACAATTTGCTTTATCTACTATGTTATCTAGAGAACCATCGTTAGAAGCGGTTCTTCTTATAAGTGAAGCGATATTTGTGTTGGCTTCTAAAATCTCATCTTCTGGAGTTTGAATAAGCTCTCTTTCCTCTTTTCTACAAGAAGAAAGAATAGAAGAAAGAATTAGAAAGATTAAAAATGCTTTGAGTTTCATAATGACTAAAATTTTATTGCCATTTAATATATAACAACTCACTTTTAAAAACTACTGAACTTTTTTCAAAAAAATATTTCTATACCTTTAGGCAAACTTTTTAACCTTGTCTAAAAATCTTAGTGAAAATATCTGTGAAGAAGCAGCATTTGAACGTGTTTATAAAAAATACTCAGATGATGTACACAATTTTTTGTACTATAAATATGGTTCTGAGTATAATCCTAGAGACAAGGCGCAAGAAGCTTTTATTAAGTTGTGGGATAATTGCAAGCAAGTCACTTTTGCTAAGGCTAAGTCTTTTTTGTTTACGGTTGCAAATAATTTGATGCTTAATGAAATTAAACATCAAAAAGTGGTTTTAAACTATCAAAAAAACAAACCTACACACTACACAAATGAAACTCCAGAATTCATTATGGAGCAAGAACAGTATCTGGAAAAATATAAAAATGTACTCGCTAGTTTAAAGGAGGAGCAACGTGTAGCTTTTTTATTAAATAAAGTTGAAGGGAAAAAACATAGTGAAATTGCCGATATGCTGGGAGTTACCCAAAAGGTAGTGGAATATAGGATTTATGCAGCTTTTAATATTTTGAAAAAAGAGCTCGAAAATTTTAAAATAAAATAATCAGGAGAATTGAAACCTGAGTTGTTATATGTTTAAGGAGCAAATTTTATGATTGAAGATAAGTTATTAAACAAGTGGCTAAATGATGAACTTACAGATGCAGAAAAAGAAGCATTTAGTAAGCGAGATGATTTTGCTCTTAATCAAAAGATAATTGAGGATTCAAAATATTTCAAAGCATCAGAATTTTCTAAGGTTGATGATTTTGAAACCTTTAAAGCAAAATATAAAGTAAGGTCGTCTGTAAAACGTCTAAACTGGCTAAAACCAGCGTTAAGAATTGCAAGTGTTTTGGTTATTGGCTTGGCGATTTATTTTACCATGTTTATGAATGATAGCATGGTTGAACAACATACTCAATTCGCTGAAAAAACTACTATTAAACTTCCTGATTTATCTAGTGTAACTTTAAATGCCTATTCTGAAATTACATATGATAAAGATTCTTGGTATGACAATAGGCAACTAAATCTTAAAGGTGAAGCCTATTTTAAAGTAGCCAAAGGAAAAATGTTTGATGTTATTACAGATAATGGTGTGGTAACTGTTGTTGGAACGGAGTTTAATGTAAAAGCAAGATCAGATTATTTTGAAGTTATTTGTTATGAAGGTATCGTAAAAGTTACGTCAGATACAATTACAAGACAATTGTTGGCAGGTGATACCTTTCGTATATTAAATAATGAGTTTAGTCAAGATAAGACAGAAGCAATCCAACCAGATTGGGTTGAAAATAGAAGCAGTTTTAAAGCTGTTCCACTAAAAGACGTTGTTTCAGAATTAGAGCGTCAGTTTAATGTGCAAGTAACCTTTAAAGACACTAAAACAACACGATTGTTTTCTGGTGGATTTACTCACAATAATTTAGAAAAAGCCCTTTCTGCCATAACTCAGCCTATGGGTTTAACCTATAAAATTAGTTCACACAATCAAGTGCTAATTTATGGCAATACAGATTAAGCAGTACATATTAGTACTACTTCTTAGCTTTAGTTTTTCTTTCTGTGCTCTTTCGCAAGAGACTGAGAGCAAGATTGCTTTGTCCGAAATTTTAGCATTATTAGAGCAACGCTATAAAGTTCAGTTTAATTATGCCGAAGATGCTATTTCTGCTATTTTGGTTAAACCTCCACAAGAAACCTTATCGCTACAAGAGGCTCTGAACTACCTAGAAATACAAACTGATTTTAGCTATCAACTTACCGATGACAATATGGTTTTGGTAATTATAAACGAAGCGGCTTTCGATTTGCAAAAATTGTCAGAAGTTGTGGTGTCTGGCTATATCGTAAAAGGTATCAATAAACTGAGCAATGGTTCTTTTGAAATTAAGGTCTCAGAATTTGATATTTTGCCTGGCTTGGTAGAGACTGATGTTTTGCAGGCGGTACAAGCCTTTCCTGGCATACAGAGTATTAATGAAACAGTTTCTAATATTAACATTAGAGGTGGTTCTCACGATCAGAATTTAATTCTGTGGGATGATATAAAAATGTATCAATCTGGTCATTTTTTCGGTCTGATTTCTATGTTCAATCCTCAGATAACTCAACGTGTCTCTTTAACAAAAAATGGCTCTCCTACAGAATTTACAGATGGTGTTTCAGGGACTATTTCTATGGAAACTGATAAAGACATCAATAGTACATTTAATGGAAATATTGGTGTCAATTTTATTGATGCCAATGGCTTTGTCGATGTTCCAATTGGTAAAAAATCATCATTGCAAGTTGCAGCCAGAAAAGCTTTAAGCGATTTTACAGAGACTCCTACGTATAACAATTTTTTTGAGCGTATATCACAAGACACAGAAGTAGAAAGTAATTCCATGAGTATTACAAACTCTGACAAAACTTTTGATTTTTATGATGCTTCATTACGTTGGATTTATAAGATAAATAAGAACGACAGATTAAGGGTTAACTTTATAAATGCAGCAAACGAATTGGTTTTTAATGAGAATACTACAATCAATTCTGTTGAAGACTCTAGAGAGAGCAGTCTATCTCAAAATAGCATTGCAGCAGCAATTTCTTACTCTAGGACTTGGAATACCAAATGGCAAACCGTTTTTGAAGCTTACGAAACGGATTATAAGTTAAAATCTATTAATGCGAATCTCTTAGATTCACAACGATTTCTGCAAGAAAATAAAATATCTGAAACAAGCGTAAAACTAAAAGTAAATCACAAGTTTAATAATAAGCTACAATTGCTTAGTGGTTACCATTTTGTGGAAACAAAAATGACCAATTTAGATGATGTAGATGTCCCTCGTTTCAGACTGTTGGTGTCTGAGGTGGTGAGAACTCATGGAGTGTTCTCTCAACTTTCATATAAATCGAATGATAAACAAACAAATCTTACCTCTGGCTTAAGATATAATTACATAGATAAATTTAGTAAGCATCTGTTAGAGCCGAGATTAAGTTTTTCACATAAATTTTTAGACTTCTTTTCTATTGAAGTTTTAGGGGAATTTAAACACCAAAACAGTTCTCAGATTATAAATTTTCAAAATGATTTTTTAGGCATAGAAAAGCGCAGATGGCAATTGTCTAATGATAACGATATTCCTGTGATACAAAGTAGGCAAGCGTCGTTAGGCTTATCTTACAGTAAAAGTGGTTGGTTAATAAGTGCAGAAGGGTATTACAAGAAGATAAAAGGGATAACCACGCAAAGCCAAGGATTTCAGAATCAATACGAATTTGAGAGAACTAGCGGATCTAATGAAGTAAGAGGTCTCGATTTTATAGTTAGAAAGCGTTTAAATAATTTCAATTCGTGGTTAAGCTACTCTTTTATGAATAGCGACTACAGTTTTAACGACTTGCCAGAAGCAACTTTCCCAAGTAACTATGACATTAGACATGCAATTACGCTTGGTACAAATTACACTACAGGCAAGTTAAAAGTGTCCGCAGGTTTAAATTGGAATTCTGGTAGACCAACAACTAAACCAGTTATTGGAAACGAGTTCGTTAATGGTGAAATTAATTACAACAGTACCAATTCATCTACACTAAAAGATTATCTAAGGGTAGATGTTTCGGCATTGTATAATTTTAGATTAAGTTCAGCTACCAATGCTAATTTAGGGCTTTCTGTATGGAACCTTTTAAACAGAGAAAATATTATAAATAGTTTTTATCGTATTAATGATAATGACGTAACAGAAGTGCAACAGCAATCTTTAGGAATAACTCCAAATTTAGTTTTTAGAGTAAATTTTTGAATTTAAAAGAATATCTCTTGAGCTAATCGAAATGTATTGGCATGTGCATCTACAATGATTTTTATATCTGCGGAGTATCCACCTCCCATACTGCACATAACAGGAATGTTTCGGTCTTTACAGATTTGCAAAACAAATCGGTCGCGCGCTTTACAGCCTTCTATAGTCATACCTAATTTCCCTAGTTTATCTGAAGCAATAACATCAACACCACATAGATAATAGATGAAATCTGGTTGCTGCTCGTCTATAAGTTTTGGAAGTGTATCCTTTAAAATGTTGAGATACATATCGTCGTTGGTATCATTATCTAATGCAATGTCTAAATCGCTCAATTCTTTTTTAAAAGGATAATTGCTTTTACCATGCATGGAAAAGGTAAATACAGTATCATCATTCTGAAAAATTTCTGCAGTACCATTACCTTGATGTACATCTAAATCTACTATAAGAACTTTATTTGCCAATCCTTTATTTTGAAGATATCGTGCCCCAATTGCTTGGTCGTTGAGTAAACAAAACGCTTCGCCACGATTGGTGTACGCGTGATGTGTACCACCAGCAATATTCATAGCAATACCATACTTTAGAGCATATTCAGAAGCTTTTATTGTGCCATCTGCAATAATGACTTCGCGCTCCACTAATGCTCTGCTCAATGGAAATCCTATTTTTCTGGCGGCTCGTTGATCTAACGTTAAATTAACCAGTTCGTAGTAATATTCTGGGTCATGTACAGCAACAATGTATTTGTCATTGGGTTTCTCTGGCTCAAAAAAATTATCGTTTGTACACGTCCCTTCATGCAATAATTGCTGAGGTAACAATTCATATTTCTCCATAGGGAAACGATGTCCTACAGGTAATGGATGTTTGTAAATTGGGTGGTATGCTATTTTTAGCATTAAGCTTCGTGTAAAATCTGATTAATCTAAAGTGATTTTTTTGTCTTCAGATATAAGAGAACCGTCGTTTGCAATACCCTCAATATAAAGTGTTACAGGAACTTTTGGTTTTTCGATTTTAAAAATTACGTTTCCGCTTTCATTAACTGAAAGGTTGGTTTTCCAATCTATTACACCATAATTTTTGAAAAAATTGTCACTATACGATTTGTATTTTGGTATGTAAAATTTCTTATCACTACTAAATGTCAAAGGGAATTCATATGCTTTGGTAGTTTTCTTGTCATACCTTGTTGAAGGTAGTTTTTTGGTGTAAATTTTCACAAAACCATTGGGACTTCTGTAGCCATCTCCAATACCAAATCTATTAAACTCAATAGACTCAATATCAGCTAAATATAAACCTTCTAAAATTGTTGGGTCGGTTAAGAGTACATCATCTAAAAAATAATTTATTTGAAACCTTCCAATTTTTAACGAAGAGTCATTGCTATTTTGAGTTCTTATTCTTTCACTTTTTATTCTTTGGTCTATATAGTCTGTTAACATGATAAGATTAGTTTCATCTTGTTCATCAACTACTGTGACTCTTCCAAATCTATCAGTACTTAACTCGTGTTGTTTAAGTCTTTTTTCTAGTATTGGGCTAGACTCAACGGTAACCGTATCAAGCTCTTGTAGATTTTTTGAACTTTTAAAAAAAGAATTTTTAGTGTAATTGTCTTGTTTAAGTTTTAGTGTTTTTTCTTCATAATAATTTAAATCAGAAGCATTATGATTGAGTTGAGGTATTGCTTTAGGAAAAAACTGTAAGTACACTGATGCGGGTTTTAGTCCATCGGCTTCAGTAATTTTAGACATTTGAATAGTAGTGTTGTCTTCTGGATATAATCCATAGATCCAATAATATGAATCTTCAGGATTTACTTCTGCAATCATAAATCCTTCATTATTTGTGCGATACATTAATTGATCGTTGTTGTTGGAAGTAACATTAGCTTTTACAGTAATACCTTGTTCAAACTGATGAGTTAAGTTTGGTGCTCCTTTAAAAATGTTATCCCAATTGTAACTACTCCATCCTTGTGTAATGAGTAAGTTGTCTAGTTCATACTCCTTTTTTAGGTCTGTATCGGTAAAATAGTATTTAGGGTGTTCAATAATTCCTTTTACATAGGGTTCTAAATACGTAGACGAAATAATGTTGTTTTGCTTGTTGTAGGATTTGGTTTCTTGTGGTAAAACCGAAACACTAAAGGAATTTTTAAGTTTAGGATCTACGGAATTAAAATTTAAATTAAAAACGAGGGAGTCTTTTGTTGTAGAAGTCGTTATAATACTAGGCTTTATGATATCTAATCCTTGATGGTTAAAAAACAAACGCTCTGCAATCGGCTTATCGTCTTCATTAAACAATGTAACAATATTTATACCTGGCGAAGTAGTATTGCCGTCAAGAATTTTGGTAATAACAGTATTGTCTGTAAAATATACATCTATTAAATTATAACTGTTACCATTGTGAATCATCAGCGTGTGCCTTTGGTTTTTAATGGTATTGAAGGTTTCATTATTAGTGGCTAAAGAAATATAGATTTTATCTTTTAGTTTACTAAGACTTATAATGATGCCTTTTTCTTCTATCTTTTGGTTTAGATTAAACTCATAATCCTTGTTATCTGTTTTGACTTTTACGATGTATGAGCTGCCTATTGTTGGGATTAATTGAAAATTCCCAATTCCAAATTGATTAGTTTCAAAGGTTGTTACAACGTCTTTGTTGTTGTCAATAACTTCTCCGCGTGAGTTTGGGATGCCGTAACCATATTCGTCCTTTATAGTAACTCCAACAACATTAGTCACATTATTAAGTAAGTGACCGCTTTCGGGTAAAAATTGAGCGTCAATGTCATTCTCTGCCAAAACAGTGTCTACAGTATCTTTATTGTTAGGATCGAGTATTTGTATAGACTCTGAGTAATAATTTTTTTCGTTAAAGTTTAGCATCCAATTAGTATAGGCTTTAATGTTATAAGTACCAGAGCTAAAAGAAGAATCAACTTCAAAAATGTTTGAAGCCACTCCCTCTTTTACACGCACCAACTTTTGTTTTACAATAGCGTTGTTAGAATCTTCAATTACCACATAAAGATTAGAAGTATAGATTGAAGGTTTCTTATTTCTTTTGTCTAAAACATAAGCCTTAAAACCAATGTCTTCTCCTTTGATGTAAGTAGACTTATTGAGATGTAAATAAACGATCTCTCTGGCAGTTTTATGATAGTCTGTGTAAGCTTTGATTAGTTGTTCATCCTCTTGGCTAAAAGAGAGGTTTATAATACTAAAAAAAACACTAAACAAGAATAAATGAACTCTATAACGATTGGATGTTTTCATTTTTTAGAAAAATTTAATAACTAAGATTTTAGAACTAAAAGATACGCTAAAAGAATAAAAACTAAAAGACCTTAATACATTTTAGGCTTACTTTATTTTGCGAATAAGTAGTTAAAATAAAAATTGTCTTCCCAATTATAAAAGAAGCTCATTTACATAGGTGAAATAAAAAAAGTATAGACGTTTAGCCTCTGTTGTGCAGTTTACTATTTATGCAATTTCAATTGAATACGTTTTCTGTCAACATCAACATCCAAGACTTTTACTATAATTTGTTGATGAAGATGCACGTGCTCATTAACATCTTTAACAAAGTTGTCGCTAAGATTCGAAACATGAATTAAACCACTTTCCTTAATACCAATATCTACAAAACAACCAAAGTTGGTAATGTTATTTACAATGCCAGGTAAAAGTTGCCCTTCGTGAAGATCGTTTATGGTTTTTATATTTTGATTAAAAGTGAAAACTTTGGCTTCTTCTCTAATGTCTAAACCAGGTTTTTCTAGCTCTTTTACAATGTCTTTAAGTGTTGGTAAACCAACGGTTTCAGTATAGTATTTTTTTAAATCGATATTTTGAAGTCGGCTTTTGTTTCCTATTAATTCTTTAATTGAAATGCCTTCATCTTTAGCCATTTTTTCAACAATAGCATAACTTTCAGGATGTACAGAAGAATCATCTAAAGGGTTTTTAGCCTCTTTAATTCTTAGAAATGCTGCCGATTGCTCAAAGGCTTTTTCTCCCAAACGAGGTACTTTTTTTATTGATTTTCTTGATGAGAACGCACCATTTTCAGTTCTGTGGTTAACGATGTTTTCCGCTAGTTTTGGTCCAATTCCAGACACATAACTTAAAAGTGAAACACTGGCAGTATTAATATTAACACCAACAGCATTTACACAGTTTTCTACAACAACACCAAGTTGTTTTTGAAGTTTTGTTTGGTCCACATCGTGCTGGTACTGACCTACACCAATAGATTTGGCATCGATCTTTACCAATTCTGCTAAAGGATCTTGCAAACGTCTACCAATAGACACAGCACCTCTTACAGTAACATCGTAATTTGGGAATTCGTCTCGTGCAATTTTTGAAGCCGAGTAAATACTTGCACCTGCTTCGCTAACCACAAAAACTTGAACGTCATTTTTAAATTGAATTTTTCTAACCAAAGCTTCTGTTTCTCTCGATGCTGTGCCATTACCAATAGCAATAGCTTCAATTTTATGCGCTTCGGTAAGTGAAGCCAGTTTTTTTAGAGCAACAGTCCAGTCGTTTTTTGGTGCGTGCGGATAGATGGTTTCATTGTGTTTTAAATTGCCATTTTCATCTAAACAAACTACTTTACAACCGGTTCTAAATCCAGGATCGATAGCTAAAACACGTTTTTCGCCAATAGGTGAGCCTAATAAAAGCTGTCTCAAATTTTTTGCAAAGACTGTTATGGCTGCATCGTCTGCTTTTTCTTTAGCGGTATTTAAGGCTTCTTTACTCAAAGACGGGAAAAGCAAACGTTTATAAGCGTCTGAAATTGCCAATTCTAACAGGTCTGCACAGGCATTATTGCTCCGAATAATTTTTCGGTCTATACGTTCTAAGGCTTTATCGTCATCAATTTCAATTTTTACTCTAATAAAACCTTCGCTTTCTGCACGTAATATAGCGAGCAAGCGATGCGATGGAATACGACCCAAACTTTCAGACCAATCAAAATAATCTCTAAATTTTTGTGCTTTTTCTTCGGTTTCTTTTGCCTTAACAACTTTAGTGCTTATCTGTGCAAAGCGTTCTAGTTGCTGTCTTAAAGCGTTTCTAATATCTGTACGCTCGTTAATCCATTCGGCAATAATATGTCTGGCACCTTCTAAAGCTTCCTCAGTAGATGATATGTCCCCTTTTACATACTTATAAGCAATAGATTCTATATCGTTAGCGTTTTGGCTCATTAGGATTTTAGCCAAAGGTTCTAATCCATTTTTACGAGCGGTTTCAGCCTTGGTTTTTCGCTTTTTCTTGTAGGGTAAGTATAAGTCTTCAAGTGTGGTTAAATCTTCAGCGTTCTCAATACTCTGCTTCAATTTTTCCGTTAAGACATCTTGTTCTTCCAGAGCTTTTAGGATGGATGTTTTTCGTTTTTCTAAGGCTTCAAATTCTTCTTTAAACTTTACAATCAGGCCAATTTCAACTTCATCTAAATTGCCAGTCGCTTCTTTTCTATATCTCGAAATAAAAGGAATGGTACAATCTTCGTTGAGTAACTTTATAGTGTTTTGAATAGAAGTTTTAGATAGTTTGGTATGAGATAAAATATAATTGACCATTGATATAATAGATGTTTCTTAATCCTAATAAGGAGCAAATATAGAAAGATACGCAGCTAAAATATACGACATTCATCGTATAGCATTCCGTTTTGTTAAAAAGTAGCTTTGTGTACCCTCAATATCACATATTTTATTATGAACTTGATTAAAAAATTACTCTACTGCATTATACTATGTGCAAATTTTATTGGTTATGCGCAAAATATTGATTGGGTGAATGCGCCTGTTAATCCTGTGCCTCAAGGTTGCAATCTTAATAAAACTGAACTAAAAGGTGATGTCTTTCAGGCTACTCACCAATATTATGATAAGCTTGGGAATCAAATATTTTTTAATCCAAACGAATATGTTACTAAAGATCATTTAGACCGAATAGTTTCATATACGTCACCAACTTTAGGTACCACAGAATATAAATACGACAGTAAAGGAAACCTCGTTTACAGCGGAGGTATTTTGTATGAATATGATAGCAAAAACAGAGTGGTAAAAAGAATGCAAGGTGAAATGATTAGAACCTACACTTATGAAAAACAAGGAGATGTACTTATTGTTTTTAATTATGAGCATTCAGAAACAGGTGCGTTGGTATTAAAAGGCGAAGACCATTATAAAAATGGTTTAATTGTACGAAGAATAGATAAGAAAAGACAAGAAGAAATTATCTATAGCTATGAATTTGATATACAGGGTAATTGGACTAAACGTTTTTACACTGATGCTAACGGTAACCCAATTCGCAATCCGTTTAACCAAGTTATTATTTACCATAAGGAATTTGAAAATTTTGACGCCAAAGTGACCGTTAAAAACACTTCAGGAAATATCAACTTGACATCTAATATTTATTTACCTCATCTTGTATTAAATAGCAAGTTAGTTAACTTACCTCTTACGTTTAATTTCAGTAATGATTATGTTTTTTATAATCCACTTACAAACAACTATTTCATAGCTCCTAATGCCTTTGATAAATCGTTGCCTAAAAATGCTATTATTCCTCATAAACCACTTTTACAAGGCGAGAAAAATATTCTTTTAATAAAAGGAAATGAAACCTTACTTATTAAAGACGGCTTAAATTATAAAAGGAATGACATCTCTAATAATTGGAGATACAAGAAATATTTTAATCACATTTTAATTAATAATGAACAAGAGATGTTTTTTGCTGAAAATGCAATGCTCAAAACATCAAATGAAACTAGGGCATTTCCGGTAGTTTCCATGACATCGAAAGGTAATGAAATATGGTATGTGCCTTCAAAAGACAAAAAAAAGATTACACTTTATGAAAAAGGTAAAGAAATAAATGGTTTCAAGGTATTTGGATTTATAGAAGGTACTCAAGATTATGTGTTAGGTTTTAACAACACACCATCTTATGTTTTAAGTAACTATAATTTAAGTAAACCAGAAAACTTTAACAGAGGCAGATATTTTAATCCTTCAGTTGATACCATTGGAAAAGAAAACAGTTCAAACCAGTCAGAAAATAATGTAGAAGACACTTCTTGTACATCAGGAAATTGCACTGATGGTTACGGAACGTATACTTTTAAAAGTGGAGCTAAAGCAGAAGGCTTTTTTAAGAATGGTAAGCTTCATGGTTACGCACAGTTTGTTTACGCTAATGGAGATACCTATAATGGCAATTATTATGAAGGTCAACGCAACGGTTATGGCATTTATTACTGGAAACAAAGCAACTTACACTATTATGGTCATTGGAAAGATGCAAAGCAACATGGCTATGGCTATTTTGTAAAAAACGGAGAAACCGTTGAAGCAGGTATCTACACAGACGGTCAATTAACAACCAATTTGTTTGCCGACTATTTAAGCCAAAAAACCAATGGAAACTGCTTAGGTGATTGTGCAAATGGCTATGGATCTATAACATACAATCAAGGCGATGTTTACGAAGGCTTTTTTAAAAATGGTCAACCATATAAAGCAGGTAGTTATATGTGGACTGATGGGAAAAGTTATATGGGAGATTGGGACGATAAAGGTAAAATAAATTATACAGGGCAATTTTTTACAGATGCGTTTGTCTATAAGGGTGCATTTGCCCACAATGGTTACATCACAGGCTTAGGAGTTAAACTAGATAAAAAGACAAATATTAAAACCTACGGTGAATTTGAAGCGGGTAAATTGATTGTAGATTATGCAAAAAGTGCCACACAGAATGACAACACTACAGCGCCTTCAAAAATAGTTGAGGATGCTCTGCAAAGTTTAGCAAAATTATATGTTAGCACTTACAAGGTGGACAATGCAAATTTTAAACCAATGGTTATTAAGGATCATAATAATATGATTGCAAAACAACCAATAGATAGAGTTAATCAAAGTCATGCTAATTTTATAAAACGGCTATTTCTCTTAGATAAGCAAGTAGCTTATCAATATCTTCTTAATTTACCTAACCCTTATGCCAGAAAAAATACATCTAAAATTATCGAACTTTTAAGTAATGAGGAGCGTACCTATTTTGTTAATGAATCTAAAAGAATTACGAGCCAGTACAAACTCAAAAAAGAATATGAGCCTAAAAACTAAATCATGAGTTTTAGGCATTTTGTTATACTTTATAAATGTAAATGTACAACCGCTTCCTTTTCATTAGTTCTTAAAAATATGGCTTTTACAATCTATTATTTTAAAGATGTGTTAGGTGTTATAAAATCGTTTTAATACATCTTCTTTTTGAATTAAAAACTATATAAATGACAAATCAAAGTTCATATAAAATAAAGCCATTATCGCTAGAGGATAAAAAGAAGCTTAAGAGGCAATACTTGTTTTTTATAGCGTTTGGTGTTTTTCTAGGTGCTATTTTTTTCTTCATTTTTAAACTGGTGTTACCAAATGGTGAAATGGGAATGGTTCCTGTTTTTGTTTTTACTGCTATTGCGTTTATTTTTGCGGCAGTTATTTCTTACTTTTTTTGGAGTACTTATACCGATTTAAAAAAAGGTGTAAAGCATTGTTATACGGGTTTTGTAACCGATAAACGCATAAATAAACACACCACATCTTCTGCTCGGCATAGTAGTAGAGGAGGTTCTAGCGGCTATGGTTCTTCTCGTAAAACCACACAAACGCATTACTATGTAAGCGTAGAAAATAAAGAACACGGTATTCCCTATAAACACTATTTCCAAACGAAATTAGGGGATAAGGTATATCTAGAAGTTAGTCCTAAAAAAAAGGAAATTTTAACCTTTACTATTTTAGAAAAAAACACAGAAACAATAGACTTTGCTGATACCACAAACATAATAAACAAACAGAGTTTTGTGCCTAATGAAAAGTCTGTGCCTATGAGAACAAAGGACATAGAATTAGTAAAGAAGGTTTTTTTTAAGTCTATTAGAAAAGACTTAATGTTTCTTATTCCTATTACAATCTTGCTATTTGTACTTTGGAAAGGCATATTTATATTTCTAATTCCGTTGGTTATTGCATTGGTTTATTATGCAATCAAGGTGCTGATTAAATTCAATCAATATGCGAAATTTAGTCGTAAAGGGTTCCTAAAAATAGTTACTAAAGCTGAGGTGAAGGATAAACTGAAGATAACCTCCAATAGAAGCGCTACAAAATTTCAGTTAAAAACCAGTAATTGTAGTATTAATGTTTCAGAGCATATATATAATCAAATACAACATTCTCAGATCATTTTTTTACATAAAGCCACGTTTATAAATGTGTTATATGAAGTAAGCTTTGATGGTAAAAACTTAGTTATGTTCAAAAATTAATTGACCAAAATGCTGAAGACTATCAAATTTACGATATCTAGTTAGAGTATAAAGCGTTAACTTATCTTCAAACCATTAGCAACTCCTTCAATATTTGGATTTACAAACACTAAATTGCCACTTTCGTCTTCAGTCATTAAAATCATACCTTGACTTTCTACGCCTCGCAGTTTTCTTGGTGCTAAGTTGACTAAAACCGTAACACGTTTACCGATAACCTCCTCTGGTGAAAAACTTTCTGCAATACCAGAAACAATAGTACGTGTGTCGATACCAGTATCAACTTTAAGTACCAATAATTTTTTGGTTTTTGGCATTTTTTCAGCTTCGAGAATAGTACCAACGCGTAAGTCTAATTTTGTAAAATCATCAAAAGTAATTTCGTCTTTTTGAGGCTCTACTTTTTTGTTGGCTGCTTCGTTGGCTTTTTTACTGGCTTCAAGCTTATCTAATTGTTTTTGTATGGTCTCATCTTCAATCTTTGAAAATAATAATTCTGGTTTTCCGGATTGGATGCTGTGACCTGCAGGAAGTAAAACGTCTTTGGTTGAAATGTCTTCCCAAGTCAATTCAGAATTAAGTTCAGAATGATTTAAAATGGATTTCAATTTATTAGACGTAAATGGTAAAAACGGTTCGCTTAACACTGCTAAAGCTGATGCAATTTGTAAAGCCACAAACATTACGGTTTTAGTACGTTCTTCGTCTGTTTTTATAGTTTTCCAAGGCTCTTCGTCTGCTAGATACTTGTTTCCGAGACGTGCTAAATTCATAAGTTCTTGGCTACCTTCTCTAAAACGATAACGCTCAATAGAACTTGCAATTACTGCAGGATACGCTTTTACAGCAGCCAAGGTTTCCTCGTCTATAGCTTTAAATTCTGCTGGTTGTGGAATTTCGCCATTGTAATATTTGTTGGTTAGTACAGCAACACGATTAATGAAATTGCCGAAAATAGCCACCAACTCATTGTTATTTCTAGCTTGGAAATCTTTCCACGTAAAATCATTGTCCTTAGTTTCTGGTGCATTAGCCGTTAAAGCATAACGCAATACATCTTGCTGGTTTGGAAAATCTTCTAAATATTCTGGTAACCAAACTGCCCAGTTTTTTGAGGTTGAAAGTTTATTGCCTTCCAAATTTAAAAACTCGTTGGCAGGCACATTATCTGGTAAAATGTAAGAACCTTCAGCCTTTAACATTGATGGGAAAATAATACAGTGAAATACAATATTATCTTTACCAATAAAGTGTACTAATTTGGTGTTTTCGTCTTTCCAGTAATCTTCCCAGTTTTTGCCGACACGTTCTGCCCATTCTTTGGTTGAAGAAATGTAACCGATTGGTGCATCAAACCAAACATAAAGAACTTTGCCTTCACCACCTTCTACAGGAACAGGAATTCCCCAATCTAAATCTCTGGTTACGGCTCTTGGTCGTAATCCGTCGTCAACCCAAGATTTTACTTGACCATAAACATTAGGTTTCCAGTCTTTTTTATGTCCTTTTAGTATCCACTCACGTAAAAATTCTTCGTGCTTATTTAAAGGTAAAAACCAGTGTTTGGTTTCTTTCAACGTTGGTGTGTTTCCTGTAATGGCAGACTTCGGATTTATTAAATCTGTAGCATTATGACTGGTTCCGCAATTCTCACATTGGTCACCGTAGGCTTCTTCATAGCCACATTTTGGGCACGTACCAATCACAAAACGGTCTGCCAAGAACTGATTCGCTTCTTCATCATATAATTGCTCAGATACTTCTTCAACAAACTCATTTTTATCATAAAGTGTTTTAAAGAATTCTGAAGCCGTATCGTGATGAATTTTCGCTGAGGTACGAGAATAATTGTCAAAAGAAATACCAAAATCTTCAAATGATTGCTTGATAATCGCATGATACTTATCTACAATGTCCTGTGGTGTAACTCCTTCCTTTTTTGCTTTAATTGTAATAGGAACTCCATGCTCATCACTACCACAAATAAAAGCCACATCATTACCTGTTAATCTTAAATATCTCGAATAAATATCTGCTGGTACATAAACACCTGCTAAATGACCAATATGTATTGGACCATTAGTATATGGTAAAGCAGCTGTAATGGTATATCTCTTTGACATAAATACTTCGTTTAATCAGCAAAAATAACTATTAAGTTTTTGTATTGAAACATAATGTTCTCTAACTTTAAATAGAATACTTTTTTTCTTTAGATTTGAAATAAAAGCAATGAAAAAAATTAATTTAATCATTGGCGCAATTTTTTGTGCCACTTTAACTTATGCTCAAGAAACTAAAGAAAAGGGGAAAGAGAACCCAATAGCTTATATTGAAGCTGTTTTGGGTTTTGGTAATGGAAGCGCAGATGGTCTTGTTTTTGGTTACAGCTTAAATTATCAGTCAAAAGGAAATCTCTTTACATTTAGAAATAATTACTTAGCTTCTAAGAATAAAGAAAGAAACAGAGGGCTTTCTAATGTGTTAATTTTTCCAGCTTATGTTCAAGGAAACTCTTTTGCAGAGTATGCATTTCTTTATGGGAGAAGATTAATTTTTGATGGTTCTTCATTGAGTTTTTCAGGAGGAATTTCAACAAATACAGCGGTTTATAGAAAAGAGGTTGAGGGGAATCGCATAAGGTCAAGTCTTAATTATATGGCTTTTCCTTATGAAATATCATTTAAGTTTTTTAAACGTGAAAAGTCTAGATATAGAATCATATATGGCTTAATACCCATTGGAAAACCAACCGCATTTTCAAGATCTTTTGGTATTAAATTATTTGGTAGCATTGGTAAAGAGAGCTACTTTGGTTTAGGATTAACCTTTGGTTTTGGTTGGCATAAGGTGTATTAAAATAGTTTATGGTTAAAACAAATACTTTTATCTTTACAAAAAGCAGTTTTTATGGATTTGAAAAACTCAATACTACTTCTTTATTTTACGCTTAGTTTTGGTATAATTCAATATGCTTATGCTCAAAATCAAACAGATAACTCACTCAAAATGAACGATACACTCTTAAGACCAGCATACTTAAAAGCAGGTGATACTGTTGCTATTGTAGCACCATCAGGAATTTTAAAAAACAGGGAGAGAGAAGTTCAGCAAGCGGTAGATTTGTTAAAAGAATGGGGATTAAATGCTATTGTTGGTGAACATGTATTCAGTAAGGCAGATCATTTTGCAGGTACAGATGAAGAACGTTGTGAAGATTTACAGAAAGCAATGGACGACCCTACAATTAGTGCTATTTGGTGTGCAAGAGGAGGCTATGGTACAGTAAGAATTTTAGATAAATTAGATTATACAAAGCTTAAAGAAAATCCTAAATGGATTATCGGTTACAGCGATATTACAGCATTACATAATCAGTTGCATAATCAAGGGTTTGAATCTTTGCATGCGTTAATGTGCGTGAGTCTAACTCAAGATATTACAGAAGTCCAAGAATCTGTAGATACGTTTAAAGCTGCCTTGTTTGGTAATCCATCAAATTATGATTTAGAAGGTTCTAAATATAACCGAGAAGGTGAAGCAAAAGGTCAATTGATTGGTGGAAATTTAACGATACTTCATACCATGTTGGGTTCTGATACAAGTTTAGATACCTCTGGAAAAATTCTTTTCATAGAAGAAATAGGTGAGTACAAATATCATATAGACCGTATGCTACAAAGTATGAAGCGTGCAGGTTATTTTGAAAATCTTAATGGTTTGGTTGTAGGTGATATGTCTAAACTGAGAAAAAACACAACACTTTGGGGAACCTCGGTAGAACAATTGATATTAGATGCTTTAGCAGATTATAATTTCCCCATAGCTTTTAATATGCCAGCGGGTCACGAAGATGATAATAGAGCTTTAGTGTTGGGTAGAGAAGTTGAGTTGAAGGTTGGGAAGGAAAAAAGTAGTTTATATTTTAAATAAGATTCCTGCTTTCATAGGAAGTTAATATGGCACAACACAACGAACTTGGTAAAAAAGGTGAGCAACTAGCAGTAGAATTTCTAATCGAAAATAGCTATGATATTGTAGAACGTAATTACCGTTTTGATAAAGCCGAAGTAGATATTATTGCTCAAAAAGGTGATGTTTTGGCAATAGTTGAAGTAAAAACAAGAAGTTCGTTAGATTTTGGAAATCCTCAAGATTTTGTAAAGCCAAAGCAAATTAAAAACCTGGTGAAAGCAGTTGACGAATATGTCACTGAAAACGACTTAGATGTTGAGGTTAGGTTTGATATTATTGCTATCGTTAAAGAGAACAAAACCTATAACATTGAGCACTTGGAAAATGCTTTTTATCATTTCTAATACTTGGAAATAAGGAAGCTTATTTGTAAAAATTCATTTCGTCAATATATTCCCAAACTGAGTGAGGTAACATAGGACGAACGTTTTTACCTTCTTTAATAGAATTTCTAATAAATGTTGAAGATAATTCCATAATAGGTGCATCTACATGGTGAATTTTTGGGTGATCTTTAAACTGAGTATCTGTTTTGCCTTCAGATATACGAGGATATACATAAACGCTATAGTTCTCTAGTATTAACTCATAATTTTTCCATTTATGAAAACTTTTTAAATTGTCTTCTCCCATGATTAGGGCAAATTCATAATCTGGGAATTTTTCTTCAAGATAAGTTAGCGTATCTATGGTGTAGTTGGGTTGTTTTAACCCAAATTCTATATCACTTGGTTTTAATTTATCATAGTCTTTTGTTGCTCGGTAAACCATTTCATAACGCTGTCTATTATCGAGCATACTGTTTTTTTTCTTAAACGGACTTTGAGGTGTTACTACAAACCAAATTTGGTCTAAATCACTGTGTTCAGCAAGGTGGTTTGCAATCGTTAAATGACCAATGTGTATTGGGTTAAATGTGCCAAAATACAATCCAACCTTCATGTTATTTGTTTATAAAATCAGAAACTAACTTATATGCGTTTTCTAGTGCTTCTTCCAAATTAGAGTTCACTACAATTTCATCAAAAAGCGGAGCAGTTGCTAACTCTGCAGGTGCCTTTGCAACACGCATACTTATTTTTTCTGGACTTTCTTCACCACGTTCTTTAAGACGTCTCACCAATTCGTTTAAGTCTGGTGGTTTTACAAAAACTGCTAAGGTTTGCTCTGGAAATTTTCGTTTTATACGTAGGCCACCAGATACATCAATATCAAAAATAACGTGTTTGCCTTTTGCCCAAATACGTTCAACTTCAGCTTTTAATGTGCCGTAAAAGTTGTCTCTATAAACTTCTTCCCACTCTAAAAACTCATCGTTCTTAATCTTATTTTTAAATTCTTTTAGCGAGAGGTAATAATAATCTTTACCATGCACTTCGTTACCACGAGGTTCACGAGAGGTGGCAGATATTGAAAACTCTAAATTTAATTCGGGTTGTTTTAATAAATGACGAACAATTGTGGTTTTACCAGAACCAGAAGGTGCCGAAAATACAATAAGCTTGCCTTGTTTTTTTAATTCTTCTTTAGACACGTAGATTTGTTTTTAATTAAAGCACATTCAATAACTGTTCCTTTATTTTTTCGAGCTCATCCTTCATTTGTACCACGAGCTTTTGCATAGGTGCATAGTTTGATTTTGAGCCAATAGTATTGATTTCTCTACCAATTTCTTGAGAGATAAAGCCTAGTTTTTTTCCGTTAGAATCATCAGAGTTCAGGGTTTTAATGAAGTAATCTAAATGATTGTCTAACCTTACTTTTTCTTCTGTGATGTCGAATTTTTCAATATAGTAAACAAGCTCTTGCTCAAAACGGTTTTCATCTACCTTCTCCTTAATGTCTGCAATTCCTTTTTCTAAACGCGCTCTAACTCCTTCAATGCGCTCAGGATCTATTGCAATAACTTTGTCTAGTAATTCTTTTAGCGTTGAAATTCTATCCGTAAAATCTTGCTTTAAAATTGCGCCTTCGTCTTCTCTGTAGTTTACGATTTTAGAGATGGCTTCATTAATGCTTTCTGCAATTTTTAACCATTCTTCTTCGTCAATGTCATCTCGTTCTGTAGTCACGGCATCTGGTAAGCGAACGGCCATTTTTAACAACTCTACGTCATCTCCATCAACCACATCCTTTAGTTGTTTAATGTACTCTTTTACAACTGTTTTATTGATTTTAGAGCTGGTGTCTTCACCAGTAATTTCAACATAAAGCGAAAAATCTACCTTTCCTCTAACCAAATGTTTAGCCAGAAGCTTTCTTATATCTAATTCTTTTGCACGATACATAGAAGGCATGCGTGCATTAACGTCTAAATTCTTACTGTTAAGTGATTTTAGTTCTATAGATATTTTTTTGGTTGGGAGTTGTAAAACTGATTTCCCATAACCAGTCATGGATTGTATCATTAAAAGATGCGATTAAAGTTGGGCAAAGGTACAAAAATCAGCGGTTCTGAAATTATTTTAAATTTTTTAGAAACTCTTATGCATGCATAATAAGGTTTGTTAACTTTGTTTATCAAAACCAAAAATTTACCATGTACAAAAAACAATTTGAAATCCGTTGGAGCGATGTTGATGCTAATGGGCACTTAGCTAATTCTGCGTATACTAATTTTATGAGCCATGCAAGGATGTCTTTTTTTAGCGAACAAGGCTTTTCTATGCCAGAAATTATGAAGCATAATATTGGACCTGTAGTATTCTATGAGCATATGTACTATTTTAAAGAATCCTTTATTGGAACACCAATTACAGTTACTATTGAAGTGTCTGGTTTGAGTGAGGATGGAATGCTGTTTATGTTTGAACATAATTTTTATAACCATAAAGGAGAGAATTTGGCCTACTGCGAAATGCAAGGTGCATGGATAGATTTAAAAGCTAGAAAACTGACTGGTTTGCCTGACGAATTATTAAAGTTGGCACATACATTTCCTAAGTCTGAAAACTATAAAGTGCTTACCAAAGAGGATACTAGGAAACATGGTGTGAGACCGAAGCCACTTGAGATTTAAGGTAAATAAACCCCTTCAAGATAAGCACAAAGGGTTGGTAAATTAAGACCAAGAGATTCCTGCTTTCGCAGGAATTTATTTAAACGGTTGATGCTGCTTGAATGTTTTTATATGAACATTCTTTATAAAGGGCTTAAGAATTTTATTTGGTAATGCGTACTTATGCCTGCAATAACAAGTTAAAGTTTTTGGTTGTGCGCCAAGTGTACTCTTAATTTCAGAAGCTGTTCTGCCAAGATTTATTTGAGAGGATTTAGTTTCTATTCCTAAGCGAACATAGTCATTTAAAATTCTAGGATAGATTGCATATTCTTTATTGTTTGAATAGTCTATGCCAATAAAATGCGCATCAAGATGGTCGCCATTTTGCATTGCTGACAAGAAGCCTACAAGCTTTCCTTCCAGAAAATAACCCTTAACAATAAAATTGTCTTTGTAAGTGTTTTTTAGTTGAGTATAGGTATTTAGGTTTAGTATCTGAGCATTAAAATCTGCATTATCTATTGTGTTTTGATATAAAGCTTGTAGCTCATCTAAGTACATTTTGATGTCTTCTTCACTTAAGAGTTTAGATTCTAAAACTTCACTTTTTGTGTCAGCTCTATTGGCTTTTACTCTGTATTTAGACTTTAAAGCTGAAGTGTAATCTTCAAAAGATTTCCACGTAGAATCAAGATAAATAATCATGTTAGGTTCCACATGCATGGATGCATAATCAAAAGCTTTTAAATGATCTGTAATGTAGAGTGATTCGTCTTCAAAATCTTTAATAAAGATAGTACTGAGACGTTTGCAGCGATAGAGTTTTTTTACAGCTTTTGCAATGGCTCTAAAAGTTTCTACCTTAGGTTCGCCTTCCTTTAAAAATGTACCATATTCACCACTTAGAAACACATTACCACAAAACAATACTTTGATGTGATTATTGCAAAACAGGTTATTTACTACGTTCCTCAATTTATGAGACATAGCAATGTTTTTGGTAATAGTTTCTATGCCAATGGTTACAATCTGAGTGTTAGCAAAAGCTATAGCTTCTTCGCCTTTTAAAATGAAAATATAATTAAACTCAATATCGGTATTTGCAATTTCAAAAGCTTTTAAAAACTCTGGCGAATAATAAATATTGCTAGTACAATTGAGGCTTTCCCAGTACGATTTAGGAATAGAATCAACGGTTTTAAATATTTCAGAATTAAGAGACAAACTACTTTTTCTGTTTTCGCTTTACAGTTACCAAATATACACCTGTAAAAATTAGAATCATGGCTCCAATCTTTATTGCATCTATAAAATCTGCGCCAACAGCAAGAGCAAAAAGTGTAGCAATAACAGGTTGCAGGTAGATAAAAATCCCAACAGTAGAAGCTTTTAGCATACTAAGCGCGTAAGGATTTAACAAATAAGTACCGAAAGTTGCGCCAACAACAACAAAGATTACTGAGAATGTAATATATGGTGTAAATGAATGCCATTGCACTTCTCCTAATTCATTATAACCAAAAGGGATTAGCATAAACAAACCAATTAAAAACAGCCATTTTATAAATGTTACCGGATGGTATTTTTCGGTCAGCTTTTTAATTAGGATTACATATATACTATATGAAATGGCATTAACTAGGATAAGGAAATTACCCAGTGGTATGTTGTCTCCAACTCTACCTGATTTTCCGTAAATGGTAAGAACCAAAGCGCCAAAAAGCGCAATTACAATACCTGCAATTTTTTTTGATGTTATTTTTTCTTTCAGAAAGTAAGAGGAAAGCACAAGGATAATCACCGGAACAATAGTCATTATAGCTGACGCGTGAATAGGTGAGGTATATTCTAATCCTTTAAAAAAGAATAAGAGATTTACTACCATACCAAATATTGCTGCAACAATAAATTTGATGTAATCTCTCTTATCAATTTTTTCTTTCGGGAAAAAGAAACCAATCAACCAAAATAGGGCTGTTGCACCTATAACCCTAAGGAGAACAAAACCAAACGGTTTAATATAGTTTTCGTTCATTACGGTTTTAGCAATAGTATAGTTAAGACCGTATAGTAGCTGTACTGTAAACAGAGCAGCTAACGCATACTTTCTACTATTCATTTATTGCTTTTTTTGCCGCTTCAACTACTTTTTTAGAGTTACCAATAAATATTTTGTCATTGAATATAATTACTGGTCGTTTAAGAAATGTATAATGCTCTAATATGTAATTTTTATAATCGTCTTCTGTAAGAGATTTATTCTTTAAATCTAATTCTTTGTACAGTCTGGCACGTTTGCTAAAGAGACTTTCGTAACTATCAGTTAAGCTACGCATCTCCTCAATTTGTTTCTCAGTAATTGCTTCGGTCTTTATGTCCTGAAGTTGAAAATCCTTTGGAAGATTTAGTTCGCTGATGATTCTTTTACAAGTATCACAAGTACTTAGGTGATAGATTTTTTTCATAGCTTATTTAGCTTGTATTTATAGCGTTGCAAAGAACGCACTTTTTAAGACGATTATTGATAGAATGCTTACTTAACTTTTAGATATGGGTCAACTGCATCAAAAGGAATAACAAACTCGGTGTAACCTTGATCGTAAGAAGCAACTTCGTATACATTGTAAAGAAAAACTAAACCATCTTCACTGAAACCAATATTTTCAGGTAACTGAAATGGTTTTCCAAAAAAGTAATCTTCTATTTGATTATTTTCTTTATCGGCATCAATAGATTTTAAAAAATGGTCCTTTGCAAGTGTCTTAAAACCGTCTGAATTATCTATAATGTCATTAAGCTTGTAAACCTCACCTGTATTAGCGTTAAGATTTAAAAACTTAATTTTATCATTTCCGTGAGCACCACCTTTAAACTCGTAAGTGTTAATAGATAAGGTAATAACCTCTTCAGATTGGTAAGCCTTTTCGGTTTCTATGTGTAGCTCCCAGGCAGGATGAGATGCTTCTGGAAATTGCTTTTTAAAAGTTATAAATTCAGTATCAAAATCTTCTAAGACAGACTCTAGACTTGTTTTTTTTGTGACATCACTTAGTGTTGAAATAATAGCTTCTTTTATTTTGAAGTTTATAATCTTACTTACTTCACTATTGCCAATAGCCTCATCAATAGAAACAGAAATATCGGCTTCATAATGATTTTCGTATGAATTGTTTTCAAAACTTATAGTCTTAGTTTCATTACTACACGAAAAAATTAAAGTTAAGTATAGAAATAAAAGCGAAATGTGGTTTTTGTTAATCATTCATTAAAGGTGTTGTAGTGCTTATTTAAGAACGAATTATAGATTAAATTTGTTATGCCTTAAAGAATCTTGTTTCTGTAAAGTTACCACGATTAAGATAAACCATTTAGAAATTATAATGAAATTTAACACAAAAACGATTCATGGAGGTCAAGAGCACGATGCAGCTTATGGGTCTGTAATGCCACCGATTTATCAAACGACTACGTATGCTCAAACGTCACCAGGTAATCACAAAGGCTATGAGTATTCTCGAACTCACAATCCTACAAGACATGCTCTTGAACAATCCTTCGCAAGTTTAGAAAATGGAAATTTCGGGCTGGCTTTTGGCTCTGGCTTGGCAGCGATTGACGCAGTTTTAAAATTGCTAAATCCAGGAGATGAGGTGATTTCTACAAATGATTTGTATGGTGGTACATACAGGCTTTTTACTAAAATATATGAGGATTTTGGAATCAAGTTTCACTTCATAGGAATGAATAATGCCAATAATATCGAAGACTTTATAACTGAAAAAACCAAACTCATTTGGGTGGAAACACCAACCAATCCAATGATGAATATTATTGATATTAAGGCAGTTTCGACTATTTCTAAAAAGTATAATTTATTACTTGCGGTAGATAATACGTTTGCAACTCCATACTTACAACAACCGTTAGATTTAGGTGCAGATATCGTAATGCACTCAGCTACTAAATATTTAGGAGGTCATAGTGATGTGGTAATGGGTGCTTTGGTTGTAAGAGATAAAGAATTAGCAAATAAGTTATATTTTATTCAAAATGCAAGTGGTGCTATTTGTGGTCCTCAAGATGCTTTCTTGGTTCTTAGAGGTATAAAAACATTACATGTTAGAATGCAGCGTCATTGTGAAAATGGTAAGGCTGTAGCTGAGTTTTTAAAATCTCATCCAAAAATTGAAGATGTATATTGGCCAGGCTTTGAAGACCACTCTAATCATGAAATCGCAAAATCGCAAATGAGCGATTTTGGTGGTATGGTTTCTTTTACAACTAAAGGGAATAATTACGAAGAAGCTATTAAGATAGTCGAAAACCTAAAAATCTTTACCCTTGCAGAGTCTCTTGGTGGAGTAGAGTCATTAGCAGGTCATCCTGCAAGTATGACACATGCTAGTATACCCAAAGAAGAACGCCAAAAAACAGGAATTGTAGATTCTTTAATTAGATTGAGTGTTGGAATAGAAGATAAAGAAGACTTAATTGCTGACCTTAAACAAGCAATAGGATAGGTCTTTTTACTAATCCAAATAATAAATGTAACCAAAATTCAGCCATAGATTCCAATCGTTGGCTTTGTTAGAAGGCATTTTGTGGTCTAAACCATCAATAAAATCATCAAAATAATATTGCCATCTTAGTTCTACAAATAAGTCAGATAGTATGGTGAGTTTGTATCGTGTACCAACACTGGCTACTACAGACCATGTAGAGCCTGACTCTGCACTAATAAAAGGATCTCCGTTAGAAACAGCATCCCATCCGCCATAAAAATTATCGTTGTTTAAAATATTACGATCACCATATGTGGTTTCAACACTTGGGTTAAAAGAAACAAAATGAGCACCCACAGCTACGAAAGGGGCAAAAGAATAAGCACCTGCAGAAAAAGCTCTTACACTTCTTGGAAAATATTCTAGTTGCATACCTATATCCCAATTTTCAGCTTCGCCACTATGGGCTCTTAGCTTGTCAGCATTGATACTGGTTCTAGAATCATCTACCCATTTCCCAAAGTGACTAAGAGAAGTTTTATTCCAAGAAATTTCGCTCCTTAATTTAAAATGGTCATTAAAGTATGTGTCTGTGCTATAACAATTACAATCTGCTCTGTAAGCAAAATTGATATAGTGAACAATCCCTAATGCAACACCTGTGTTGCCAGAATTTGTCTCAAAATCACTTCTAACTCCAAAGTCAGATTGAAACGCAACCGCTCCAACAAAAGCACCTATTTCATGAGAAAAGCCCAATTGGGCAGAAGAAGTTTGAATTGCACTCATCAACCCAAACAACATTATTAATTTTTTAATATGTCTTGCCATATAACACTTATGATTAAGCGGTTGCCGAACAAATATATAAAAACTCGACGAACTACAAAATAAAACGGACAAAATGCAAATTTCTTTTAGGGAGAAGAATTTTATTACAAAATCTAAATATTTAAAAAATAATTGAGAATATAAAAAAAATAAGCCTTTATTTTTAGAGATAACGTATCTTTGCACCCTATAAATCACAATTTCTTAACAATTTTTTATATGAAAGATAAAATTGAAGCTTTTTTAGATCTTGTAAGAGAGCGAAATGGGCACGAACCTGAGTTTTTACAAGCGGTTCAAGAAGTAGCTGAAACAGTTATTCCTTACATTGCCAAGCACGAAATCTACAATGGTAAAAACATTCTTTTACGAATGGTAGAGCCTGAACGTCTAATTTCATTTAGAGTAAGTTGGGTAGATGATTCTGGTGAAATCCAGGTAAACAGAGGTTACAGAGTGCAAATGAATTCTGCTATTGGACCATACAAAGGTGGTTTGCGTTTTCATCCTACAGTAAATGCTAGTATTCTTAAGTTTTTAGCATTTGAGCAAGTATTTAAAAATAGTTTAACCACTTTACCGATGGGTGGTGGTAAAGGTGGTTCTGATTTTGATCCTAAGGGGAAATCAGATAACGAAATTATGCGTTTTTGCCATGCCTTTATGACCGAATTATACAGACATATTGGTCATAATACAGATGTTCCTGCAGGTGATATAGGAGTAGGAGCAAGAGAGATTGGTTTCATGTTTGGGATGTATAAAAAATTGAGAAATACATTTACAGGTGTTTTAACAGGTAAAGGACAATCTTGGGGAGGATCTTTAATTAGACCAGAAGCTACAGGATATGGTAATGTTTACTTTGCTGAAAATATGCTTAAAACAAAAGGAGATTCTTTTGATGGTAAAAAAGTAGTTATTTCAGGATCTGGTAACGTAGCACAGTATGCTGCAGAAAAAGCCATAGAGTTAGGAGCAACAGTGCTTACACTTTCTGATTCTGGTGGCTATATTTATGACGAAGAAGGTATTAATACTGAGAAATTACAATTTGTAATGGATCTTAAGAATAATAAACGTGGAAGAATCAGCGAGTATGTTGATAAGTATCCAAATGCTAAATATTTCCAAGGTGAGAGACCATGGTCTGTTAAGTGTGATATTGCGCTTCCTTGTGCTACCCAAAATGAGTTAAATGGAGAAGAGGCTAAAGCTCTAATAGACAATGGTTGTATTTGTGTTTCTGAAGGTGCTAATATGCCATCAACTCCAGAAGCAATCCATGAATTCCATGAAGCAAAAATATTATTTGCTCCAGGTAAAGCGTCAAATGCTGGTGGTGTTGCCACTTCTGGTTTAGAGATGAGTCAGAACTCTTTGCGTTTAAGTTGGACTAGAGAAGAAGTAGATGCAAGATTAAAAGATATCATGGAGGATATTCACGACTCTTGTGTTGAATATGGTAAGAATGATGATGGTACAGTTGACTATGTAAGAGGTGCTAATATAGCTGGTTTTGTTAAAGTTGCTGATGCAATGTTAGCTCAAGGAGTTATATAATTTAGGAATTCAAAGTAAGTAAAAGCTTCCATTTATAGTGGAAGCTTTTTTTGTTACATATTATATGATTAGTGCAATATTATCGTTAGTATTAAATATATTTGAGCAAACAATTTATAATGCATAAAACTGTTTTTAGATTTTTACTATTCTTTTTTGGTTTATCACTTAATCTAGGCGCGCAAGATTTTTCTACATTATGGCAAGCACATTTCTCATACAATGATATAGTAGATGTTGTAAGTGGTAATGATAAGATATACGCAGCTGCTCAAAATGCTGTTTTTGAGTATGATACCTTAACAGAAGAAATAAAAACAATCACTACTGTAGAAGGGTTGTCTGGAGAGCAGATTACAACAATTCTTTATAGTGAAGAATTTCAATATTTGGTTATTGGCTACGAAACGGGTCTAATAGAAGTTTACTCAGAAATAGATAACTCTGTATTGACTGTAGTTGATATTTTAGAAAAAGAGAATATTACACCAGCAAATAAATCTATTAATCACTTTTATGAGCATGAAGGCTTGGTCTATATTTCTACAGATTATGGCGTTTCTGTTTATGACTTAGATCGATTAGAGTTTGGTGATACGTATTTTTTAGGGAATGGAGGCTCACAGATTATTGTAAATCAGGTTACAGTATTAAATAATGAAATTTTTGCAGCTTGTTCTAGTGCCAATGGTTTAAAGAAAGCAGATTTAAGTAATCCTAATCTTATTGACTTTTCTCAATGGCAGACCTTTTTACCGGGTAACTTTATCAATGTTAATACCGTTGGAGATTATGCCTATGCAATACGGGCTAATCGATCTTTTTTTGAAATAACAAATACCAGTTTTACACAACTATTTGTTTTACCCTTAGTACCAACAGATACAGAGGTAAGCGAAAACAACTTAATTATTTCAAATGTCAATACTATACAGGTTTATGATGAAAATGTACAGCTAATAGCAAGCTATGTAAGCAATGAAGATTTTGATACCCGTTTTTCTTCTGCTGTTCAAATTAATGATGAAGTTTATATTGGTACAGAAGATTTTGGTGTTTTAAAAACAGGTGTTTCAGATGGCTTAACCTATACAGAAGTGAAACCAAATGGACCATTGTTTAATGAAATATTTAGGCTTAATGCAGAATCTGAGGTTGTTTGGGCTACTTTTGGTAATTACACACCTGCTTTTGATCCAGCTCCATTAACCTCAAGAGGTTTAAGTTATCTAAAAGATGAAGTATGGGAGGACATTCCTTTTGACAGTGTTTTTGGAGCACGAGATTTAGCTAGAATATCAGTTAACCCTTTTAATCCAAACCAAGTTTTTGTGGGTTCATTCCATGATGGGATTTTAGAAATAAATAATTTTGAGCCTACAATATTATATAACCAGGAGAATAGTGGGTTAGAATCTCTGGTGGTTCCGGGTGCCCCAAACTATATAAGTATAAGAGTTTCAGCATCTGCTTTTGATAATGACGGAGTACTTTGGAGCATGTCTGCACGTGCGCCCAATCCTTTAAAATCTTACGACCCAAATTCAGGGAGTTGGCAAGGGTACGATTTTTCTTCAATTATAGAAGATACCTTGTTAGGAGAGTTTGGCTTTTTTGATATTGCAATAGATAATAATGGCACCAAATGGATTGGTGGCTATTCTAATGGTCTTTATGCCTATAATGAAAGTCTTGCTAACCCTCTAAAGAACATAACATCCGAAGAGCAGAACAACCTTCCTTACCCTAGGGTAACCGCCTTAGAAATCGATAACAGAAATCAATTATGGGTAGGTACATTTTCAGGATTAAGGGTACTTTATAACACTTCTGGCTTTTTTGATGATCCTAATCCAACCCTTAGCTCCATTATTATTTTAGAAGATGGTATAGCTCAAGAGTTGTTAGAATATCAAACCATAACAGATATAGAAGTAGATGGGTCTAATAATAAATGGATAGGGACTGTAGATGCTGGAGTATTTTATTTTTCGCCTGATGGACAAAATACAATTTATCATTTTACAAAGGATAACTCACCTTTACCATCTAACCGTATTACAGATATTTCCATAGACCCTATTAATGGTATTGTATATATAGCAACTACAAGAGGTATGCTTTCATTTAGAGCTGGTGGGTCTAAACCAGACGAAACACTTGAAGATGCCTTTGCATATCCAAATCCTGTAAGACCTGAGTATGATGTGCTGGGATATAATGATTTAAACGATATTAATAAAGGTGTTAAAATTAGTGGTCTTACCGAAAATGTTAATATTAAGATTACTGATATAGAAGGCAATCTTGTTGCAGAAGCACAGTCTAATATTAACTTAAGATCTTCTACGGCCAATTATAATTTTGCCATAGATGGTGGTACTGCTGTATGGAATGGTAAAAACCTAGCAAACTCTATTGTTAGAACAGGAGTTTACCTTGTGATGATATCCGATTTAGATTCGTTTGAAACAAAAGTTCTAAAAGTTCTTATAGTGCGATAAGATGCTTACAAAAAACCAAGGCATTGTTCTTTCAAAATTAAAATATAGAGATAACGATCTTATCGTAAAGTGCTACACCAAAGAGCGTGGTATAATTAGTTATATTATAAGAGGAGTTTTAAAGTCTCAAAAGGGAAGTAGTAAGACCATTTATTTTCAGGCTTTGTCTCAGCTACAATTCGAAGAGAATTTTAAAACCAATAGGTCGCTTCAAGGAATTAAAGAAGTAAAGTTTAGTTACATATATCACAGCTTACACTCTAATATTTATAAAAGTTCTATTGTGTTATTTCTATCTGAGATTCTTTCAAATGTATTAAAGGAGGAAGAGAGAAACGAACCACTTTTTAATTACCTTGAAATTGCATTACAGTATCTCGATAGCTCTGAGAAGTTTTCTAATTTTCATCTGCTGTTTTTGTTGAAGTTAACACGCTACCTTGGTTTTCAGCCTGAAAGTAAGAATATGGAGTTTCCGTATTTTAATTTAGAATCAGGAATTTTTGAATCGTCTAACCATGGTATTTATTCGCTTTCTGGAGAAAATTTAACACTCTTAAAACAGTTGTTGGGCACAAATTTTGATGCCTTACAAAGCATTAAGATTAATGCAAAACAAAGACGAGAGTTTTTAAACATGTTATTGCATTATTTTGAGTTACATTTGGACGGGTTTAAGAAACCAAAATCATTACAAGTGCTAAATGAAGTGTTTCATTAGGCAATTTTTACGAAAAGATTTTAATGAAGATGTTTATAAAACTAAAATGTAATATCATTTTTAGTATAATTCTGTGCCTATGTTGTACTAGTATATTTGCACAGACCATTACGGTTTTAGAAGAGGGCACCAATCAGCCAATTTCTGGGGTTTCTCTGTATAATTTACAGAAAACAAAATACGAGGTCACCGACTTTGATGGCAACGCTAACCTAAATAAGTTTAATGGTAGAGAGGTCATCTATTTTCAGAATTTACTGTATGAGACATTAGAACTAAGAAAAGTTGAAATCTCTCAAAACAACAACATCGTTTATTTAACACCCAAAGTAGAAGGTCTTAAGCAAATAGTAATTTCGGTATCAAAGTTTGAACAAAGCAAAAAAGACATTCCGCAGTCTATAGTCGCGGTAAATGCTAAAGAAATAGCCTTAGCTAATCCGCAAACCAGTGCAGATCTGTTGGATAATACAGGTAATGTGTTTATTCAAAAAAGTCAAATGGGAGGAGGTAGCCCAATGATACGAGGTTTTTCAACAAATAGATTACTTATCTCTGTTGATGGTGTACGAATGAATAATGCCATTTTCAGAGGAGGTAACCTACAAAACGTTATTTCCATCGATCCTTTATCAGTTCAAAATACCGAAGTAACGCTAGGAGCTGGCTCTGTTGTTTATGGTAGTGATGCTATTGGTGGAGTTATGAGTTTCTATACCAAAACACCACAATTATCATATAAAGAAGCGTCTATAGTTAGCGGTAATGCCATGATGCGTTATGCTAGTGCTAATGACGAAAAAACAACACATTTAGATTTTAACCTTGGCTATAAAAAGTGGGCATTTTTAACCAATGTTAGCTTTACAGATTTTGATGACTTAAGAATGGGTAGCCATGGACCAGATGAGTACTTAAGACCAGAATATGTTATTAGGCAAAATGGGGAAGATGTTATCATAGCAAATGACAATCCAAGGGTGCAAAAACCGACAGGATATAACCAAATAAACCTCATGCAAAAGGTGAGGTACGAACCTAAAGATAATCTAAAGTTTGACTTAGGAATGTATTATACTACAACCTCAGATTATTCAAGGTATGATAGACTTATAAGACCAAGAGGAGGGGTTTTGCGTTCGGCAGAATGGAACTATGGCCCACAAGAATGGTTCATGGGAAATTTTCAGCTAACCAAACACAGTAGCAGTTCTAATTTATATGATAAGTTTCAAACTAATTTAGCGTATCAAAATTTTAAGGAGAGTCGAAAAGATAGAGATTTTCAATCAGATATTAGGGCTGTGCGTGCTGAGGCTGTCGATGCTATTTCATTTAATATAGATTTTGAAAAAGATCTAAGCAGAAAAACAAGTCTTTTTTATGGAATAGAATATTTGCATAATACCGTCCACTCAGAAGGCTATGACGAAAATATAGCTACTAACGAAAACTCGACTACGGTAACACGTTATCCAGATGGAGCTACATGGCAATCCTTGGCAGCATATACAAGTCTAAAATATAAACCTAATTCTAAATTTGTGTTTCAAACAGGTTTAAGATATAATCAGATTATTGCTAAAGCCGATTTTACGGAAAATAATGTCTTTTTAAATCTTCCTTTTGATAACGCAGACATTAATACAGGAGCATTAACAGGTACGGCAGGTATAACATGGTCTCCAAGTAATATGATACAATGGAAACTCAATGCCTCTACAGCGTTTAGAGCACCAAATATTGACGATATAGGTAAGGTGTTCGATTCTGAACCTGGATCTGTTGTGGTGCCAAATAATAATCTAAGACCAGAGTATGCTTATGGTGGAGAATTAGGTTTAAAGCTGAATTTTGAAAACAAGGTTGTGTTAGATATGGCTACCTATTACACCTTTTTAGACAATGCATTAATTAGAAGAGATTTTGATATTAATGGAGAAACGGAAATTGTTTATGATGGTGAATTAAGTTCAGTACAAGCCATACAAAATGCTTCTAAAGCCTGGATTTATGGTTTTGAAGTTGGTGCAGAAGTTAATTTTTCAAAGGCGTTAAAACTACGCTCACAGTATAATGTTATTGGAGGAACCGAAGATGATAATGGAGTAGAAGTTCCTGTAAGACACGTGGCACCAAATTTTGGAAGAACTCATCTTATTTGGAAAAAAGACCAATTGCTTTTTGATGCTTTTTTGGTATACAACAGCGAGTTATCATTTAATCAATTAGCTCCATCTGAGTTTTCTAAAGATTATTTGTATGCTAAAGATTCAGACGGCAATCCTTATTCACCTTCCTGGTACACTTTAAACTTACGAACACAATACCAGTGGAAAGATAAATTGACACTTACAGCAAGTTTAGAAAATATTACAGATCAACGGTACAGACCTTATTCCTCAGGTATTTCTGCTGCAGGCAGAAATTTAATAATAGCGTTGCAATATGCTTTTTAAAAAACAAAAGGTCTCATATTGAGACCTTTTGTTTTAATGTTATATTATTTATCAATCTAACGTTGTTTAATAGCCTTTTTACTAATTACTTGTCCGTTAGACAAAGTTACTTTAGCTATATATGCTGCATTACTTAGTTTAGATAAATTATAAACTTCAGCCGAACTATTTCCCGTTAAGCTATAAACTTGTCTTCCTAGAACATCTAAGATTTCAACATGCTGTATAGTATACTGTTCGCTAACTTTTATTTGTACCTCTCCGTTGTTAAGTTCGGTAATAATAAGGTCGTTTGCAGTAATAATATTGTCATTTACAGAAAGCGCTTCAGGAGTAAATACAATTTCGAAACGATTGTTAAATTCCCCACTGTTAGATGTAAAGTTATAGTCAAATGTTTTTAGATTATGGATAATATTTAAGTCATAATCAATGACAAAAATATCATTTTCGCCCATAAAATTACCTTCAGTGGCATGAATTGAAATCGTATAGATGGTTGCTTCTTCTATAGTAGTGCTAAATCCTAATGGAATAACTTCATCAATATTCAAATTGTAAGGGTCTTTACCTTGAATAGCAAATTTTTTGTCAATTGTAGAATCTATTATAGTATATATGCCAGAATACAAATCAGAAGATAAATTTTTATGAGCATCATAGTACATGCCATCATCACCATCAGTTGCTCCATCTACATACGCTACAAGTACCTGATTGAAAACTCCATTATCTGAGGTTAAATTTAGCCACAACTTATTGTATTGAGCAGTTCTAAAAAACTGATCGTTATTTCCTGTAACACGCATACTGTTATTAAACACAACATTAGTTGTCATTATGGTTCCACTATGTACGGAAGCAGTTGCTCCATCATCCATTGACACAAAGAAACCTTGCCCAGATGGTATATATCTGTTAGGCATTACCATATCACCTCCCATTGTTTCTCCTGAGCCATTAATAATGGCATAATCGCTCTGAGCATAGTTTAAGTTTTCATTACCGTTGGTATTACCATCTGCGGCAGTATTATGGGACCAAAAGAATATGGCACCGTTTGTAGCACCAACAGTTTGGTCTATACTAGAATTAGCTGCTAAAAATAAGTCCGCATCTATAGCGGAAGGGTAAGGGTTACCAATAAAGTTCCAGTTGTTGTCGTTTGTTTCAGCATCATTTCTGTAAATAGGGACATTAAAAATACCATTGTTAAATGCACCTTCAAAAGTGTAGCTGTACGATGTAGGATTTATAAACGTACTAGGATCGTGAGTAGAAGCATAACCAACACCTGGCAACATTACAGTTGCTCCATTAGCAAATTGCCAATCATTAGCATCATCGTCTATGTCGTCCTGTCCAGCAACAGTAGCATTGTTATTACTAGTCTCAGCAGTTGAATCTCTAAAATTCTGGCCACTAAAATAATATATTCTATTGTCGTTAGCCTCTTCTAAGCCATCGCTAACTATTTCTCCATTTACAGGAGAACTCCAATAGGTGTATTCATGATATGAGGCTAAATACGCAGTTTCTTTTTCTACGCTTATCCTAGTTTTATCAGATAAAACTGCACCATCTACATTGGCATTGTCATTGACTTGCACAAAAGAACCATCGGTTTTTACAATCACATTACCATCTACTGTTAAATCATTTTCTACCAAAACATAAGTGTTGTTTTCAATAGTTAAGGTATTACCCGTATTTACAGTACAATCACAAGCTTCAAAACTTGTTTGAACACCACCAGAAGAAGTGTCATAATCTCCATCTATGATTACACTAGCATTAGTAGTTGGCATAGTGTCAATTGCAGTGCCATCATTCCATGTCCAATTAGTTCCATCCCAAGTTGCAGTGCCATAAGTAATTTTTATGGCATTAGAGGCAGTAAAACATGTTGCATCATCTTCTCTAACTTGGCAATAAAACTGAAAATCTAACACACTGTTTGGATCAGAAATTACTAAGTTTGGTGAAGTTGTATTTGTTGTATAAATACCACCGTTAGATATAGCTTGCCAACCAAGACCTGCGTTTGCAGGATCATAAGCGTACCAGTAATAAGCTAAGGGATTACCAGTAACATAGCCTTCGGTTGCAGAAACCGATATTGTAACTTCATTACAGGCTGTTGTCGCGCTTGATATGTTATTGACTGTAGGAGGTGTTCCTGTTGAGAAATCGTATGTTCCAATATCGCTATAGTCTACAGGAGTAAAGGCATCCCAATCAGTTGGGTTCCATGTGGTATCTCCATAGGTGTTTGGTGCAGTGATGCCTGAGTTTTTTCTACGGTATGTATAGTCTTTTGATGCTAATGTAAATATACTACCAGACGTATCTCCCCATACATCTATCCAATCATTTGTAGGTGTATAATACAAACGAATATTATCATCTTCATTTATTCCAAATGCAGTATCAGATTGGTCGTAACCATGAATGGCATTGGGATTAGTAGCATCTGTACTACCAAATGCAAGAACAAACACATCGTTATTGAGAACTGAACCGGTAAGAGGTATGGTATTAGTAGCTGTTGCAGCACCGTTATTATGAATTCTAATTTCATAGTCTGTTAAATCTACAGTAACACCAGTACCATTGTAGATTTCTACGTAAGAGTGATGACCGGTACCATGGTCAGTAATTTCGCTTATAAATAAATCCAAGGGTGTTGTACCAGAACTGCCCTCACAGCTAGAAATTTGTTGGTCAATTACTGTAAATAAATCAGAACTTACACATCCTAAATCATCAATAATCTCTAGACTGCCTGTTGTTGCGCCAGAAGGAATAGTTACCTCTATTTCAGAATTTGAAATAACATTTACAGTAGCAGGAATGCCATTAACAGTGGCAGTAGTAGAACCGCCAAAATTAGTAGAACTTGTGGTAACATTTACTATGGTGTTAACAGGACCATTATCTGGTAAAAATGTTAATGTACCAGCAGCACATTCACCATTTCCTTGTACGTTAAATGTATAAGGGTTTTCATCAGCATCATTACTCACTATAGTAATTGTGGCTGTACGTAATCCTACACCATTTGGTGAAAATGTAATTTCAAAATCTACTTCAGTACCAGGTGTTACTGTAGCTGGACTTGGATTTAGAGATACCGTAAACTCTGTAGGATTAGAAGATGTTATGCTAGTTAAGTTTACATCGGCAGAACCTTCGCTGCTTACATGGAATGTTTTTGGAGCAGAAGAGCTACCAATTACTGTTGCCGCAAAAACAGTGTTGTAACCAGCGTTAGCTGCAGATCCATTAGGAATAGAAGTGCCTGTATTTCTCTCTACATCAATCTCAGGTGCTGAATAGGCGCAAATATTAAAAGTATCAAAATCATTATTGTTAAATTCCCAAACACGTACATAGATAGTTGAGCCTGGTGTTAATCCAGCAGCATTAATCAAAGACATGTTTCCAGTTCCTGAGTCATCATCACAGTCTATAAGAGATAACGATCCGCAAGTGCCAGAGTATAATGCCAAGCCAGAGTCTGTAATTCCGCCATTATCAGAAGTTTCAACAGTTACAGAGCCACTAGCAGGAACAGTTAGGTTAAACCATACATCTCCACCAGAATATGAACCACAACCTGGATCAGCAACTCCACTATCGGTAGCGCCAACATTGGTAAAGGACTGATTAACACAAGTAGCATTAACAGGAATAGTTACAGAAGTTGCGCATGTATCATAAAAATCATTGTCAAGTATGGTTAATGTATGTGTAGACGTAGAGCCTATGGAAGCTGAATCGCCACCACTAGGACTTGTAAGATTTAAAACTACTGTTTCGTCAGCTTCAATAAGTGTATCGTCATTAGAAATATAGATGGTTAAGCATTGGTCTGCACTACTGTTAGCAGGAAACGTTAAAGTTTGTGGAAAAACAATAGCGGCTGGTGTGCCTGCTCCATCATCATAATCTGTTCCGTTGGTTGCAGTTGAACCTCCTCCTAAGCTAATGTCTACTGTAGTAGCAACAGTAGTTGATGGATTGGTAATGCTAACACATACATCTATAAAGGCACCATCTTCAGTTAAGGTTGAAGTAGGAGTGTCAAATTGAACCGTTGTGTTGGTAGAAGTAGAAATAACAGAGCCATTAACTACAATATCATTACCAGTTCCTTCAAAACCACCTGTTCCACCACCTGCTTCAGCCCAACCATATACTCTATAACTTACTGCTGCGGAGTTGTTAGTTTGGTTTACTATGAATGTAAAAGTTTGAACATTGGTATTGTCTAAAATAACTTTTTCTGTATCTATGTTTGCAGCATAACCATCTAATGAATTTCTTAGAGCTATACCTCTTGGACCAGTTCCTGAACGCTGAAAATTAACCTCAATTGTTGTTACATTGAACTCATAAGTGGCATTCGGTGTTATAGTAAACTCCATGTAATCATCTCCGGCTACAGCATTAGCTATACTAGTTCCAGCCCAGCCAGTAGCGTTAAATCTATTGGCGTTATTTGCTGCGCTTAAACCAGCACCTCTTGTTATGGTCGATGTCCCTAAATTTAAATCGTTATAGTTCGATCCAGCCGAAGCTTCATTTCCTGCCAGGCCATTGAAGTCAAATGTGATAATCTGCCCAAAACCAAAATTTAGAGCACAGATAAGTAGTATAAGGGATAAGTAGTTCTTTTTCATAGGGATCTGGATTAACTATTAACCAATTGCAAATGTATATTAAAATTAACTAATTAACAGATAGTTAAAGATTGCAAAATATTAACAAATTGTTATTTTCGTTAAATGAACCAACAAAAAACATATACTGTCGATGAAGCGCAAAATAAGCTCGAAAGCTACTGTGCTTACCAAGAGCGTTGTCATAAAGAAGTAAGGGCAAAGCTACAAGACATGAACATGATTTCTGAGGCTGTTGATAAAATTATGGTTCACCTTATTCAAAATAACTATCTCAACGAAGAACGTTTTGCAAAGGCTTTTGTGCGAGGAAAATTCAGAATAAAAAAATGGGGAAAAAACAGATTGGTGAGAGAGTTAAAATTCAAGGATATTTCAAAGTATGCTATTGATGTAGCTTTAAAGGAAATTGAAGACCAAGATTATTTTGAAACTTTAGATGAGCTAACACAAAAGCGCATAGCGCAAGTCAACGAAAAAAACATCTACAAGAAGAAAAAGAAGGTTGCAGATTATCTGTTATACAGAGGTTGGGAAAGCCATTTGGTGTATCAAAAACTTAATGAGTATTTGTAAAAAAACCTGCGAGATATAATATCATCGCAGGTTTTAGTTCTCAAACAAAATGTAATGAGTTATAATGTTAATTTCCGGTTAACTATTACACCGCTATTAAGTTTTACCCTTGCCAAATATATGCCAGAGCTACGGTTAGGTAGATTTAGAATACTACTTTGAGAATGTATATTGTTATCGCAAATAAGTTTTCCTTCTAAACTATAAAGCTTTATGTTTTCTATTAGAGAACTATTATTTACAATAAATTTTATATCGTCTTCATTCAGTTTTGTTATTGAAAGCTGATGGTCATTTAGAGAGTTATCATTAACGCCAAGAGTTTCAGCATTAAAAACAATTTCGAAACGATCTGTAAAGTTACCGATAGCTGAAGTGAAATTATAGTCAGATTCAACAAGGTTGTGAGTAATATTAAGCAGATTGTCTTTTATAAAAATGGGTTGATTGTTTATAAATGGACCTTGTTTTTTGGGTATTGAGAAATTGTAAACAGTAGGCTCTGTAATGGATGTATAAAAGCCTAGCTTAATAACTTCTTCAGTGTTAATACTCGATACCGATTTGCCTTGTATAGCGTATTTTTTGTCTGTATCGTTTTCTATAGTGGTGAATATTATAGCAGACGTACCAGAAGACAGAAAACGAGGCGAATCATATGCAGAACCATCATTACCGTCGGTAGCTCCGTTTACATAAGCGACCAAAATTTGATTAAATACTCCGTTGTCTGATGTTAGATTTAACCAAAGTTTGTTATCTGTTGTATTAATATCCTGTCTAAAGAATTGGCTATTACTAATATTATCTTTAATACGCATAGAATTATTAAAAACGGCATTGCCATCTGCTTTTCCTTGAATAAAAAATCCTTGACCAGAAGGAATATACCTTTCGGGAATAACCGAAGACCCACCAGCAACCTCTCCGCTCCCAGCATTGATAATTGCATAATCATCAGTACTAAAATTTAAAGTCTCGTTACCGTTGTTTGAATCACTAGGTGGTGAAGCATGAGACCATAAATAAACAGCGTTGCCAACAATAGAACTGTTCTCAGCAAAGAACAAATCTACACTAATAGCTGAGGGATAAGGATTACCAATAAAGTTCCAATCGTTATCTCCATTATCTCCATTGTAATAAATAGGAGCATTTATGCTACCTGTATTAAAAGGACCAGAAAAAATATAGTTATAAGAATTTCCAGGGGAAAAACCAATGGAAGAGTGTGTGGTGGCATACCCAATTCCAGGTAAAAGAGTTTCTGTATTGCCTAACAAGGTCCAATCATTACCATCGTCATCTATATCGTCATTTCCAGCTACATAAGTATTTCCATTGTTGGTTTCTTGTAATACATCCAAATAATTTTGAGCATTAAACCAATAGCGATAATTAGGGTTGGAGGAAGAAAACACATCACTTGTTACTGCTCCACTAACAGGAGAACTCCAATAAGTATAGTCATACCAATTATTTAAAGCAGAGGTATATTTACTAACAATTGCTTCTCCAGATCCTAAAACTGTAAAGTTAGCCGAATCATTATTCTGAACAAAAGATCCACTTGTTGTGACCAGAAGTGTACCTTCAATAACAACGTCATTTTCAACTTCTATGTAGGTGTTATTATTAATGGTTAATTGATTACCTGAATTTACATGTAGCGACCATGCACTTAAATCACCATAAGAAGAGGTTGAATAATTATTGTCTATAGTTACTATTGTTTCTATATCTGGTGTACCGTTACTCCATATACTTCCGTTCCAAGTTGAAGATTTTCGAGATACTTCACCAGATAAACTAATAGATTCATTAATTTCTGGATAATAAATAGATTCTACGGTAGTGTCTGGTGCCGTAATACTAAGATTACCAGTATAGGTGTTAATTTCTAGGCTAGAACTTAGGCGAACATAAACTGGTACAGCTCCAAGATCTATGGTAGCTCCAGAAATTACAATAGAATTACTAAACCCTGATGTAGCAGAAGTAGAAACCTCGTAGCCTACAGGTGCCGTTACAGTGTAAGGGCGTGTTAGTGGCAGTTCATCATTAACTGTAAAAGTTTGATTGGCTGAGGGCCCTTGGTTTATTTCATATTCAAATCCATTTAGCGAGGTAGGAAACGAATTGAAATTTAAGTAATCTAAGTTTCTTTTCTTGTCAAATGTATTACTACTTAATCCATAGGAGCTGATTACAGTTAAACATAGAGTAGCAAATAACATTTGAAAACAGTAGGTTGTTTTCATAGTTGATTTTGGTTGTTAGGGTCACTTTAAAAGGGGATTTAAAATGAATTACAATAAAATAAAATAAGATGGTAAAAAGCAATATTTTTCGATGAACAGCACTTTTAAATTATGAAAGGATGTTTAAACTCGACGAACAACTTTAATTTGTAAGATAAATCAAATCTTGTTTTGGGAATTAACACAAAAAAGCCTTTTCGAATAAACGAAAAGGCTTTTTTAAATGTTATGTTTTGAGAAGTTTATAGATTAAAACTTGCTCCAATGTTAAACGTAAATTGGTTGTAAAACAAGTCTACTTTGTCATCATATTTTGCAAGTGGAAACGCTGCTTCAGTGTAAATTCCAAAACCATCAGAGAAGAAGTAACGTGCACCTAAATGTCCGCCGAAATTCTTTAAACTAAGGCTAAGACCTGGATAAAAATCAAAGTTCTCATCAATATTGATAACATTTCCTAAGTTGGCATTGAAACGTGCTTTAAGATCGAAACGATCTCCAAAATCAGTGACATCAGCTAATACATCATCAACGCCTAAAGCATAAGAAGAAGACACACCAACAGAGATGTTTTCTCCTAAACCATAATCGTAAGTAAGGTTAAGACCTGTGGCTTCATCCTGAAAGTTAGCACCAACCTGAAATTTTTGGTCACCTTTTCCTTGAAAAGCTTGAGAGTTTCCAAAACTAAATAGTAGCAATGCTGCTATTAATACAATATTTTTCATGTTCTTAATTTTTAAAAATGTCGGCAAATATACAAATAGATTGTATGTCAGAAAATTAAACATAACGCTTTGTGTTGATTATGGCTTTTTCGTTTTTCCAGTCTATCCACTTTTGTCCTCTAATTCTTCGCATTAAATTATCATAATTACGCATTAAAAAGATGTTGTACAAAGCTTTACTCAAGTTTTTAGGATTGCGTGCAATGGCACGTAAACTCATAGAAAAACCAGGTGTTAAGTAGCGCATGTAGTGCCAATAGCCTTCTGGCATATATAGTACTTCGCCATGGTTGAGGTTGCAGATCCAACCTTTAGCATGTTTTAAAGCAGGCCATTTTTCAAAATCTGGATTTGCAAAATCAATATCCTCTCTCGTAATAAGCGAATGAGGTACTTTATATAGATATTTATTTTGCTTTTGATCGAATAGGATGCACTGTTTTTTACCTTCAAAATGAAAGTGGAAAATATTCGCTAAATCAATATCGTAGTGCATAAAGGTGTAAGAGTCTCTACCACCAAAGAATAGCATTGGTAAACCTTTCATTAAACGCAGTCCGAAGTCAGGATAACTAAAGTCATTTTGAAGTTGCGGTACTTCTTTTAAGATATTCCAAAGAAAAATTCTAAATTTCGTAGGCTCTCGTTTTAGTAAGTCTACATAATCGCTCATTTTCATTTTAGCATGAGCTTCGTTGAAACCGTCTTTGTAGTCTACAGGTCTATCGTCGTAAAGAGGTACGGTTTTGTCACCAGCAACCTCTTTCATGTAGTCTAAGCTCCACTTAGTGTATGCAGGCCAATCTTCAATAAAACGTTCTATAACCACAGGTTTTTGTGGTTTGAAGTAATTTTTGATAAAATCCTCTTTCGTAATCGTTTTTACGCGAGGTATGTCTTGAAGGTCTAATTGCAACGGCTAAAACTTTAAAGCTCCAAAGTTAAGAAAACGTTACCAATTGGTTTAAATTGTATGATAAAAAATAACTTATTACTGATTAGTAAATCCTATGGTGAAAAGATAAAACTGTATAAAAAAGTTAAGATTTTGTCAATCTGAATTTATTTCAGATTCTAAAAAAATAAAATGAGTTCATTTAGATTCTGAAACGAGTTCAGAATGACAGACTATCATAATTCTCTGACAACCTTATAGTGTTTATTATCAAATTCTATTTTTTATCTAAAAATCCTTGTCTCAGTATTTCTTTTATACCTTCAATATTATCTGTAAAGTCTACCATCTGTGCTATAATTTGGGACATTTGGTTTTGACCACCTAGACTATTTAACTTATTGTTTTTTGCGAAAATAACTTTGATATCTTCCCAACGCTGTAACTCTTCTTCGGTTAGTGAATTGCTTAGTTCTTTATACTTTAAAAGATTAGCTTCTGCAGCGCTAGTTAAGGTTTGCGATTCGTTTTCGTAGTGCGACAATACTAAGGTTTGCAATTCTTTATCATCCATTATCGGCACCACTTTGGCAACCAACTTGTTCATGTCTCTGTACGATCCTTGTAACTTAAAGCTAGGCTCAGTACGATAACTGTCTTCCATACCTGCACTGGCAATATAGGTCTCGTTTACCTTAAGAACAGTGTTTCTTATTTTGATGACTTTTTCAATCACAGAAACATAATCTGCAACTTCTTGGTTACTATGATTGCCTTTAAGTTCTGCGTCTGCTGTGTTATGCTGTGCACGGTCAATTAAAGTATAAATATCATCAAAATATTTGGTGCTTAATTGTTGTAAAACAGGATTACTTGTCAAGGCATTTTCAATAAGGCTTAACTCAAACAAGTGTGCTGTATCTCCAATAATATCACCTAAGTTGTAGATGTCTGCACGGTTAGCAAGCATGTCTGGTATCTGGAATTTTTCACCGCTTTCGGTATATGGATTACCAGCCATGATAACACAAAACTTCTTACTTCTTAAATCATAGGTTTTAGGTTTGCCTTGGTAAACACCTTCAATCTTACGCGTACCATCAGATAGACTGATAAACTTTTGCAAAAACTCAGGATTACAATGCTGAATATCGTCTAGATACAGCATGACATTGTCACCCATTTCAAAAGCTAAGTTTAATTTTTTAAGCTCTTCTCTGGCAGCAGAATTATTTGCAGCTTCAGGATCTACAGAGGTCACTTCGTGACCTATGGCAGGACCATTAATTTTCATGAATATTAAGCCAAGTCTGTTGGCTACATATTCCATTAATGTCGTTTTACCATATCCAGGTGGTGAAATCAGTAACAATAAGCCCATTCGGTCTATACGTTTGGTATCGCCAACAGTACCTAATTGCTTTGCTAAATTATCTCCAATAAGTGGAAAATACACCTGATTTATAAGTTTGTTTCTAACGAAAGAACTTAATACGCGAGGTTTAAATTCATCCAATCTCAATTGTTCCTTGAGTTGTTCTATAACCTCATGTTTTGCCGATTTAAAAGCTGCAAATGCAGGAACTTTTACACTGTTAAAATGTTCTAGTTCTTCAGAGAATTTATGATAGCTAAATTGAAAGGTGCCATCAATAATACTAGGATGAACGCCTTTTAAATCTTTAATTTCAGTTTCTGCAACAGCAGTATTAGAAGCGCTATTGTTTTTATATAGAATACAGGCTACACATTCATTTACATATTGAACTAATGTATTTTCATTCGCTTTTGCAAATGCCGAAACCCAATGCTTTACCAATTCTATACGATCTTTTTGGGTAGCACTATCGTTAAGACGTTGTTTAAATTTTTCGGTAGCTTTTTGTGTTTTTAATTCCTTTTCAAAAGCTTCTTTTAGTTTTATAGCTTCATTACTTACTGTAAATGTATCATTGTCTTTCAGTTCGTTAAAAAGGTATTCTGCAATAGTTTTGGCACTATTAGCTTCAATTTTTCTTGAAGTTTGAATGTCTTCCGCTAGCTCATCAATGATAAAGTTATATTCCTTGCTGTTTGGAAAAACAGCCAAAACCTCACCAGCACTTTTTAAGTCATGATTGTACGCTTTTAGACTTTCTTCAGAAAGATTATTCCAGAAAAATTGTGCTTCAGCTCTTACATTTGGCGGATAGATTAATAAATCTAATTCCTGATGTTTTTGTAATAGAACTTTTAGAAATTGCGTGGCATCAAAATCATGAACACCTTTAACATAACCACCTGAATAATCACCACTGATGTAATCTTGTACATGGCTTAGTAACTCAGCATCTTTTAGTTCAAGTAGTGAATTTTTATCACCAGTAGAGAACATCTTATAGGCAAGATAAGCAGCTCTGTAGGTTTGTTGATCTTCAGAAATTAATTCTTGATCCCAAATGTCTTTTGAGTTATTAAGTACCTCATGATTCAGTTTCTGATAAAAATCGGTACCTGTAAGATGGTAGAACAGCTCATTATTTTTAAAAACTATGGTAACATCTAGCTGTTGCTTATTAACGCCAAACTTGTGCTTTCCTAATTTTATAACGTTGTCTCCATCTTCGTAGAGTTCGTTTTTGTCTTTCAGTTTTCGTAAAGCATCTTCACGCGCGACTTTAAGCGCTGTTTCTATGGCTTCAGATTTACCAACATCGCCGAGCTCTTTTAACTGACCAATAATATCTCGCACCTTATTTATCATAAGGTCACTAGCAAAATAGCCATTTATAGCAGCAATATCTTCTAAAGATTGTGACTTTTTTTGTGCACCATTTATAATGCGTTGCGCAGCATTTTGTAAGGCAATTGTTTTTTTGTTTCGAGCTTCTACAAGGCTAGATTTACGATTATCAAAAGCCGCATAAACCTCTTCTCGTTTTTCTATAATTTGAGTAATGTATTCTTCAAAATCTGAAAACTTACCTTCTAATTCTTCAAGTTGAATAGAAACCTTCGTGAGAAATTCATCACATTTTTCGGGTGTGTTGGCAATATCAATATAGTTGATGATACTTTGGTCAATAAGTTTGAGTTGTGCAGTAAAATCGGCTTGTGCTTCTTTTTTGCCAACAGCTTTTAATTTGTTTTTTATTGCCGCTTTAACCTGATTGATTGTAGCAAAAATCAGAGAGATATTCTCAATAATTTTAGTGGAGTGCGAGGTGTCTTCAATATCGAGATTTGATACAATATCGATAAGCAGTTCTAAATCTTCAGCAATTTTATTTACTTCTTCCTCTAAAACTTTTATCTCGATAACCTTTTTTAACTCTTCTAGTGTTTTTTGCTTTTCGTTAATGGCGTTGTGATACGGTTCTAAAGCTTTATCATCTAAAAGAAATGTAGTTGCACGCCTAGAAATGGTGTCGTTTTGTTCTAAGATTTGGGTTTCGATACCTTTAATGAAATCATGATCTACATAACGAACTTCATACAATCCAATAGCCTCACCTCTAATGGAACGTAACTGTGTTAGTAGATCTACAAAATCATTAATGGACTTAAAAGACGTGCTTTTAATCTTACTGAAAAGTTCTTCGGACTTCTTAGAAATAGAAAGGGTTTCTTGCTCAGCTTGTTTGCGTAATTGCTTTACCTTTTCAAATTCATCTATGGCAGCATTAGAGGCTTTATTAATTTCCGCCAAAGGTATATTAAGCTGTTGGGTCTCTTCTTTAGAAATCCAATAATAAGCATCTAAAATGTCTTTAGATACTCGTGCAATATCATCATACAACCCATCATAACTATCTTCTTTATTTAGTAGTGTAATAAGTTCGTTAGTTTCGGCCATGGCTTTAACAATATCCTTATTCCCAATTTTATAAAGTAAAGTATCTTGATGCTCAGAAGGCATAATATCACCTTTTAAATAAGGTGTTTGCCATATTTGCATCATGTGATGTTTGGTTTGTTCTTCTTCAGTGCGGAAATAACACAGCTCACCATTATCTAGAATTGTAAATCCATTACAGATTATAGGTGTTTTTACCTCCTGATCAATGACGTTGTAAGACATTAAAACATAAACACCGTCGCTAGGATCATAGTAAATATAAAGGTGATCTTCTCCATTTGGGGAAGTTATTTTTTGCTGAAATTTTAATTGAAACGTTGTGTTTGAAAACACATTGTACTCACCAGTTTGCAGATAGTATCCACTTGGGAAAATAATACCTTGATCGTCTGGTAACAAAACAGCTGATTGTGCAATGGAATCAACTTTTTCAACAACTTTAAGTTTATGGTTGTAAACAAAATATCGTGGTTGTTCTTGAAATGGTTTTATCTCTAAAACAATTAGATTTCCCAAATCGGCATAACGGTACTGACCATCATCTAGTGTTTGATCTTTATGCTCAACATCTTCACTGTAAATACCTTTGCCGTCGTCTGTGTTGTCTTCGACTTTAATAGTTAAATCTCCACCAATGGTTTCTACAAAAACCTTATCTAGTATAGAAACATGTGCATGTTTTCCATTGCGTTGATGGTCACGACCAGCTTCATTCCAGATAAAATCGTATTGTCTAGGGTATTTGTATTCGTGCTCACTACGGTTATCTACATATTCTAAGGTGTTTCCATTAATAAGCCATTTGAATGTTTTAATATCAGTAACCGATTCGCTTAACTGAAATACCATGTGGAGGTAATTCCCGATAATGGCAAACTTTGAAAAAATGGTATTTCGATAATATTTATATAGATTTTCGAAGTCGTTTTTAAACACAGGATCATCAATAATTTGCAATCCTGTTGGACTTTCTTCAAACCTGAGAGCATCCTCTTGTCGCTGAAACTGATAAACGCTAAAAACATCGCTCAAGGAAATAGATGTACGCAGTCCAAAATGTACGTTATACCCAAATAAGCTTTGGTTTCCTATAGAAACGATATCTCTTGCAATACAGTTGTTTTCCGTATTGATACGATCGTTAGCAATGAGTTGCGTTTCTAAGGATCCAAAAACGGTTTTACGCTCTTCGTTAAGTCGATGTAAACGGTTTTGTAAATCGTTTTTTTGCTTTAGTAAACGACTCTGAATGATTTCGTAAGTTCCAGAATCTAAAGCTATATTATCATCAGTTTGGTTGTCTGCCATTTTTTATAAAAGTTCTTTATAGTGCATTCAAAATATCATCACAAATTTGATGTCTGGTCGAGCGCAGTCGAGACCTAATAATGTTTAAAATTTTAATTAAAACCTCTCGACTGCGCTCGAGGAGACATCATTAACTACTCGTCTCTTAAAGGTTTGTAGAAAAGGCTGTTTAAAAAAGTTCTCTTTTTTAAACAGCCCTACAACTTTTATAAATCATTCATCTTTTTGTTAGATAATCCCATGCCTTTTGCAAGGTTGAATAGATTACTTAACATGGTTTGTTCACTTTTATCATCAGATTTATCTTGTAGATTGCTCAGTAAATTGGCAATAGTTAAGTTTTTAATATCTTCTGAACTTATACCATATTTATCTGCAAAGGACTTTACTTTATCGAGTAGGTTTCCTTTTACATCATCGCTACTAAGTATAGCGTCTTTTACTTCGCTTACAGTTTCTGAGTGTTGTACCAAACGATCATAACCTTTGGCTTTTGTTATCTGTCCTATAATTTGCTCAAAGAACATAGTCTCACCACCAACAATATCAATTTTAGCAGCTCTTAAAGCTTCACCAATTACTTTAGCTTGTGCATCAGCAATTTCTTTCTGAATATTTATTTTAGCAAGGTCAACCTGTAATTCTTTATCAAGTTTAAGTTTGAATTCTTCGTGCTCTTTACCAACACCATCTAACTTCTTCATTGCTTCAGCTTTTTCTTCAATTCCTGAAGCATCTGCCATAGCTTTCTCTTTAATAACTTGAGCTTCTGCTAACCCTTCTAATCGTTTAGCTTCCGCTTTAGCAGTAATTCCGCTCGCTTCTGCTTCTGCTTTTTTCTGAATAATTAATGCATCAACAACACCTTGTCTTTCACTAGCTTCAGCTTTTGCATGCATCACTTGGGCTTCAGACATACCAATTGTAGCTTCTTCTTTTGCTTTTGCTTCAGCAAGTGTTTTACGAGCTTCAGCTTCTTTTTCACTCGCTTCTTTTTGCGCTTGTGCTTCTATGTTTAATTCTTCAGCTTTTTGTTTTGCAGCTTCTTTCTGTGCTTCAGCAGATTTTATAGTTTTTATTAAGTCTTCTTGTGCAGCCGCTTCAGCATTTGTTATAGCCACTTGTTTTGCTCTGTCAGCAGTTTTGAAAGCTTCAATATCTTTCATGTTTTCCTGCTCTTCAACCACACCTTTTTCTAGCGTAACACGATCTCTAATAACATCTTGAATGTTCTTTTTCTCTACTTCAACAACCTTCTCTTTTTCAATTTGAGCCAACGTAACGATACGTTCTTTTTCAGTTCTTTCTAATAAACGGTCTTTCTCTACACGTTCGCTTTCTATAGCATCTGTACGTTGCTTATTTTTCTCTGCAACAATGATTTGACGTTGCATATTTTCTTCGGCAACTTTTACTTTTTCTTCGGTTGCTATACGTGCAGTTTCAGATTTTAAACGCTCTTCTTCTGCCACTTTTAAAGTCGCAGCCTCTTCACGAGCTTTTATGTTAGCAATTTCACGTTTTTGTTGTTCTTCTTTTTCAGCCAATTGCTTATCCAATTCTAAGATAGCTTCTTGAGCTTCAACATCTTGCTTACGGATAATTTTTTCTTCATCACGCTTTATTAAATTGGCTTTAATATTTTGCTCAGCAGTAAGATCAGTAATCTTCTTAATACCTTCTGCATCTAAGATGTTATCTGGTTTTAAGAATGAAACCGCTGTTTGCTCTAAATAATCGATAGCGCAATCTTCTAGCGTGTAGCCATTAAGATCTGTACCAATAATGTCTACGATTTCGTCTCTAAATTCGCGACGTGCTTCATATAATTGAATGAATTCAAACTTCTTACCAACTGTTTTTAAGGCTTCTGAGAATTTCGCTTCAAAAAGATCCTCTAAAGTCTCTATGCGAGAGGCACGATCTACACCAATAGTTTGTGCTACTTTCTTTATAAATTCTACTTCATTATTTACACGAACGAAAAAGGCAACTTTAATATCTGCACGCATATTGTCTTTACAGATAAGACCTTCTGTACCCAAACGTTCTATTTGGATTTTCTTTACAGAGACATCCATAATCTCTACACGATGAAAAACAGGTACCACGTACAAGCCTTTGTCTGTGGCTACTTTTGTACCACCAAAACCTGTTCTGACAAGTGCTTGGCCTTGAGGTACTTTTTTGTAAAACATCGCAATGATTGCGAAATACACAATGATTAGGAATAAAATAATTCCTAGTCCGGTTAAAATAAGAGGTAAGATTCCTTCCATAGTTTTTATTTGGTTTTTAAATGTTAATTAAGGTTTGGTTTTGCAACTAAATAATAGTTTTTATCATCTGATTGTTTAATAATAAGGGCATTTTCACGAAATTTAATTTCGGAAGTATCTAAAGATTTTACATAGATATTCATAACGTTTCCATCGACTATAACTTCGGCATTTCCCATTTTTTCTCCTGAAATAGTGGATAAAAGTTTTGCTTCTAAACCTATAAAGTCGATAGCTTTGTCACCATCTTTATTTAGATTTTTAAAGAAAGACTTAAAAGGTACGGTTACTATTTTTGTAAGAAATAATGATGGTAGTATTGCCAGTAAAACAATAACGTATCCAAAGCTAGTATCGTAATTGTTGGTTAGCGTTGTTGTTATAACAGATATGAGCCACCAATTAAAAATCCAGAAGGTAAAGGTGAACATAAATGGTAAGCCAACAAAGTTGAAATAGATTAAAACAACTTGCCACCACTTTAAATTGCGAGTTCTTTTGTTTACGACATGCTGACGGTCTACTTCTACATTGCTAACATCTTGAAAATCTATGTTGCCACTTTCCAGACCGCTTTCGACTTCCATATCTACATCAGCATCAATGTCAACATCGATATCTACATCGACATCTAAGTCGAAATCAATACCGCTAAACATGGTAACGAGCCAATATAAAATCAAGATGATTAACAAAATGCTGAGCGTAATGTTAACTTGTGAGAATACGATGTCTAAATACTGTTCCAATGGTTTGTGTTTTTAAAGTGAACTCATTTTGAGCGCGTTTGGTAAAATAACAGATTAATTACTGTTTTTTATACCTAATTCTTCTTTTAATTTTTTTAGATCTTCATTAGCTTTAGATATGGTATCATCTATTGTAAAATCTACAGCATCATCTAAGTTTATATAATCATCTGGTTGCTCATTTAAGTCTTGAAATTCTTGTGTTTTTTCTTTTAAAAATTTCAATCTATCATCAATACTTTGAGCATTTAGATGTGTCATTTGTTTGTTTATGTTTTGTTCGGCTTCAATTATTTTAATTTCAGCTTTTAAAGCATCAAGTTCTTTTTCCCAGTCTGAAATGTTTGATTGAATCATAGCTACATTTCCTTTTAACAATTCAACTTTATAGTCTAATTTATCACGTTCTGCTGCTGTAGCTTTTACTTTTGCTAATAATGCTTCTTTTTTTATCAAAGCCTCTCTGGCTAAGCGATCTCCTTCATAAATATCAATTTGATTAAGCTGTACTTTTTTTAAAATAGCAATAGCTTCATTTTCGCTTTTTTTTGCTTTAGTGTCATATTCGTCATTATCATTTTTTACACGAATTGCTAGCGCTTTTACTTTATTTAGATGCTCGGTAGTATAAGAAAGTTCTTCTTTTAAGCGATTCAGTTGTTCTTCAATTGCGTCTTCAAGCTCATACTGATTATCTATCATAGTATTAGCTTTTGCATGAAAAAAATTGAATAGCTTTCTAAGGATGTTCATAGCGTTAAATCTAGTACTTTTAATTGAAATACCTTACAATAAATTCTAAACTAAAGGATACATTTTTAAAGGATTAAAGCCTTGATAAGAATGTGATGGTTGAATTTTATCGCTATTCCGGATGTAGCGATAAGCTTACATATAATATGTAGCACTTATTTGAATTTTGTTACAAAAGCAACAAAAAAATCCTGCCGGTTAGGACAGGATTTATAGTGTGATATGTTGTTTTCTATCTATTTAAACGTATATCGTAAACCAAATAACACGTTACTTGGTGGCATTGGAGTAAAGCCAGATTCAATATAGTCAGCATCAAAAATGTTGCTCGCTGTTACTGTAAATTCCGCTTGATTAAATCGGAAAGCAATTGAGGCATCCCAAACATTATAGGTTTGTCCTGTTGTACGTTCGGCATATTTGTAAATAATGTTTTGACTAACATTTTTAAACAACTGTGTACTTAATCGTGTAATATATTGGTGCTTCAACGTATTAAGTGAATAGCGTGATAATTCTTCATTTTTATCCGAAATATTATCATCTAAGTACGAGTACCCAAACGCTAAGGTTTGTTTATAGTTGCTAATATTAAAGTTGTATGTAGCATCAAACTCTAAACCTTTGGTGTTAACTTCGGTAATGTTTTCTGCAGTAAATACATCCTCGGTTACAGATGTTCTTACATAATCGATAAGGTTATCCGCATCTCTGTTAAATATAGCTATACTTGCTGTAAGTTTTGGTGAAACGTATTTAAAACCAAGCTCTTGTGCAAACGCTTCTTCTGGCTCTAGATCTTCATTGCCACTGGTTACAGGGTCGTTATAGTATAAATCTGTGTAGGTAGGTACTCGGTAGGTGTAACCGATGTTTCCATAAACTTTGAAGTTGTTTGTAATATCATAACCTACATCTAAACCAGGAAACGCATGAAATTTGAAATCTGAAAAATACGTTAAAGCAACACCAGGTGTAATGTCTAGTTTGTTATCTAATAAACTAAAGCGATGTTCTAAGAAAGCGTTAGCCATAAAACGGTTACGGTCTCCTAAGTTGTTACTTCTTAGATAAATTTTTGAGAGATCTATACCAAAACCGGTAACACCTAGTTCTGAAGTGTAAGAGGCGTTTGTTTCCGCTCCAATTTTATCAGAAATATGTAGGTTTCTATAAAAACTTGGATCGTCTCTTCTCAGTAAAAAGATATCTTGATTACGTTTCCAGTAAACTCTTGGCTGAATTTTTAATGTTGATGTTCTAAACGTTGTACCAAATGCAATTAAGCTATTTTGAGTTTCTTCGTACTCGTTAAACGTAGGATTGGTTGTGTAGAAGTTCTGTGCACCAAACTTACGCTCAAGAAAAGTAGCAGTCATTTCAATAGCTTGTGCATTTTTATTAAAGGTACTTTTTAGGTAGTAATTGGCATTGTCGTAATCGGTATTAATTCGATAACCTTCAGAAGTCATTCTGCCAACATGAACAATATGCGACGAGTTTTCTAAATCTATTCCAGCAGTAACATTACCGTTAAGTTGTCCAAAAGATCCAGTTTCAATAGTTGCAGATGTTGAATTTTTAAGGTTCTTCTTCGTCACAATATTTATAGCTCCGTTAAAGGCATTCTGACCAAAAACTCTGGCTGCAGGTCCTTTGATAATTTCTATACGTTCAATAACTTCTATTGGTAAAGCAGCATTCATGGTGTGGTGACCTGTTTGTGCATCGTCCATTTTTATACCATCTATTAGTAGAAGTGTTTGGTCAAATCCACCACCTCTTATGTAAAGATCAGCTTGGCTGCCACCAGTACCACGTCTGCGAATATCTACACCAGCTACTTGCTGCAATAAATCTACAAGATTTACAGCTGCACTTTTTTTAATAGCATCTGATGTGATTATGTTTATCGTTCTTGAGTTTTCTTTAAAAGGTAAATCGATACGTGTACCAGTTAAAGTAACAGAATCTAATTGTTGTGTAATTTCCTGAGCGTTAAGCTGAAAAACGACCATAATTAGTAAAGCAAAAGCGATAATCTCTTTTCTCATATCTCGTTTTAAATTGAAAGTGCAAAAGTCGTAACTTTCCGGACGATTAAAATAGTCCACTTTTAAAAGAATGAATAGTCCGGTTGATACCATTTTAAAACAACTCATAACTTACGATAAAACTATCGTGCAACCAGTCTATGTGCAAGTAGCACAGCAAGTTATTAATGCCATTCAACGTGGATATTTATCTAAAGGAACAAAGTTGCCAGGTACAAGAACTTTAAGTCAACTTTTAAAAATACATAGAAACACAGCCGTTGCAATCTATGATGAGTTGGCGTCTCAAGGTTGGGTAGAAATCATTGCGAATAAAGGCACTTTTGTTTTATTGCCAGAACAAGCTACAGCAAAAATTAAAGCCTCTGCACAGCAAGTGCATCAGGCGTATCATTATCCTAAGGAAGCTGGTTTTCCGTTTCAGCAGTCGTTTCATTTGGCGACTAATCTTCAGCAAACACAAGCCAAATACATTATTAATGATGGCAAGCCAGATTTACGTTTGCATCCAACGCATCAATTTTCGCGATGGTATAGCGCAGCTATGAAGCGTAAACCACTCATTCAAAAATGGAACAGAACTACAACGTCATCAACTTCAGTATTTAAAACGCAATTGTGTAATTATCTCAATGCCACACGAGGATTTCATATAAAGCCCAACAATCTTTTGAATACACGTAGTTCTGAAATGAGTCTTTATATTGTATCGCAATTGCTGATAAAGCAAGACGATTTGGTTTTGGTTGGTCAGCTGAGTCATTATGCTTCTAACACTATTTTTCAAGAAGCTGGATCTACGATTAGGGCAATTCCTGTGGATGACGATGGTCTCGATGTAGATTATATAAGACAACATTTTGTAAAAAATCGAATTCGATGTGTTTATGTAAGTGCACACAGGCATTATCCAACTACAAAAACCTTAAGTGCAAAACGACGTATTCAATTATTGGAATTGGCTAAGGATTATGGGTTTGCAATAATTGAAGACGATTACGATTATGATTTTCAGTACGATGGTTCGGCCATGTTGCCAATGGCAACGGCAGATACTAATGGTATGGTGATTTATTTGGGTAAAATTGGACAGTCATTTTTTCCAAGTTTTCAATCCGGATTTGTTGTAGCGCCTGAAAACCTCATTGTAGAGGCTCATAATTATTTGACGCTTTTAGATGAGCAAGGCGATATTATACAAGAGCAAATGTTGTCTGAATTAATTGACGAAGGCGAAATTTACAGACTGTTAAAGAAGAATATCGTAACCTACAAAAAGCGAAGAGATGTTTTGTGTGAAACTCTAAAACAACAATTTGAAGATGTTATTCAGTTTGAAAAACCTTCAGGAGGTTTAGCAATTTGGTTGAAATTTATAAAACAGATTTCTCTAGTGCAATTGGCAAATGAAGCGGAAGCATTAGATGTGTTTTTACCAAAAACGATTTTATATCAAGATAAAGATACCTGTGCTATTCGGTTTGGTTTTGGGCATTTAGATGAAGATGAAATTGAGATTGTAGTGTCTAGGTTAAAACAAGCCTATGATAGGATTATTGCTTTTTAAAGTTAACAATAGTGTTGCAATTATCGCATTTATACTCGTAACGCGCGCTTAGCGGAAGTGAGCCAAAAACAAAACCTATTATAAAATGAACTAAGGATTTAAAACTATTAATAGTAGAGTAGAGGCTAATGTTATTGCTGCCACAATTAGAACAGGCAACAGCATTGCCATTATCATCTAAAGTATAAGCCGAAATAGAATTTAAAACTGCTTTCGCTTCGCTTTCATCTTCGGCTAAAACATTCAATTTTACACCACCAATGGCGTTGCTAACTAAAGGATCGGTATCTATGGTGATGCTATCTTTTAGAAATACTTTAATGCCTTCAGCTTCGAGACGACCTTTTATGATTTGTGCTTCACTAGAGTAGGTGAATCTTGCGATGGTAACAAACGTTTCTTTCATACGGAATTGATTTTATCTTTCCATTCCTCTTTATCTTTCCATTTATAATCATTAGGAACAGTTGCGTCTAGCAAGTCTATATCTAATTCTTCAGACAGGTCATAAGCTATTAAAAAAGCTTCCTTATAATCATATTCTTCATATAATTTAAAGTGCTTGTTACTGTCGTACCAAAGATTAACTTCAAATATGTAACTACCATTGCTAAGTGGCTGATGAAATATAGAAACATATTCGTAATCTTGAATAGTATTCCATTTACCAATTTTAATTGGGCCAACTTCAATAGTAGGTCTAAATCTAGAATTTACAATATCTATATGTATTCTTTTTTTAGAACAAAAACTAATGCCTAGTATTATTAGTAAAATAGCTGCTTTAAGATTATTAATTACATAACTGGTATTTACATTGGTTAACTGCGCCTCATAAATGACCTTAATAAAAAAGCCTAATGCTGCTGTGAATAGAAATGCTGCAATAGGGATTTGCCATATAGGTCTGTCGCTTTCGGAAATTATGATGCTATGTTTCATATATCCAAATATAGTAAGACGATACTATTTAGTCTAACTTTATTTATCTTTACATCTATGTACGCACTTGTAGATTGTAATAACTTTTATGCTTCTTGCGAAAGGGTTTTTAATCCTAATTTAGAAGGAAAACCTGTTGCTATTCTTAGTAATAATGATGGTTGTGTTATTTCTATGAGTGATGAAGCTAAAGCAATAAACTTACCTTTTGGCGCACCAATTTTTAAGTGGGAAGGCTTTTGTAAAGCCAATAATATTGCAGTACTATCATCTAACTATCCTTTATATGGAGACATGAGTAGTCGTGTAATGAAGATATTAGAGCAATTTACACCAGATGTTGAGGTGTATAGTATAGATGAAGCATTTTTACAGTTCAAAGGTTTTAAGGATTGTGATTTTGGTGATTATGGTATTCAGATCCGACAACGTATTTTAAAATGGACAGGAATTCCAACCTGCGTTGGTATTGCACCAACAAAAGCATTAAGTAAAGTGGCTAATAAAATCGCAAGAAAGTTTCCTAAAGAAACCAAAGGAGTCTATATTATAGATTCTGAAAACTCGAGAATTAAAGCCTTAAAATGGATAAAATTAGAAGATGTTTGGGGAATAGGTAGACAACTAAAAAATCGTTTACAAGCTAAAGGTTGTAAAACAGCTTACGACTTCACACAGCTAGATGACGAATGGGTGCGACGAACGTTTTCTATTACAGAGTGGAAGCTTAAAAAAGATTTAGAGGGTATTTCTAAAATAGAATTAGACGAGCCAACGCGTAAGCGCGCTATTGCTACCACACGAAGTTTTGACTACACTTATGATGATATTAACTATATAAAAGAGCGTATTTCTACTTTTGCAACAAGTTGTGCCGAAAAGTTGAGACGGCAAGGTTCTAGTTGCCATATGGTCATTGTATCTATAAGTAGTAATAGGCATAAAAAAGATTTGGAACAGCATAGAGCAAGCACGATTATAAATTTCCCATATCCTACAGATTCGTCTTTAATTATTAGCAAACAAGCCGTTAGGGCAGTAGATACTATTTTCAAAGAAGGAATTAAATATAAAAGGGCAGGAGTTATAGTTACAGGTTTAGTGCCAACAGACAATTATCAACTAGATATGTTTGAAAGTGAAGACCCAAAACATAAACCTTTAATGTCTGCAATAGATAGAATAAACAGAAAATATAAAAGTGATAAAATTAAGATAGGAAATCAGGATTTAGAACGCACCTGGAAGATGCGACAAGAACGCCTTTCACCTAGATATACAACCAATATTAATGATATTATTGTAGTAAAATGATAACAAACAAATCTCAAAACTTAACCTTCTTTATTCCAGAACCAGTAGAAGATGCTGGAGTAAATTTCTTTGACACAGGAATTTCTGCAGGTTTTCCATCACCAGCAGATGATTTTAAGGAGCAACGTTTATCCTTAGATGAAGAATTAGTAAAAAATAAGGAAGCCACATTTTATGCTAGAGTAAGCGGACAGTCTATGATTGGAGCTGGTTTAGACGATAATGATCTGTTGGTTATAGATAGAAGTCTAGAGCCAGAAAATAATAAAATTGCGGTTTGTTTTTTAGATGGTGAATTTACAGTAAAACGATTGCGAGTAGATAAAGGAGAAGTTTGGTTACAGCCAGAAAATCCAGATTATCCTATCATAAAAATCACCGAAAACAATGATTTTGTTATTTGGGGAATTGTGACTAATGTGATTAAGAAACTGTATTAATCTAAAGCATTTAAAGGTAACCATATAATGAAGCAAAACTTAAAATGGGGAATAATAGGCTGTGGAGATGTCACTGAGGTGAAGAGTGGACCAGCCTACCAAATAACAAAAGGTTTTGATCTAGTTGCTGTAATGCGAAGAAATTTAGAATTGGCAAAGGATTATGCTAATCGCCATAATGTGCCACAATATTATAATGATGCAGATCTGTTAATTAATAGCCCAGAAGTTGATGCTGTATATATTGCAACACCACCAGACACGCATCATTATTATGCCTTAAAAGTAGCTAAATCGGGTAAAATATGTTGTATAGAAAAACCAATGGCTCCTAGCTATGTTGAATGCCTAGAGATACAAACTGCTTTTGAAAAAAATAACATTCCATTATTTGTAGCCTATTATCGTAGATCATTAACACGATTTAACAAGGTGAAGTCTCTTCTGGATGAAAATGCTATTGGTAATGTGAGACATATTAGCTGGTATTTAAGCCGAACACCAAGTGATATAGATCAGTCTGATATTTACAATTGGAGAACAGATGCTAAGATTGCACCTGCTGGTTATTTTGATGATTTAGCAAGTCATGGTTTAGACTTATTTATATATTTATTTGGAAACGTAAAGCAGGCCAAAGGCATTTCTGCAAACCAACAAAAGCTTTACACTGCTAAGGATATTATTTCAGCGTCTTGGGAACATGAAAATGGAGTTCTAGGGACTGGAATGTGGAGTTTTGGAGCTTATAAACGCGAAGATATAGTGAGAGTAATTGGTAGTGAAGGAGAATTATCTTTTTCGGTTTTTAGTGACGATCCTATTGAACTAATAACTGAAGAGAAAATAGAACAGATGGTTATTGAAAATCCTAAGAATATTCAGCAGTTTCATGTTGAAAATATGGCAAAACATTTACAGTCAAATTTTCAACACCCTTCAACAGGAAAAACAGCAATGCATACAGCTTGGGTAATGGATAGTATTTTAGATAAGCTATAAAAGAAAAGCGCTAAACCAAAGTTTAGCGCTTTTTATATTTCAAAAAATATTATTTTTTTAATCAGCTAATATAATTAGCTTGTTGTCTTTCATTTCTATAGTGCCAGAGTTAATCTTTACAGTTAACACTTTATTATCTTTAGAATGAGGAACAACATCTCCATGCAACTCATCAAAAGTTAGACTTTGTGAGTGCGTGTTGATTCTAATAGTGCCTTCACTTAAGATAGAAACTATAGGTGCGTGGTTAGATAACATTTCAAACTCACCATTTACACCTGGTACTACCACAGAGTCAACCTCTGAGCTAAATAAAGTGGCTTCTGGTGATACAATCTCTAAATACATAGTTTTTTAGTTTGCAGTTTGCAGTCTACAGTTTGCAGTCGCACTGAGGACTGAATACTGAATACTGCTTACTGATTTTACGCTTCAGCTAACATTTTCTCACCAGCTTCAATAGCTTCTTCAATAGAACCTTTAAGGTTAAATGCTGCTTCTGGTAAGTGATCTAATTCACCATCCATAATCATGTTAAAACCTTTAATAGTTTCTTTAATGTCTACTAATACACCTGGTATACCTGTAAACTGCTCAGCTACGTGGAAAGGCTGTGATAAGAAACGTTGTACACGTCTTGCTCTAGATACAGCTAATTTATCTTCTTCAGATAATTCTTCCATACCAAGGATAGCAATAATATCTTGTAATTCTTTATAACGTTGTAATAACTCTTTTACTCTCTGTGCACAAGCATAGTGCTCATTTCCTAAGATGTCTGCTGTTAAAATTCTTGAAGTAGAATCTAATGGATCTACCGCAGGATAGATACCAAGCTCAGCAATCTTACGAGACAATACTGTTGTAGCATCTAAGTGGGCGAATGTTGTTGCAGGAGCCGGATCCGTTAAATCATCCGCAGGTACGTAAACCGCTTGTACAGATGTAATAGAACCTTTCTTTGTAGAAGTAATACGTTCTTGCATAGCACCCATCTCTGTTGCTAATGTTGGTTGGTAACCTACTGCAGAAGGCATACGACCTAAAAGTGCAGATACCTCAGAACCAGCTTGAGTAAAACGGAAGATGTTATCTACGAAGAAAAGTACATCTTTTCCTTGTCCGTCGCCAGCACCATCACGGAAATACTCAGCAATAGTTAAACCAGATAAGGCCACACGAGCACGTGCTCCAGGAGGCTCATTCATCTGACCGAAAACGAAAGTTGCTTTAGAATCTTTCATAGCTGCTTTATCAACTTTTTGAAGATCCCAACCACCTTCTTCCATAGAGTGCATAAAGTCATCACCGTATTTAATAATGCCAGACTCTAACATCTCTCTTAAAAGGTCATTTCCTTCACGAGTTCTTTCACCTACACCAGCAAATACTGATAAACCACCGTGACCTTTTGCAATATTGTTAATCAACTCCTGAATTAATACTGTTTTACCTACACCAGCACCACCAAATAATCCAATCTTACCACCTTTAGCATAAGGTTCAATAAGGTCAATTACTTTAATACCTGTAAATAAAACTTCAGTAGACGTTGACAAGTCTTCAAACTTTGGAGCTTGTCTGTGAATAGGTAAACCTGCTTCACCAGCTTTAGGTAAGTCACCTAATCCATCAATTGCATCACCAATTACATTAAATAAACGTCCGTAAACGTCATCACCTATTGGCATTTGGATAGGAGCACCAGTTGCAATAACTTCAGTTCCTCTGCTTAAACCATCAGAAGAATCCATTGCAATAGTACGTACGGTATCTTCACCAATGTGAGATTGTACCTCTAATACTAATTTTGAACCATCTGGGTTGTTAATTTCTAATGAATCATAAATTTTTGGAAGTTCTGCACCAGCACCGAATTCTACATCGATAACTGGACCTACAATCTGTGCAACTTTACCTGTAACTTTAGACATTACTTATATGTTTTTGTTTTGCAATAATTTAAATCTGAAAAACAACACTTTATGTTTGTGTTGAGTACGTGCGTTTTTCGCGCTGCAAAGATATGGTTTTATTTAAAAAAATAGATCTTTTTAAATAAAAAAAAACGCACTCGAGTTGAGTGCGCTTTTATACGGATTATAAAATCTATTTTACTGTAGTGTTGGAGAGTAGTTTGTTGGAAAATCGCCAGCTTCTGCTAGGTTTCCTGAAGCTCCAAAATTTGAGCCATAAGTAGCATCAATAGCTTCCAAAAAGCTATTAGCCATTAGGGCATAACCTCTTGCTGTTAAATGCACACCGTCTAAGCTTACTAAACCGCCAAATACTAAATCGGTGTTCATATTGTAATCGTCAAACATAATTCCAGTCGTTGAAGCTTGCTCTAATATTGAGTTTAAATCAACCAATGCTAAATTGTTAGTGCTCGCTACGTTGGAAATTGTGGCATTATATTCTTGAGTAGCCATTGCAATTTCTGCTTGTTCTGATGGTAACAATACCCATTTATCATCTAATGGATACGTAATACCTTCGACAGAAAACTGACCAGCAAGCGTTGCTGGTATTCCTTGACTTGTTAAAAAGGCATAGAAATCGCTATTTACTGTACCTATTACAGAACTACTAGGTAGAACTAATAAATCCTCCGCAGTTGCTTGTCTAGTTTGTCCATAAGTCGCGCCTAATAGATTTGCTACTAACGGTGCAGCTGCAGCAGGTAATCCTAATGATTGGATAAATGCAGGGAACGTTGGGCTGGCATTAAATGCAGCAGCCATTTGTGCAGATATATCTACTAAACTTTCATCTTTTATAACAACAGGACTAGCTGAAGTCTCTGAGAAAACAATAGCTCTTTCTGGTTGACCAAGAGCCTCATAAACTAAATTTATTTGACCGAAAATTCCGTTTAATGTAGGGATTAAAGGGCCAAAAGTTTCGTTACTTGGATCTAGTGGGTCGTGTGGTACTGTTGTAAAATGAGATAAACTTGTAATATTAGGTAGATTCCCTATAACACCTTTTGCACCAGTTGAGGTTAAACCAGCTACTAATGCATTTAGTGATGCATTAAAAGTTGGAGTGTCGGTTATAGGATTTGATCCATCTCCACCAGAAAGCGCATAGCCTAAAACATCATTTCCACCTACTTCTGATATTGAGAAGAATGTTGGGTTTTGAGCCATAGCTAACTCTAAAATACTGGCGTTAGGTGCATTTCCTGTAACACGAACAGCATAAGGATTAGCTGCAGCAGGGAAATTGGCTAAATTACCATAACCAGGTGCTACTAAATGAAAACTTTTTGCTCCTGGAATTCCTAAATTGTTGAATGGGCCTGTTGGATTATTTAAGGCTATGTCTGTTGAAACCGTAACTGGTCCAACAACGGCCTCAAGAGGAACAGGTCCTGCTCCTCCAAATACCAGCCTTGGATCAGTTATTCTGTTTCCGCCAACGGCTAAACCACCAAAATTATCGTTCATCATAGGTTGATTAAATATTCCGCCACCAATATTGGCAAACTTACTTGCCATAATATTTGGAAAAGAATTTTCTTGACTAGCAATAAAAAGGGCATTGTCTGTAAAGCCCGCTGTAAAAGAAGCACCAATAGAAACGTAATTTGAAAAATCTGCGGAACCAGCAGTTAATTCCGGCAGAGGTTCGCCACTATTGTCATTTCTATCTCTTAAATCTTGTACTAAATCATTTTCGCAAGCTACCATTCCTAAGGTTAGTAATGACAGTGCTATATATTTAATTTTTTTCATCTTGATTTTCTTTTCCGTTATTATAAGTTGTTAATAGTCCAAGACACATAATACTGTGATCCGATGAAACCTGTACCAAATGCAGTAAAATATTCGTCTTGTAATAAGTTCGTAGCACCTGCTTTTAAAGTAGATTTTAAGCTAGGAATTCTAAAGTTGATTTGTGCATCAAGAACATTGAAAGAAGGTACATCTCCATCTCCAAAAGATGCTTCCCAGAAGTAGTTATCACTCCATCTCCAAGATACATTAAAACCAAAGTTTTTAAATAATTCGGTCTTACCGAAAGAAGCTTTTACTTTGTGTTCTGGTGTGTTGAAGTTTGTTCTAAAATCTGGATTAGCTTTTACATCAAAATCTAATTTAGAATAGGTGTAGTTTGCACTAAGGTCAAAACCATCAAATACTTTAGCTGATACTTGTATTGCTGCACCATAAGAATTTACAGTTTCATCTGAGTTAGTATAAGTTTGGTAAGCTTGAAAGTCGCCATTAGCAATTGCGGCAACCGCTAAAGGAGTGCCATTAGGTAACGTTTGTGTTAATTGCACATCACCATAAAATGGAGCAATTACAGTTTCATTAGCCAAGAAATCTTGGTACTGGTTATAATATGCAGAAGCATCAACAATTATATCACCTAACTTACCGCGATAACCAACTTCAACTGAGCTTACTTGTTCTGGTTGCACTAAGTTAGAATTTCCTATTTCTAATGTAGTAGGATCTCCTGATGCAGCAAAAGCTCCTACAGAATTAGCTAAGAATGAATTGTTGTACGCTCCGGTACCATCAAAAGCAATATTTGATTGCCCTGTAATAGCAGTACCGTTTGCACTTAACTCGTAAGGTCTTATATCTCTTGCAGGGTTATCAGGAGCACCACCAACTAAAATAGCTCTACCAACATCTAAGCCAATATACAAGTCTTGAGTTGTTGGATTTCTAAATCCTGTTTGAAAAGAAGCTCTAATATTGTGGTCTTGATTAATTGTAAAACCAGCAGATAATCTTGGTGAAAAGAATCCATCAAATAATTCAGATTTATCATATCTTAAAGAACCTGTAAGTTTAAGTTCTACACTTTCAGATAATTCTAAAGATCTTTGTAGCTGAGTATAAATACCAACTTCAGAATAGTTAATAGGACCATCATTATCTGTGTAGATTGTTCCAAAAGAGTTTAAACGATATCTTCTATAAGAACCACCTACTTGAATTTCAGCAAAATCTACTAAGTCTCCAAAGTTGTAATTTGCATCTGCATGATAAATTTTTGAGTTATCTTGAAATTTAGAACCAGTAGTTAAATCTGGGTCATTAGTACTTCTGTTGAAAGCCGCTTGAAATTCTGGTGTGCCTGGCAAATATCTTCCTGTATCAGCTTGAGTTCTTGCAGCGATATGAGCTTGTTCATCAGTAGCGCCACTTAAGGTTGCTCCTATATAAGCTCCAACATATTCTCCAAACCATGTTGAATCATCTTTCCACGCTCTGTTGATATTGATACCCGTGAATACCATATCATAAGAATCACCAGCCTTATCTTCTGTAATATATCCTCTTACGAAAAAGTTATCGTTTCTAATTTCAAGTTTGTGTTGCTGTAAGAAGAAGTTTTTGATATTATATCTGTTAGCTCCTTGGTAAATAGTGTTACCTGAGCCTACCTTGCCTACATATTGGATTTCAAAATCGTTTTCCCAAGGACGGAAATAAAGTCCCCAATCAGCTTTTATACTTTCAGCATTGTAATTTGTTAAATCTCTTTCGTTATAACCAGTTCTACTAACATCTACTGAAGGAACAAGTGCTGAAGCACCAGAAGGAGCTAAGCCTAAGCTTTCTAATGTTTGAGCAACATCATTAATATTGGTACTTACTTCATCACCATATACATTGATTCCATCATAATCAATATCAGCTCTAGTTAATCCACGGTTAAGCTTGTCTTGTTCGTTAACAGCATACCAGTCAGTACCTTTTAAGTAGCCAAAATTAACTTTAGCAGCAAACTTTTCGCTAAATTTATATGCCATTCTAACACCTAGATCCGTATAATCATTGTCTCCAGCAGCTTCTTGTGAGGTAATACCTCTTTTGAGGTAACCACTTATACCTTGGTGATCAAAAGGATTTTTGCTTCGCATGAATAAGATACCATTAAATGCATTTGCTCCGTATAAAGCAGAAGCAGCCCCAGGTAGTAACTCTACACTTTGTACATCTGTTTCGGTCATACCTAATAAATTACCAAGCGGGAAGTTAAGTGCTGGCGCAGAGTTATCCATTCCATCTACCAATTGCATAAAACGTGTATTAGCAAACGTTGCAAAACCTCTGGTGTTGATGGATTTAAAGGTTAAACTGTTAGTGTTTATATCAACCCCTTTTAGATTTTCTAAACCATCATAAAAATCTACAGACGCAGTGTTTTTAATTTCTTTCAGTCCAAAACGTTCAACTGTAACAGGGGATTCAAAAATACGCTCTGGAGTACGAGAAGCTGATATTACAACTTCATCTAATGAGTTCCCTTCTTTTAGGGTGACATCTACAGTTTGTTCGTTACTTGTTATCTCAATAGTTTGAGCTTCAAAACCAGTATAACTTATACGAATTGAAAATGGAGGGTTTTGATCTACAGAAAGGGTATAGTTACCGTCAAAATCTGAAACAGTACCAGAACTGGTACCAACTACTACTATATTTGCACCAGGTAAGGGTAACCCAGTATCATCAATAATTTTACCTTTTACTGTGGTTTGAGCAAAAGATGCCACACAAAAAAGTAATGTAAAAAGCTTTAAGATTGTCTTCATTTTAGAGAATTAGTTAATTTATTCGATGCCAATTTAAATAAATATATGAAAATTAGGTAAGAAATTCTCAAAAAATTATGCACGCATAGTACTTATTATGAATTTTAACCTATTAAAATTACAATATTAGCAATGTTAGAAGCATTAATATAAATTTTACCTCCGCCGTTTGTTTTTACAACCTACTCTTATACAGGTAATTTGTCTGTTTTATATATCTATTGACTTAACACAACGTATAAAACTGCTTTATATGGAGTATTTTAAGTCATAAATTGATTTAATCTTATTATTGAGGTAATATTATAAACTAACCTAAAACAAACTAAAATGAAGACAATAAGAAAATTGGCTTTAATTATTATTGGAATTTTTGTTTTGATGCTTTGGAGTGGTATTGTTAGGAATGCAGCGCTTGGTCAAAATGCAGCAGGACCTTTAACAGACCCAATAAGAGCTTTTTCAGAAATACCATCTAATATGAAAATGGCTTTTAACCATTTTTTCCGTGCCCCAGAGTATTATTTAAAAACCAAGGAAAAGGACTTAAAAGATATTAATAACCTAAGTTACGATTTATATGGTTCATATGCTTACAGGAGTGGAGATCAGTTTAATATTGAGCTAAAGAATTTTAAATCAGATAAAATTTTAAAAGCATGGAAATTACCTGTTGAAGTTTTGTCTAAGTATTATGAAGTTGGTCAAAATGATCGATTATATCCAACAAGACTAATGGCTAATAGGGATTTAATAGCATCTTGTAATGAAAAACCTGGACTTTTAAGATTGGACTCAACTTCAAAAGTTAAATGGTTTAACAAGGATTTTATTTTTCATCATGCAATGAATTTAGATCATAAAGGAAATATATGGATTCCAGGTGTAAAGCATGAGGATGGTTTAATTGTCCCAAAGACAGTTTCAGTTGATGGCAAAAAAACTGAATATAGAGATGATCTTATTATAAATGTGGATGCTGAAACAGGTAAGACATTATATAGTAAATCTTTAACGGATATTTTTTTAGAAAATGAATTGGATGAATTAATGAATAAAGCCACGCACATTACTGATCCATTTCACTTAAATGACATACAACCTGTAGTAATTGATAGTTCAAGTTATTATAATAAAGGTGATTTGTTTTTGAGCTTCAGACATCTGTCAACAATAGTTCATTTTAGACCATCAACAGGGAAGGTGATAACTGTTATAGACGGACCTTTTACTTTTCAACATGATGTAGATGTCTTATCTGACAATACAATAGCAATATTTAATAATAATTCACCTGCGTGGGATGTATATTTTAATAAAAATGAATTTAAACCAAGTAATGGAACTATTCAACGAAAAATAACACATTCAAATGTTCTTATTTATAACTTTGAAACAGATTCATTTGAAGCCCTTTACGAAGATCAATTTATTGAAAATGAAATTTTTACAGGAGCAGAGGGTTTGTATGAAATACTACCCAATGGAGATATGTTTATTGAAGAACAGGGAGCTGGAATATTGTGGGTATTGAATGAGAATGGTGTTGTCTTAAAGACTGTAATAAAAAGTGATATAGAAGGATATCATTATCTTTCTAATTGGACAACAATATATACTAATATTAATTTTTAAAATCTACTATTATGCTTAATTATATTGGACCTGGATTAGGACTTGGAACATTGCTAATCATTATTTTTATTGCTCTTCTTGTTATTTTCTCGTTTGGAGTAGTGCTATGGATTCCTATTAAAAAATTCTTTCGAAATTTATTTAAGAAAGGATAATGTTATATTTTATTGTAGCAGGTGTTTCAGGCTTTGCTCTGGCTACATCTATCATAGCTTTTAAAAAGCTTTTTTTTGAGCTAATAGAATCGTCTGTATCACTTACAAATGAAGTGCTTTCTAAGGAAGATGAAAGTATAAAGCAAAAGAAATTAATTGGTGCACTGAAACGTATCCTTGTTTCGTTGCTAAAGACTATAATGGCTTTCGTTATAATAGCTGGTGCGACCATTTTACCACTTTATCTGTATAGCTTATTTGTTAAAGCAAATTTTGAAAGCTTAGACTTTAGCTCATTATGGTTTGTCCTAAGTATTTCTTTAGGAAGTATCATTCCTTTTTTCATCTTCAAAAAGAAAAAGAATGATGATAATTACTCAGAAGCCTCTAAGCTTTTTCACAAGTTAATTCTCAATAATTATAATTTATCAAAACTCCTTTTTTCATTTGACAAGAAGTTTAAAAAAGGCGAAACGATTACAGAGAAATCAGATTTTGTAATTGTATCTGGTTTAGCAAGAGCTGGAACTACAAGTTTAACAGATCAATTATTTAAAGCTGGGAAATTTAGTTCTTTAGATTACTCTAACATGCCTCTACTTTTAGCACCTAATCTTTGGAAAAAATTATACAATCCTAAAAATACAGAGCTTAAAGAACGCAAGCATGGAGACAAAATGATGTTTGGGTTAAATACTATTGAAGCTTTAGAAGAATATTTTTTCAAGGTATTTCTAAATGATAGCTTTATTGGTGATGCTATTTTAATCAAGCACGACATATCGCAAGAAATCTATGAGAAGTATTTGGCATACCAGTCCTTGATAAGAAGTGATAACTCACATTTATATTTATCGAAGAATAATAATCTTATTTTAAGGTATCCTTCTTTGAGAACTTTAAACAAGAATTTTAAAGCTATATTTTTATTTCGTAATCCTGTAGAGCATGCAGATTCTTTGTTAAATCAACATTTAAGATTTTCTGATTTTCAACACGATGATGATTTTATAGAAACTTATATGGATTGGTTAGGGCATCATGAGTTTGGTCATAATCAAAAGGTGTTTAGTTTCGATAATAAGCCTGTTGAATTTGAATATGATAAAGGTACATTAGATTATTGGTTGTCAGTTTGGCTAAATTATTATTCATATCTTTTAACTTTAGACGACTCAGCCATTACTTTAATCGACTATCAAGATTATCTATCAAATCCAAAAGATGTTCTTGTTCACTTACAGAATGAATTAAAAATGGATTTTGATTTATCAAATGTAAAGCCATTTAATAATAACAAAACTATTGATACTTCTGGATGCAATAAGAAACTTTTGGATGAAACTGAAAAAGTTTATAGCCAGTTAAAACAACAAAAAGCGACTTTTTAAAAGTCGCTTTTTGTTGTTTTAACTATTTTTCTAAAATCTATTCTACCGTAACAGATTTTGCAAGATTACGAGGTTGATCTACATTTTTTTCTAACATTACCGCAATGTGATATGACAATAATTGCAAAGGAATTGTAGTTAAAAGTGGTGTAAGACACTCTAAGGTTTCTGGCACCTCTATAACGTGATCAGCTAATTCTCTTACATTTACATCACCTTTGGTAACTATACCAATGATTTTACCTTTTCTAGATTTTATTTCTTGGATGTTACTTACAACCTTCTCATAGTGTCCTTTCTTTGTTGCAATAACAACAACTGGCATTTGTTCGTCAATTAAAGCAATAGGTCCATGTTTCATTTCGGCAGCTGGATAGCCTTCTGCATGGATATAAGAAATTTCTTTTAGTTTTAGAGCACCTTCTAAAGCAACAGGGAAGTTATAACCTCGTCCTAGATATAAGAAATTTTTGGCGTCTTTATAGATATCTGCAATAGTCTTGACATACCCATCAGACTCAAGAGCCTCTTTTACTTTGTTAGGTATAGTTTCTAGCTCAATTAAGTGGTGTCTAAACTCTGAACTTGAAATAGTTCCTTTTGCTCTAGCTAACCTTAAAGCTATAAGCGTTAATACAGTAATTTGAGTGGTAAATGCCTTGGTAGATGCTACACCAATTTCAGGCCCTGCATGCGTGTAAGCACCAGCATCTGTTTCTCTTGCTATAGAAGATCCAACAACATTACATACTCCAAATACAAAAGCACCTTTTGATTTTGCTAATTTTATTGCAGCAAGAGTATCTGCGGTTTCGCCAGATTGAGAAATGGCAATAACAATATCTTTTTCAGTAATAACAGGGTTTCTATATCTAAATTCTGAAGCATATTCAACCTCTACAGGTATTCTAGCTAGATCTTCGAAAATGTATTCTGAAACCAAACCTGCATGCCAAGAAGTACCACAAGCAACAACAATTATTCTGTCTGCTGCCAGGAATTTTTTCATGTTATCTTCAACACCAGCTAGTTTTATTACTGCTTCATTACTGAGAAGTCTTCCTCTAAAAGTGTCTAAAATTGCTTCTGGCTGTTCATATATTTCTTTAAGCATAAAGTGGTCGTAACCGCCTTTTTCAATTTGCTCAAGATTTAATTGGAGTTCTTGGACATAAGGGTCTACAAGTGAATCTCCTTTTATTTTTCTTACCTTAATGTCTTTACCTCTTCTAATAATTGCCATTTGTTCATCTTCAAGATAAACGGCATTTTTGGTAAATTCTATAAATGGTGAGGCGTCACTAGCAATAAAAAACTCATCTTCACCAATACCTATTGCTAATGGACTACCGAGTTTAGCAACTACAATTTCATTTGGCTTACTTTTATCAAAAACTGCAATAGCGTATGCTCCGATAACTTGATTTAACGCAACCTGAACAGCTTTTCCAAGCTTTAAGTTTTCATTTTTCTTTACATCTTCAATAAGATTAACCAATACTTCTGTGTCTGTGTCTGATTTAAAGGTGTAACCTCTTTTTATAAGCTCTTTTTTAAGCGCATCGTAGTTTTCTATAATTCCGTTATGAATTATAACTAAGTCTCCAGAGTTAGAATAATGAGGATGAGAATTTACATCATTAGGGATACCATGAGTTGCCCAACGTGTATGGCCAATACCTAGTGTGCCGTTGATTGAAATTTCATTCTCTAACCTTTCTTTTAAGTCAGAAACTTTTCCTTTGGTTTTAGAAAGCTTTATATCAGTACCATCATATAAGGCAATACCTGCACTATCATATCCACGATACTCTAATCTTTGAAGTCCTTTAATTATTATAGGATAGGCTTCTCTATGACCAATGTAACCAACTATTCCACACATAGGTTAATTTATTTTAGTTGTTAGGTTCTGTGTAATATATTTCTAAATATACTCTTTTACTATCATCTCCAGTGTTATTTCCATGTAAAACTGTTCCTCTAGGCGATAAGACTGAGCTTATTGGTGTTGTTAATTCTGTACCATCTGTTGTTTGTACCTTTTGTTGAACAAGCTCTTCCAAATTAACATTTAATGAAACGGCTAATCCTAATTCAACATTGGTAGAGTCCTTGAGCAGTAAGTTATTGATGTGCTCTGTAATTCTAAACTTGTATTTAATACCTTCTCCAGTTGATTCATCTCCCTCGCGTTGTAAAGGGCCTAGATGATTGTATTTTGAGTAATAAGGTAGGCTGCTGTTAGTGCCATCTACATAAAAGTCTGTTAGAGGTACTTGGTTTTTAAAGTCATATATGTAAAGGCGATCTGGTTCGTTTTCTGGACTGTCTGCATCAGATTGGTTTAAATAATCTTGGTCTACATAGAGCACTAGATTAGCTTCATTAACAAGCTTTTTTATATTTTTAAAATTACCATCAGCATCGGTTTCTACAAAAAAGTTTTTCCAGTCATCAAAGGTTTGGTCATCACCATCATTAAGATCATCTCCGTTAAAAAGTTTAATCTTTGCTACAGAGCCTTCACCTCCTTTTAGATAGATTCTTTCGTCACCAACTGTTGCATCACCTTCTGGGATTGTAATATCAAAATTATTATCGAAAAAATTAATTTTATTACCACCTAAATATAAAGCAAAACTTTTTTGTTCTTCGGTAGTTACGTCTTCGCCATCCTCTTCTTCAGTAGTAGTTGTGGTGTAATAAATAGTGATGTTAGCGTTTGTTGAACCTGTGTTTAGAATGAGGTGACTCCCAGTGTTATTTACAGCTTCGGCTTTAAAATAAAGTCCTCTAAAATATTCTAAAAAATTATTAGCGTTGCTTAACACGGCATCACCTTCTTTGTCTATTATTTTTTCTTGCCAGAAATCATGGTCTAGTTTTAGTCTTATTCCTGGTGGAGCATAGGTGGTTGAAGTATTGTCTTCTCCATCTTCTCCTTCTGTGGTAGTGGTTAATTTAAATCCTTGATTGTTGATTTTAATATTTCCAAATTGATTAACGGATAAGTAATTTACATTTGTTGGGTTTTCAACAAAAATCAATTCTGAGCCTTCTAAGGGAGAAATGCTTTCAGATGTTGATGCGGTTTTGTTTGAAAAGTAAGCTTGAGCATCATTAAATTCAGCATTTGGATCAAAATCTCTTATGAAATAATTGTTTTCATAGATATGTAATTTGATAGGATTGTATGTGTCTCCATCAGGAAAAATAGAATCTACATTATACGTAATATTGTTATCTTCATCTACGTCTGTAACTCCATAAAAATAAGGCATGGTTAAAACAACAGAATCTATAGCCAACTCATCGGCACTACCTTGAAAGGTAGGAGAGTAAGAAGATAATGTAACTTGAGAGACAAAACTAGAAGTAACTCTGCCGTATACATCATCATATAAGCCTAGTGTGCTAAGATTTAGGGAGCTATTGGTTTGTACAGGGCCTAAAGCCTGAGAGTAGGTTATAACTTCAGAAAACTCAGGGTTGCTTTCTAGCTCACTAAGTTTTTTAATATTGAAGTTTGTCGCTACATCACTATTTAAAACATCAGATTCTAAGTTGTTAAAATCGCTATCGCAAGCAATAAAACTGGTTACTATAAGTGCAAGTGCAAATATATTAAGGGCAATTTTTTTCTTTTTCATAGGTGTAATTAACTGTTTTTAAGTACAGCTTCTTTGTAAAATTCTGTGTAAGGATCTGCAAACTCTTCGATAGAATGAAAATCTAATACAGGTTTATCTAGTTCATTTATATAGCCATCTAATTCTTTTGGCAATTCTTGCGAACCTCTAATAATGGCATCCGAATTATCAATAGCTATTTTCATAAGGTTAATATAATCTGGTTTTTGTAATGGTTTAATAGCCTCCTCGTCTATACCATCAAACTTTACTTTGTCTACCATTCCTTTATCTAACGTACCTTCAAAGTTTTGATTGTATACAGAAGTCACAATTTTACTTTCTGTGAATAAAGGTTCAGTTTTGTAGAATTCTTTAAGGTATAATGGTAATAAAGATGCTAGCCATCCATTCACATGGATAATATCTGGAGCCCAATTTAATTTTTTAACAGTTTCTATGACTCCTTTTGCAAAGAAAATAGCACGTTCGTCGTTATCTGGGAAAAGCTTACCATCTTCATCGGTTAAGGTTGCCTTTCTTTTAAAATATTCCTCATTATCTATAAAGTATACCTGTATACGTTCTTTTGGAATCGAGGCTACTTTAATAATCAGAGGCATGTCTAAGTCATTAATTACCAGGTTAATTCCAGAAAGTCTAATTACCTCGTGTAGCTGGTGTCTTCTCTCGTTTATGTTACCAAAGCGTGGCATAAATATTCGTATTTGCCCTCCTTGTTTGTTTACCATTCTTGGAGCTTCAAAGGACATTGAAGAAATCTCCGTTTCTGGTAAATATGGAACTACTTCCGAGGACACATACAATATTCGTTTATCTTTCATAAATCTTCTGCTTTTGTAAATTAAGAGTAAAAAACATGCAAAATTACAAAAATTTGTGCAGATTGCCAGTAAAATATTATGTTTGCACGCGTTAATTTTTTGTTACCAAAGTGAAAATTTTTCATAATAAATCTGAATTGTCTCATCTTATTGATGACTTTAAGGCTAATAATTCTACTATTGGATTTGTGCCTACTATGGGTGCACTTCATAATGGTCATTTGTCTTTAGTAGAAAAGGGATTGAGTGAGAACACAGTTGTTGTAGTTAGCATTTTTGTAAACCCTACACAGTTTGACAACCAAGAAGATTTAGTAAAATACCCGAGAACACTAGAGGCAGATGTAAAGTTGTTAAAGACTGTTAGTAACGATAAAATTATAGTGTACGCACCTTCAGTTGAGGATATTTACGAAGGTAAGGTGCAGTCTCAATCTTTTAAGTTTGATGGGCTTGAGAATGAAATGGAGGGAGCGTTTAGAGATGGGCATTTTGATGGTGTAGGAACTATAGTAAAACGGTTATTTGAGATTGTAAGGCCTAACCGAGCATACTTTGGTGAAAAAGACTTTCAGCAGTTACAGATTATTAAAAAGTTGGTTGAATTGTATCACATTCCTGTAGAAATTATTGGGTGTCCAATTCACAGAGCCGAAGATGGTTTGGCTATGAGCTCTAGAAACACAAGGTTAACAACCGAACATAGAATAGCTGCGCCATTTATATACAAAACATTAAACTCTGCCAAAACTAAGTTTGGCACAAAAAGTGCTAAAAAAGTTACGGAATGGGTTGAAAAGCAATTTAGTAAGCAACCACTCTTAGAGTTAGAGTATTTTATTATTGCAGATACAGAGACCCTAAAACCAGTAAAACGAAAATCAACAAAAAAGACATACAGAGCATTTATTGCTGTTTATGCTGGTGATATAAGACTTATAGATAATATCGCCTTAAATTAATTATCTTTGCCTCATGCAAATACAAGTTGTAAAATCTAAGATTCATCGTGTTAAATGTACAGGAGCAGACCTTAACTACATTGGTAGTATAACTATTGATGAAGATTTAATGGATGCTGCTAATATCATACAGGGAGAAAAAGTTCAGATTGTAAATAATAACAATGGTGAACGTCTCGAAACCTACTGTATACCTGGTCCGCGAAATAGTGGTGAAATAACGTTAAATGGTGCTGCGGCTCGTAAAGTAGCTGTTGGTGATATTTTAATTTTAATTACTTATGCTTTTATGGATATTGAAGAAGCTAAAGTTTTTAAACCTTCATTAGTATTCCCAGACGAGGCTACCAATCTTCTAAAATAACGTTGTTTGAGTAAGTCCAAGTCCATCCTAAAAGTTGTGATACCCTTACTCTTAGGAGTGGTTTTGGTGTGGTATTCGCTTTCTCAAATTTCAATTTCAAAGCTAGTTCAGTATTTTAAGGATGCAGACTATTTTTGGATAATTCTTGGTGTTAGTTTTGGTGTTTTAAGTCATTTGTCAAGAGCTTATCGTTGGTTGTATATGGCAGAGCCTTTGGGCTATAAGCCCAAGTTGGCTAATAGTTTTATGGCAGTATACTCGGCGTATCTCATTAACTTAACTATACCTAGAGCTGGTGAAGTAGCTAGAGCTTCAATTTTAACAAATTATGAAAATATTCCATTCGAAAAAGGTTTTGGAACCATAGTCGCAGAGCGCGTAGCAGATACTATCATGCTTTTTTTGATTATCGGTCTGGCTTTTGTTTTAGAGTTTGAATTTATATATGCTTTTTTTGCCAGTAAGTTCAATGCTTCAACGTTAATAATAGGAGCTGCAGTTCTTATTGCATTAGCTGTTTTGTTATATGTTTTTATTGTTAGAAGTGGTTCAGAAATTGCCCTAAAGATCAAAGAATTTATTGGCGGATTAGTAGAAGGTGCGCTTAGTATTTTTAAAATGAAAAAGAAATGGGCTTTCATTTTTCATACAATCTTTATTTGGGTAATGTATTTAGCTATGTTCTATATTACAACATTTGCGTTACCCGAATTAGAAAATATGCCGTTGGCAGCAATTTTAATTGGGTTTATTTTGGCAAGCTTTAGTATTGCGGCAACCAATGGAGGTATTGGCTCTTTCCCAGAAGCCATAGTTATAGCTTTTGCGTTATTCAATATAGCTGAAGATCCTAGTAGAGCTTTTGGTTGGATAATGTGGTCTACACAAACTTTAGTAATAATTATTCTTGGTGGTATTTCTTTAATCTATCTGCCAATCTACAACAGAAAGAAAGCAGGTATTTAGAAATATTTTTTACCTTGCTCTAACTTTAAAGATCACCATTACAAATGAAGACATTCTTCACAACAATTTTAATGTTTTGTTTGGCCGTAAGTGGGTATGCGCAAACTATTCACAAAACCGTAAAGTCAGACAAGCTTAACAGTCCAAGAGAATTAAAAATTCAATTGCCTAGAAATTACGATGCTAAAGCAGAGCGTGTTTATCCCCTAGTTATTGTATTAGATGGAGACTATCTTTTTGAGCCAGTAGCAGGTAATGTAGATTATCAGGCATATTGGGAAGACATTCCAGAGTGTATTGTTGTGGGTGTTAATCAAGAGATCTACAGAAAGACAGATTTTGAACACGATGAAGAGGGAATATTGTCAGAAAATGGAGAAAATTTTTATGCCTTTGTGCACGATGAATTAATGCCATTTATAGAAAGCAACTACAAGGTTTCTGAGTTTAAGGTGGTAGTTGGCCATGATGAAGGAGCTAATTTTATCAATTATTTTTTATTAAAAGACAAGAATTCATTTAGAGCTTATATAAGTTTAAGTCCAGATTTAGAAACCAATATTGTAGACAAAATTCAGTCTCAATTAGCAGCGTTAGATAGAGAAACCTTCTATTATCTTGCAACCGGAAGCGAAGATTTTAAATCAATAAAAGCAGAAGTAGTTGAGTGCGATGCTAAGTTAAAGACTGTAGAAAACGAAAAGTTAAAATATACATTTCACAATTTTGATGATGCCAATCACTATTCTTTAGTGGGAATGGGAATTCCAAAAGCTCTAAACGACATTTTTACATTATATAAGCCTATAGATGGTAAGGAATACAAAGAAAAAATACTTACCTACGAAGGATCGCCTTACGATTACCTTGTAAGTAAATATGATAATATTAAGTACTTCTACGGTTTTGAAAAACGACTTGTAGAAAACGATATTAGAGCTATTGCTGCAGCGTCTAAGAAAAAAGACGATTTAGTATCTCTAGAAAATCTTGCATTATTAGTTAAAAAAGAATACCCAAGATCAATGTTAAGTTCATATTATATGGGAATGTACTATGAAATTGAAGGTAGTCTCAGAAAAGCTTTATTACAATACAAGTCTGGTTTAATGCTAGAGCCTTCTCAATACATTGATAAAGAATTGATGTTAGATAAGATGTACCAAATTCAAGATGAATTAAAGAACTAAAAACGAAACAGAAATGATTACAATCCCAAAAAATTCTGAAATGTTTTACAGTGAGAACCAAAACTTCATCTCTTTGAAAAAAGCCGTTTTAATAGTGTTAGTGCTGCTTATTTGCACGCCACTTTTTGCACAGATTAGCTACAAAGAAATTAATTCATCAAATCTTAGTAGTGTCAGAAAACTAAAAATAAAATTACCAAAAAATTATGATCCATCGTCAGAGATTATGTATCCATTAATTGTGGTTTTTGATGGTGATTATCTCTTTGAGCCTATTGCTGGTCAGGTAGATTTTCAAACCTATTTTGACGATATGCCAAGCTCAATAATAGTTGGTGTAGTACAAGGAAACGATAGGAGATACGATGGCTATTGCGATGAAGTTACAGGGTTGCCAAAAGAATCAGGATTGCGTTTTCATAATTTTGTAGTTCAAGAACTGATACCTTATTTAGAAGAAAATTACAATCTCAGTAAATTTAAAATAGCAGTTGGGCACGACTTAATGGGTAATTTTATTAACTCTTTTCTTTTTAAAGAAGATCCATTATTTAATGCTTATGTCTGCATAAGTCCAGATTTATCAGGCACCGTAAGGGATTATTTAGGTGAGCGTTTAGAGTTTTTTAAAGATGATATTTTCTATTACATGGCAACATCAGATAAAGATTTGCCATACATAAGAGAAGCTGTTTTAAGTGCCAATGAGCAAATATCTGCTGTAAACAATCAGTTTTTAACCTATTATTTCGATGATTTTGATAACGATACGCATTACACTTTAGTAAATAGTGCCATAGCAAGGTCTTTCGATAAGATTTTTGAACTATATAAACCACTTCGCGAAAAAGAACTAGAAGAGAAAGTCTTACCGTATGAAGGAACTTTAGATGACTATCTAGTGGAGCGTTACGACAAGATAGAAGAGCTTTTTGGTATAACAAAACCAATCACAGAAGAAGAGTTTGAAAAAATAAGAAAAGCTGCAGAACAGCGAGAAGACTTAGAATCGTTAGAAGCTATAGGTAAATTAGCTAAAAAGTTATATCCTGAGTCTGTTTTGGGTAGTCATTATCTAGCGATGCATGCCGAAAAAACTGAAGATACCAAAAAGGCGATTAAATATTACGAAGACGCTTTGGAGCTCGAAGAAACTCCGCTTATAACGATAGATTATATAACTTCAAAATTGGAAGAACTTAATGGCACCATTGAGTTGATGGAGCTTGAAAAGGAAATCGAAAAAGAAGAGCGTAAACTAGCCAAGCAAAAAGAAAAAGAGGAAAAAGAGGCAGCAAAAGAAGCAGAAAAGGCCGAAAAAGAAAAGAAAGCCAAAGAGGATGAGGAGAATAAGGAAAAGGAAGATAATTAAGGGAGTAAGAGTTAATGGCTAAAGTAAAAACAACTTTTTTTTGTCAAAATTGCGGTGCGCAATATGTTAAATGGCAAGGACAATGCAATTCTTGTAAACAATGGAACACTATTGCCGAAGAAGTTATTCAAAAACCAGAAAAAAGCGATTGGAAATCTAGTTCTGCAACAACTAAGCGTGTATCTAAGCCTTTAAAAATAAACGAAATAGATACTGCTCAAGAAGCAAGATTAAACATGCAAGATGCAGAATTTAATCGTGTACTTGGAGGTGGAATGGTACAAGGCTCATTAACGCTCTTAGGTGGTGAACCTGGTATTGGTAAAAGTACATTGTTGCTTCAGGTAGCATTGAGTTTACCTTACAAAACCCTTTATGTTTCAGGCGAAGAAAGTCAGAAGCAAATTAAAATGCGTGCTGAGCGTATTAACCCAAAAGAGAATAATTGCTACATTCTTACCGAAACAAAAACTCAAAACATCTTTAAGCAAATAGAAGCTTTAGAGCCAGATTTGGTTATTATAGATTCTATTCAAACTTTACATAGCGATTATATAGAATCTTCAGCAGGAAGTATTTCTCAAATAAAAGAATGCACTACAGAGCTAATAAAATATGCTAAGGAAACAACAACACCAGTACTTTTAATTGGTCACATCACCAAGGATGGTAATATTGCTGGTCCAAAGATTTTAGAGCACATGGTAGACACGGTTTTACAGTTTGAAGGTGATCGTAACCATGTGTTTAGAATTTTAAGAGCACACAAAAACCGATTTGGATCTACCAATGAGCTTGGTATATATGAAATGCAAGGTTCTGGTTTGCGCGAAGTCTCTAACCCTTCAGAGATTTTAATTTCTGAAAAAGATGGCGAACTATCTGGTAATGCTATTGCAGCGACTTTAGAAGGGTTGCGACCATTAATGATAGAAGTGCAAGCATTAGTAAGCACAGCAGTTTATGGTACACCACAACGTTCAGCAACTGGTTTTAATGCTAAGCGTTTAAATATGCTCTTAGCTGTTTTAGAAAAAAGAGCAGGTTTTAGATTGGGAGCAAAAGATGTCTTTTTAAATATCACAGGCGGAATTACAGTAGATGACCCAGCAATAGATTTAGCAGTTGTGGCTTCAATTTTATCATCAAATGAAGATGTGGCTTTACCAAGTGATTATTGTTTTGCCGCTGAAGTTGGTTTATCAGGAGAAATAAGACCAGTACAACGCATAGAACAACGTATTTTAGAAGCTGAAAAGCTTGGTTTTACTACCATTTTTGTGTCCAAATACAATAAGTTAAGTATAAAAAACACTACAATCAAAATTCAATTAATTTCTAAGATAGAAGATCTAACAAACTTTATAATCTGATTCATAGTGTTTTATGTTTTATTTTTCTGACAAAAAAAGTATTTAATCGGATTAATAAAGCATTTAATCGATAAAAAATACCATTTTTATTAGTTTATTAATTTTTTTATTTCTATAATTGCTCCCGTTATTAAAAAATGTTAATAATTTTTTGCTAATGTAAAGGATAGTTCTGCCCCTCAAAGTCTTGTCCTGGACGCCATTATCTTGACCTATGAAAACTTCAAAAACACCCTTAACCTGTTTTTTGCTGTTGTTTAATGCTTTGTTTTTTTCAAACTTACATGCACAGTACTGTACTCCAGTAAATATTAATAACTACAATACCAATTACATTTCTAATGTATCAATAGGTGCTATTAACAAAAGTAGCGGTGGGCCTACAGGCGCTTACAACTACTATTCAAACGTTTCGCCGACAGATATAGTTGCAGGAGAAACATTAACAGGAACTGTTAAAGTAAAAATTGACGGATGGAATACAAGTACTAATACAATTGTAGTTTGGTTAAATTTCAATACAGAAGAGGATGATGATTTTGAGGATAGTGGAGAGCGCTTTTTGTTCACTTTTCAAGACACTAATAATACTGGTGGAAAGAAAAATGTGACTGTGCCTATTAGTATTCCTATTCCATCAAATGTTCAAAATGGATTGTCTAGGATGCGTGTTGGCATGAGGACAGGCACTGCTACAAACTTCTCGTCTTGTGATTATGATTGGCAGGCTGGTGAAGTAGAGGATTATAATGTAAATTTTGTTGAAGGCTCAGGTGTTGGTTCTCCTACGGACTCTGTACCAGTATTCTGTGATCCAATAAATGTAAATAACTATAACACACTTTACATTTCAAATGTTTCAGTGGCAGGTATTAACAATAATAGTTCAGGAAATACAGGTGGTTTTACATATTACTCTGGTATTTCTCCTGTTGATATTCCTGTAGGAGAGACTTTATCTGGTAATGTTACAGTGACTTTGAATGGATGGAACACCAATAGCAATACTGTTGCTGTTTGGTTAAATTTTAATGAGAATTCAGATGATGATTTTGAAGATGCAGGTGAACGACATTTATTTACGTTTCAAGATAGTAACAACGTTAGCGGAAATAAAACAGTAACGGTTCCTATAAGTATTCCGATACCAAGTACAGCAGATGAAGTTTTGTCTAAAATACGCATTGGTGTTATAGGTGCTACAGGTACAGGTTTTACGTCTTGTGACTATCAATGGACCAATGGTGAAGTTGAAGATTATTTAATAAATTTTGTTTCTTCTTCTGCAAGTGAACCAGATATTGCATTGTTTGGTAATAGTAATTCGATTTTGAATGGAGATACAACTGCTACCGAAACAAATTTTACTGATTTTGGAGCTTATGATATAAATTCTGGTGGAATTCAAAGAACATTTGAAATCTTTAATGAAGGTAATTCCGATCTTACGTTGGTTTCTCCATATGTATCTTTAAATGGATCTTCAGATTTTACGATAATCAGCCAACCATCAGAAACTGTTTTGGCATACGGTGAATCTACAAGCTTTATTATTGAGTTTGACCCTTCTTCAATAGCTACAATTTCGACGGAAGTTGTTATTAACTCTAATGATTCTGATGAAAACCCATTTTCTTTCATGGTACAAGGCCAGGGAAGCAATACATCAAAAGATACAGATGGTGATGGTGTGCCAGATATCATTGATCTTGATGATGATAATGATGGTGTTTTAGATAGTGTTGAAAGTGCTTTGTGTAATGCCAATTCATCATCAACTACAACAGATGTTGTTTTCTTAAATGAAACATTTGGTTCAGGTACGAATAGGGTAGAAATAAATGGCAATTACTCTGGTGTAACAACGTCTTACTGTTATGAAGATGGTACAGGTTCATGCTCCTCTAATTATAATTCAACTAGTGTTAATGATGGTGATTATACAGTTCATCATATAATAACAAATAATAATGGTGTTAATGACGGTATTGATGTAGATATTGCAAGTTGGGCTGAAGATTATTGGTATGCAGGAGAAGACCATACGCCTGGTGATATAAATGGAAGAATGGCGATATTCAATGCTACAGCAGAACCAGGAGTGTTTTACGGTCAATCTATCGTTGGTGCTACACCAAATGTACCAGTTCAGTTTGGGTTTTATGCGATTAATATAGATAGAGATGATGCACCAGGAGTAGCTTCTAGGATTAGGCCAGAAGTTGTTATTACAATTTACGATCCTAATGGTAATGTTATAATTTCAGAAACCTCAGGTTTAATTCAGCCTACAAGTGCTGCCGGAGATTGGGTTGAGGTTAGTGCTAGCTTCACTACTAGTTTTACAGAGTTCACAGTAGAATTGAGTAATGCTAATTTAGGAGGTATAGGTAATGATTTGGCTATTGATGATGTTTTTGTTAAACAAACACTTTGCGATTTAGATGGCGACGGTGTTGCAGATATTTTAGATTTAGATAATGATAATGATGGTATTCCTAATATTGTTGAATTAGGTCTTATAGATGATAATTTTGATGCTACTGTATATGGTGATTCTTCTAATCCTTGGTCAGATGTTAATGGAAATGGAGTACATGATGCTTATGAAAATATTGAGCTAATTGACTCAGATGGTGATGGAGTCCCAGATTTTGTAGATTTAGATAGTGATAATGATGGTGTTTTTGATAATGTAGAATATGATGGATTAGGAGATATGGATGTTTCTGGAGATGGAGTAGGTGAAGGACAAGATTACATGAGTTTTAACAGTGAAATTATTGAAAATGATCAGGATGGAGATGGAATACTTCCTCTGCTAGATGATAATATAGGTCATGGTACATTAAATTATGCTCTACCAGTTGATACAGATGATGATGGTATACCAGACTATCTTGATTTATTTAGTAATGATGCAAGTAATAATATATCTAACGGAAGTGATATAGGTAATACAATTTATTCTTACTTAGACGCTAATAATGATGGAAAGATAGATGGTTCGTCAGATACAGATGGTGATGGTATATTAGATAATTTTGATAGTAACAATTCGCTTTTTGGCTCACCAAGAGATTTAGAAAATGGTTCTTACAGTCTATATTTTGATGGCAGAAATGATTATGTAGAAGAAGCAGCTAATGTTGTTCAGGGTCTGTCGAAGGTTACTCAAATGGCTTGGGTAAAAATTGATTCTGATTTTAACTCAAAGGGTGTTATAATGGGTCAGGAAAATCTCTGGGTATCTGTTAATGCTGCTAGAAAAGTTAGATTTTACACTTCTGATGATTCATTTATTCAAGTGCCATCTTCGTCAAAATTAGAATATAATACATGGGCTCATGTAGCAGTGGTTTATGATGGTGCAGCTTCAGAAGAAAGATTAAAAATATTTATCAATGGAGAAAAAGTAGCCTCTGGAAATGATGCTTCCGGTAACATTCCTTACTCTAATAATTCAATCTATAGAATAGGAAGAAAACCTTATGGTTCTGGTCAACAACAGTATTTTAAAGGTCAAATAGATGAAGTTAGGGTATTCAACACTAACTTATCTGAAGAAGAAATTCAAAAAATTGTATATCAAGAATTAGATGAGAACCAGAACTTTAATAAAGGTAAAATAATACCTAAAGAGATTTCTGAGAACAATATAGGAAACAATCTAATCCGCTACTATAAAATGGACTCTTTTAAAGATGATGTTCTTGATAATAAAGTGACTCCTGCAATAGATGAGTCCTCAGGAGCGGTATTGTATAATGTTAAAAAGATATATTTTCAATCTGCACCATTGCCATATAATACAAAACAAGATGGTAATTGGTCTTCTGATGATACATGGAGGCATGGAGATATGTGGGATATAACAAACTTAAGTAGTATAAAAGATTGGGGTATTGTTGAGATTGATAACGAAATTACATTGTCTGAATCTTTCACTAGTTCTGGTTTAATAATTAAAGAAAATGGGGTTTTGAATGTTGAAGAAGACAATGTTATAAATAATACATGGTTCTTGGGTCTTTATGGAATATTAGACTTAAAAGGTGACTCGCAATTACTTCAAGGCATAAAAAGCGATTTAGTTACTTCATCAACCGGGAAACTAAAGAGAAGACAAGAGGGAGCTTCTAGTGCTTATTGGTATAACTATTGGTCATCACCTGTTGGTTCCGTTAGCGCTACAACATATTCAGACAATAATTTAGCGACAAATAATTCAAATAATACAGGTTTCAGTTTAAACATGCTGAAAAAACAAGATGGCTCAAGTTTTCAATTTACCAATGCGTATAATCAAACAGGAAAAATCAGTAGATATTGGTTATACAAATATCTTAGTGGTGTAACGTATTACGACTGGCAATCCTTTAATGAAAATGATTTAATAAGTCCAGGTATAGGCTATACACAAAAAGGAACCGGAATTTCAGATGCTGAACAACAATATATTTTTGAAGGAAAACCAAATAATGGAACTATTCTGGTAAACGTAACTGATGTAGGAGGAAATGGTTCTGTTCCGGCAGTTTCAAAAACAGATTATCTTTTAGGAAATCCTTACCCATCTGCACTAGATATTCACAAGTTTATAGATGATAATGCAGGTATAATTAGTGGAACCATTCAGCTTTGGCAACAATGGAGTGGGAGTTCTCATCTCTTAGATGAATATAATGGTGGCTATGCTGAAGTTAATAAGTTAGGTTCTGTTAGAGCATACCAATTTGTGGGCATAGAAGGGGAAACTAATGGAAATCAGAATGGTACCAAAACTCCATCTAGGTATTTGCCAGTTTCTCAGGGATTTATTGTAGAAGTTATAGCAGATGGTAATGTTGTTTTTAATAACGATCAACGCATATTCGTAAAAGAATCAGATGCAGATGGATCTTACAACTCAGGTTCTGTATTTTTTAGAGGTAATCCAAACCAGCAAGCATCTACAGAACAAACAAACACAGATTCTGAGGATAATCTTATGCAAAAAATCCGATTAGAATTCAATTCTGTAGATGGACCACAGACAAGAAGAGAATTATTATTAGGATTTAGTGATTTTACATCAGATGAATATGATTATGGTTACGATGCTAAAAATACAGTAATGAATGATGATGATCTCAATTTGTTGATGAATAGCGACTATTGTACTATACAGGCATATGAGTCAATAACTGATGATAAAGTTGTGCCTCTTGCGTTACAGGCTTCAGGTACATATAGCTATACCATTAAGCTTACACAGTTGGAGAATATTTCAGATGATCAAGATATTTATCTAAAAGATAACCTTACAAATACATATCATAATTTAAGAGATAATGGACCTTATGAGTTTTTATCAGAAGCAGGCGGATTTAATGATAGACTAGAAATTGTTTTTCAAAATGAATCTGAAACCCTATCAGTTGAGGACACAGATTTTGATGGCATAAAATGTTATTATGCTATGAATAGAAATAAGATTGTAGTGATGAATCCAAATAATGAAGACATAAAGAGAATAGAAGTCATAAATATGTTGGGTCAATCAGTATATAGTACTGTTGGTTATGAAGGTTCTTATAATGAATATGATTTGCAAGGTTTTACATCAGGGACATATATCATAAACCTAATGACCGCAACCAACACTACTTTAACAAAAAAAATCATTGTAAAATAAGATTCAAAAATCAATAAAGACTAAGGCTATTTCATTAGATAATGGGATAGCCTTTTGTTTTCAATAATCTCAACGGATTTTTACTAAAAAATCCTTAATTTCGCACCTCGAAAAGAAATGCGAATAATGAGTACAAAGTTCCCTGAATATAAAGGACTTAACTTGCCAAAAGTTGCTGAAGACATCAACAGCTATTGGGAAGCTAATAATATCTTCGAAAAAAGTGTAACGACCAGAGAAGGCAAAGAGCCTTACGTGTTTTTTGAAGGACCACCATCTGCCAACGGTTTGCCAGGTGTGCACCACGTCTTAGCACGTGCTATAAAAGACATCTTTCCACGTTACAAAACAATGAAAGGTTTCCAAGTGAAGCGTAAAGCAGGTTGGGATACACACGGTTTGCCAGTAGAGTTGGGTGTTGAAAAAGAATTAGGCATTACCAAAGAAGATATTGGAACTAAAATTACGGTTGAAGAGTATAACGAAGCTTGTAAAAAAGCCGTAATGCGTTATACTGACATCTGGAACGATCTTACCAAAAAAATGGGTTATTGGGTAGATATGGACAATCCGTACATTACCTATAAATCCAAATACATGGAGAGCGTTTGGTGGTTGCTAAAGCAAATCTATGACAAGAAGTTGTTGTACAAAGGCTATACCATTCAGCCATATTCTCCAAAAGCAGGTACAGGTTTAAGTTCGCACGAGCTAAATCAACCAGGAACCTACCAAGATGTTACAGACACAACGATTGTTGCGCAGTTTAAAGCCATAGCAGAAACATTACCAGATTTTCTTCAAGATGAAGGTGATATTTTCTTCTTAGCTTGGACGACCACACCTTGGACCTTACCAAGTAACACAGCATTAACGGTCGGACCAAAGATTGATTATGTTTTAGTTGAAACCTACAACCAGTATACATTCAAACCAATGAATGTGGTTTTGGCAAAAAGTCTTGTTGGTAAGCAATTCGATGGAAAGTATAAGCAAGTAGAAACCAAACCAGAACTTATTGAATTCAAGGAAGGAGACAAAAAGATTCCGTTCTATGTCGTTAAAGAATTCAAAGGAAAAGATTTAGTTGGCATTAAGTACGAGCAATTGTTAGATTATGCTTTGCCAAATGATAATCCTGAAAATGCGTTTAGAGTCATTTCTGGAGATTTTGTTACGACTGAAGATGGTACAGGTATTGTACACACAGCGCCAACTTTTGGTGCAGATGATGCCTTGGTGGCAAAACAAGCGACACCAGAAGTGCCTCCAATGTTGGTTAAGGATGAGAACGGTAATTTGGTGCCATTGGTAGACTTACAAGGTCGTTTTAGACCAGAAATGGGAGAATTTGCAGGCAAGTACGTAAAGAACGAATACTATGATGATGGTGAAGCACCAGAAAAATCTGTAGATGTAGAGCTTGCCATTAAATTAAAAATTGAAAACAAAGCCTTTAAGGTTGAAAAATATAAGCACAGCTACCCAAATTGTTGGAGAACAGATAAGCCAATTTTATACTATCCGTTAGATTCTTGGTTTATCAAAGTAACCGACGTAAAAGGTAGAATGCACGAGTTAAATACAACCATAAACTGGAAACCTAAATCAACAGGTGAAGGACGTTTTGGCAATTGGTTGGCTAACGCTAACGATTGGAACTTGTCACGTTCACGTTTTTGGGGAATTCCATTACCAATTTGGAGAACTGAAGACGGTAAAGAACAATTATGCATAGGTTCTGTTGAAGAACTAAAAAGTGAAATAGCAAAAGCCCTTGAAGCTGGTGTAATGTCTGAGGATATATTTGCAGACTTCGAAGTCGGTAACATGTCCGAAGCCAATTACGAAAAAATAGATCTTCATAAAAACGTTGTAGACAAAATCGTTTTAGTATCTCCTTCAGGGAAACCAATGAAGCGTGAAAGTGATTTGATAGACGTTTGGTTCGATTCAGGTTCTATGCCATATGCACAATGGCATTACCCTTTTGAAAATAAGAACCTGATAGATAATAAAGAAGCTTATCCAGCAGACTTTATTGCCGAAGGTGTAGACCAAACACGTGGTTGGTTCTACACATTGCACGCTATCGGAACAATGGTTTTCGATTCTGTGGCATACAAAAATGTAGTATCTAACGGATTGGTTTTAGATAAGAATGGTCAGAAAATGTCTAAGCGTTTAGGTAATGCTGTAGATCCGTTTGAAACTTTGGCCAATCATGGAGCCGATGCAACACGTTGGTATATGATTAGTAATGCCAACCCTTGGGATAACTTAAAGTTTGATATTGAAGGTGTAGAAGAGGTAAAACGTAAGTTCTTCGGAACGCTTTACAATACCTATTCATTCTTCAGTTTATATACCAATTTAGATGGTTTTAAATATGAAGAAGCAGATATTCCACTTGAAGAAAGACCAGAATTAGACCGTTGGATTTTATCTGAATTAAATACCTTAATTCAAAAAGTAGACGAATATTATGCCGATTATGAGCCTACAAAGGCAGCGAGAGCTATTTCAGACTTTACACAAGATTATCTAAGTAACTGGTATGTGCGTTTAAGTAGAAGACGTTTCTGGAAAGGTGATTACCAAGCGGATAAAATTTCAGCATATCAAACGCTGTATACTTGTATGGAAACCATAGCTAAGCTTGGTGCGCCAATTGCGCCATTCTTTATGGATCGTTTATATTTAGATCTTAATGCAGTAACACAAAAAGAAGGTTTTGAAAGTGTTCATTTAGCGGAATTCCCTAAAGCAGATGAGAGTGCTATTGATAAAGTACTTGAACGAAAAATGGAGAATGCGCAGACAATATCTTCATTAGTATTGTCGTTGAGAGCTAAAGAGAAAATTAAAGTTCGTCAGCCACTTCAAAAAATAATGATTCCTGTTGATAATCAACAACAAAAGGAAGAAATAAAAGCGGTTGAAGATTTAATTAAACACGAAGTAAACATAAAGGAAATAGAACTTTTAGAGGATGCTTCAGATATTTTAGTGAAGCAAATAAAACCGAATTTCAAAGCTTTAGGGCCTCGTTTTGGTAAGGATATGAAGTTGATTGCTAGTGCGATAAGTACATTTTCGGCTGATGATATTAAAAAAATCGAGCAAAACGGAAATTTAGACGTTGAAATTAACGGAAAAAACATTAATTTGGGACTTGATGATGTAGAGATTACATCTCAAGATATTGAAGGATGGCTTGTTGCAAATGAAGGTGCTTTAACAGTAGCTTTAGATGTTACAATTACAGAAGAACTGCGTAAAGAAGGTATTGCACGTGAGCTCGTAAACCGTATTCAAAATTTACGTAAAGATTCTGGGTTTGAAGTTACAGATCGCATAGATGTACAACTTCAAAATGATGCACAAGTTGCAGCAGCAATTGCTTCAAACGAAGATTATATTAAGTCGGAGACCTTAACCGAAGAATTACAATTAATGGATAATTTAAATGATGGTATAGAAATTGCTTTCGATGAAGTTAATACTAAGTTATTCATTCAAAAACATTAAAAAACTATGGCAACAGATACGAAAAATAGATATTCAGACAAGGATTTAGAAGAATTTAGAGTTTTAATTCAAGATAAAATTGATAAAGCTGAGCACGATTTAGAATTGATAAAAAGTGCTTATATGAACGACCATAACAATGGTACAGATGATACGTCTCCAACGTTCAAAGCTTTTGAAGAAGGAAGTGAAACAATGAGTAAAGAAGCAAACTCAGCATTGGCAATTCGTCAAGAAAAGTTTATTAGAGACTTAAAGAATGCTATTATTCGTATTGAGAATAAAACGTATGGTGTTTGCCGTGTTACCGGAAAATTAATCAATAAGGAGCGCTTAAAGTTAGTGCCTCATGCAACACTTAGCATCGAAGCTAAGAATATGCAGAAATAAAGAGAAATTCTGTTTCAGAATTTTATGAAGAAAACCTAAGCTTTGGATTGTATTCAAAGCTTTTTTATTATGTCGTTAAAGAAAGCCTCAATTATTATCATTCTTATTTTACTGGTTGATCAAATCAGTAAGATTTATATTAAAACCCATTTTGCGTTAAATGAAGATGTTACTGTGTTTTCATGGTTTAAAATTGCTTTTGTGGAGAATGATGGTATGGCTTGGGGAACCAAACTGAGCGATTTCTTTACTTTTATTTCAGATAAATCTGCAAAACTTATTTTAACGCTTTTTAGAATTGTAGCTGTTACAGGCATTGGATTTTGGTTGGTAGATGTTACGAAAAAGAAGAAGTCTAAAACATTAATATTTGCTATCTCTATAATATTTGCTGGTGCTTTGGGTAATATATTAGATTCAGTTTTTTACGGTGTTTTATTTAGTGATAGCCATATGCAAGTGGCTGAGTTTTTTCCTGAAGGTGGAGGTTATGCAGGTGTGTTTTATGGTAATGTGGTAGACATGCTTCACTTCCCAATTTGGAGTGGTATTTTGCCAGAATGGTTGCCGTTAATAGGTGGTAAGTACTTCTCATTTTTTGATCCTGTTTTTAATGTTGCTGATGTTGCTATAAGCACAGGAATCGGTATTTTAATTGTGTTTAATAAGAAGGCTTTTAAAGAAAGCTCTAAAATTGATAAACCCGATTTGGAGTCACACAATAATCTAAACTAACATCATTATCGTCTGTTTCAAAAACTTCCTCTTCAACTTCAAAAAACGATAACCCAATTTTTATAGTTTCGGGTTTACATTCACTTAAAAACCTGTCATAAAAACCTTTGCCATAACCTACTCGGTTTCCAGTTTTATCAAAAGCTAAAAGCGGTACGAATACAACTTCAATTTGTGAAGAATTAATTTCTATACCATCGATAGGTTCAGGAATATTATAATGATTTTTCTTAATTCTAGTACTGTCGGTAAGTAAGTAATGTGTCAAGGAGAGATTTTCAAAATTACTTTTAGAAATCACTATGTTTTTATCTTTTCCTGCGAGAATATTTAAGATATACTCGGTATTGATTTCCTTTTGTTCTTCAATGCTTAAAAAAATATGATAGAAGGATTTATCCCAAATATCAAGTTGTAATAATTGATTTGCAATAGCAAGACTAAAATCATCAGCTTGGTCTATGCTAAGCGATTTTCGTAAAGCTTTATATTTTTTACGAAGCTCAGATTTTGTCATTGCTGTAGCTTTGTGGAAATATGAAAAATAGCATCTCCTTGGTAGATAATTGGAGATTCATTGACATTAAAAATATAGCCGTTATTTGGTGCTTTTACAAAATGATTAAAACTACCATAAGGATCGGTAATATGCCCTAAAACATCTCCTTTTTTAACTAGGGTATTAACGTCTATAACAGCCTTAAACATACCAGAATGATTGGCTCTAATCCATTTGCTGTCTATGATTTTGATACAGCTTTTCTTGGGTTTTGAAACTTTGAATTTGCTGTTTAGCATCCCTAGATGATTTAGGATACGTTTTATCCCATTGACGCCAGTATTGGTAACAGTATTATCGATGTTAAATGATTTTCCACCTTCAAATAAAAGCATTGGTATGCCGAGTTTGTAACAGGTGTTTCTAAAGGATTTTTTAAGGTTTTTAGAATAATAGATAATAGGAGCTCCAAAGACTTGGGCAAGTTCGTCTAAGACAACTTCGTTTTTAATAATACGTATTTGCGCAGCATTAAAACGGTCAGCTCCACCAGTATGAAAATCTAAAACTAAATCGGCATGCGGCACAATCTCTGTCATTAGCTTATGAGCAACTCTACTTGCTAATGAACCTGTTTTAGCGCCAGGGAAAACTCGGTTTAAATCTCTACCATCTGGAAATTCCCTGTCCATATGTATAAATCCGAATACATTAATTACCGGAATACAAATAATAGTTCCCTTCTTAGGTTTATTAATGCCTTTAGAAATGATTTGACGAACAACTTCAACGCCATTAACTTCATCTCCGTGAATACCTGCAGTAATTAAAACTGTTGGGCCAGGTTTTTTAGAACGTTCAATAATAACAGGAACATCAATGGTGTTTTGGGTGTGTAGTTTGGCTACATTAAAACTTACCTTAGCACTTTCACCTAATGCCACCTTTTTACCTAATATATTTAGAACTTCCTTTTCACTCATCTATTTTCGGTTACGTTCTATGAAAGTGATAATTGCCCTTGCTATATTTTTTTGAGTAGCACCTTCTATGCCTTCCAGTCCTGGTGTAGAATTAACTTCCATAATTAATGGTCCTCTTGCAGATTGTAGCATATCAACACCACAAACGGGAAGTTTTAAGGCGCGCGCAGCTTTTATGGCTAGTTTTAATTCGTCTTCAGAAAGCTTGATTAAATTGGCTTTACCGCCTCTGTGTAAATTTGATCTAAATTCCCCTTCTTTACTTTGGCGTTTCATAGCGCCAACAACTTGTCCGTCTACAATTAATGCTCTTAAATCTGCACCTTTTGCTTCTGCAATAAATTCTTGTACCAATGCTCTGGCTTGTAGCCCGTTAAAAGCTTCTAGTACAGACTCTGCAGCATTTTTAGATTCTGCCAAAACAACTCCAAGGCCTTGAGTACCTTCAAGTAATTTTATAATTACAGGTGGTCCGCCAACATGGTCTAAAACTTCTTCAACATCTCTTGAGTAGTTTGTAAAAACAGTTTTAGGCATACCTATACCTGCCTTAGATAATCGTTGAAAACTACGCAGTTTATCTCTACTTCGTATAATCGCATCAGATGTTACAGTTGTAAAGACATTCATCATTTCAAACTGCCTCACTACAGCACAACCATAAAAAGTTACCGAAGCACCAATGCGAGGAATTACAGCATCTACATAGTCTAGGTACCTGTCTTTATAGAAAATGGTTGGTTTCTCCTTTTCTATAATAATATCGCATTTTAGAGGATCTATAACCTCTACTTCGTGACCTCTATTTTCAGCTTCTTCAATTAAACGTTGTGTAGAATACAACTGAGAGTTACGCGAAAGAATGACAATGTTCATTAGCAGTGTGTTTAAACGATTGGTTTTCTAAGTCAACATCGACTATGAATTTTTGCTTTAAAAATTGACGACCAATTAAGACCGGAAATTTCATATCGTCTCTAGTGCTTAAAGTTAAGTTAATCTTATAGCTTTTTCCAAAGAATATAGCAGTAGTTTTAATTTTATAACGATTTTCTTTATGACCGTTACTACTTTTAACGTCTGTAAAGGAGTAATTTTCAAAAATGACCTCTTTGCCATTAAAGTTGGGATGACCTTTACTTTCAAAAGTGCAAAAAAGTTTACCATCCTCTTCTTTAATTTTAGAACAGTGTATGGCTGAGGTGTATGCACCAGTATCTATTTTTACATCAATATTGCTGAGATGTAATTGAGGGAAGTCTATTTTATCAACACGTCCCAAAACTTTCTTCATAGTGTATTTTATATTTTAAAAAAGTGGCGCAAGATAGTCATAAAGTTAATTCAAAATACATAATTACTTTAATGAATTGTTACCTTTGAAATAATGCCAAAAACTACCTTAGACATACAGATAAAAACACTACCACACCAACCTGGAGTCTATCAATATTTTGATGCAGACAATAAGCTAATTTATGTAGGAAAGGCGAAGGATATTAAGAAAAGAGTAAGTAGTTATTTTACCAAAAATCACGATTATGGAAAGACACGTGTTTTGGTGAAAAATATAGCTTCTATAAAGCACATTGTTGTAGAAACTGAGAATGATGCTTTGCTGCTAGAAAATAACCTCATAAAAAAATACAAACCCAAGTACAATGTAATGCTTAAGGATGATAAATCATATCCTTGGATTTGTGTAAAAAAAGAACGGTTTCCCAGAGTGTTTCCAACTCGGCGTGTTATTAAGGATGGCTCAGAATATTTTGGACCCTATACCAGTATGAAAACCGTAAAAACCTTACTAGGTTTAATTAAAGGTTTGTATCAATTACGGACTTGTAATTACGATTTGTCTGAAGCCAAAATTGAAGATGGAAAATATAAGGTCTGTTTAGAATATCATCTTGGAAATTGTAAAGGTGCTTGTGAAGGCTATGAAACAGAAGAAGAATATCATGCTAATATTGTTGCTATACGCGAGATATTGAAAGGGAATTTTAAGGACTCATTACAGCAGTTTAGAGCGCAGATGAAAATGTATGCTGAAGCTATGCAGTTTGAAGACGCTCAAAAAATTAAAGAAAAACTCGAAATATTAGAAAATTATCAAGCCAAGTCTACAATTGTAAATCCAAAAATTAGCAATGTGGATGTGTTCTCAATAGTTAGTGACGAAACATATGCTTACATCAATTTTTTGCAATTAAGTTATGGTTCCATTATAAGGTCGCACACCTTAGAACTAAAGAAAAAACTACAGGAAACAGATAAAGAACTTCTAGAAATTGCCATTACAGAAATACGGCAGCGTTTCAATTCAAATTCTAAAGAAATTTTTGTGCCATTTAAGGTAGATTTAGGTGAAGATATTAAAGTTTCAGTGCCAAAACTTGGTGATAAAAAAAGCATTTTAGATCTGTCTGAGCGTAATGCCAAGTATTATAGAATTGATAAGCTGAAGCAAATAAAAATTGTAGATCCAGATAGGCATGCCAACAGAATAATGGCGCAAATGAAAGCTGATTTGCGTTTGTCTGAAGAGCCAAGACATATCGAATGTTTTGATAATTCTAACATACAAGGTACAAATCCAGTAGCAGCTTGTGTGGTTTTTAAAAATGGAAAGCCAAGTAAAAAAGATTATAGGCATTTTAATATAAAAACGGTTGAAGGTCCAGATGATTTTGCATCTATGGAAGAAGTGGTTTACAGGAGATACAAACGTTTGCTAGATGAAGATGAACCGCTACCACAACTTATTATTATAGATGGAGGTAAAGGGCAACTATCATCTGCTTTAAAGAGTCTTGATATCTTAGGTTTAAGAGGAAAAATAGCTATTATCGGAATTGCGAAACGTTTAGAAGAATTATTTTATCCAGATGATCCAATTCCCTTATATTTAGATAAAAAAAGCGAAACACTAAAAATCATTCAGCAATTAAGAAACGAAGCGCATCGTTTTGGTATAGAACATCATAGAAATAGACGAAGCAAAGGCGCTTTAAAAACCGAATTAGAAAACATTCCTGGTGTTGGTGAACAAACCATTATAGACCTGATGAAACAGTTCAAAACCGTAAAACGAATTGCCAATGCAAAGCTAGATGAGTTAGAAGCTGTGGTTGGAGTGTCTCGCGCAAGTAAAGTTTATAATTATTATCATAAAGAATAAGTTGAAAAATTCCCTAACATATTTTTTTAAAGCTAGCATCTTTACATTTCTGCTATTTCAAATATTCTTTTGGAACAACAGCGTAAATGCCCAAGAAACCGAAGCGCCAAAAATAGGTTTGGTTCTAAGTGGAGGTGGAGCAAAAGGATTTGCGCACATAGGTGTTTTAAAGGTAATAGATAGTTTAGGAATTAAGATAGACTATGTTGCTGGTACAAGTATGGGAGCCATAATTGGGTCGTTGTATGCTTCGGGTTATTCAGGGCAGCAGTTAGAGGATTTATTCAATACAGTAGATTTTGATGAGCTTATCAATGATGAGTTTCCGAGGGAGGCTAAGTCTTTTTATGAGCGAGAAAGCGAAGAAAAGTATGCTATAAACTTACCGTTCGATAATTTTAAAATTAAACTACCTTCAGGTTTGTCAAGAGGTCAAAATGTATACAATTTGTTGTATCAACTCATGCTTCCAGTAAATGAGGTTAGGGATTTTGAAAAGTTGCCAATTCCGTTTTTCTGTATGGCAACCAATATTGAAACTGGTGAGTCTTTAATTTTGGATAAAGGTAGGTTGGCTGAAGCTGTAACGGCTAGTGGTGCACTACCTTCTATTTTTCAACCAGTAACTATAGGCGATAAAATTTTAATAGATGGAGGAGTGACCAACAATTTTCCTATTGAAGAATTAAAGGCTAAAGGAATGGACATTATTATTGGTGTAGATGTTCAGGATGATTTAAGAGATAGAGAGGCTTTAAAGACTGCGCCAGAAATATTATTGCAGATTAATAACTTTAGAACTATTAATGCCATGAAGGATAAAGCTTCAATGGCAGATATATATATTAAACCAGATATTGCTAACTTTTCAGTGCTTTCCTTTGATGAAGGAGAGGATATTATTGCTAATGGAGAAGCAGCCGCACAGGATAATATTGACGCACTAAACAAAATAAGAATTTCTCAAAGCGATACAGTTAATCGTCCTTATTTAAAAATCATAGATAGTATAAAAATTGAGTCAATAGATATTGACGGTAATGAGCGTTATACAAGAGCATATCTTCTAGGGAAATTAAAACTAAGAGGAAATGAAACCGTAAGCTATGAAGATTTTAAAGAGCGAATAAATAATATTATCGCAACTAATAATTTTGAAACCTTTAGATATCAATTGGAGCCAGCCGACAGTGTTAATAAATATAGGTTAAAAGGGAGAATTAAAGAGTCAGAAGCTACCACATTTTTAAAACTCGGGATACATTACGATGACTTATATAAGAGTGCTATTTTAGCAAATCTTACAAAGAAAAGATTGTTGTTAGACAATGATATAGCATCTCTAGATATTATTCTAGGTGATAATTCTAGATTCAATTTTGATTATTTTATAGACAAAGGTTTCTATGTAAGCCTAGGTATAAAGTCTCGTTTTAATCAATTTGATAAAAAGATAAATCCTCAATTGGCTTTAGAGGAAAGTTCACCGCTTTTAGATAATTTAAATAAAATAGATGTTTCACTTCAGGATTTTACAAATCAAATATACATACAAACGCTTTTTAGAAAAGACTTCTCGTTGCGCATAGGTGCAGAGCATAAACGATTAAAAATAACTTCGGAAACACTATTGTCAGAAAACCAAGAAGATGATTTTATTTTTGAAAACACAGATTATTTCAGTGTGTTCGGAAAGTTAAAATATGACAGTTACAGTCATCCAATTTTCCCTAAAAGTGGTGCGTATTTTAGCGGTGATTTTCACTGGTATCTAAATGCATCAGATTTTATTTCAGGTTTTGAGCCCTTTTCTATAGCTAAAGCAGATCTTGGTTATGCTTTTAGTTTTAGTAAAAAAGTGGCGCTTAAGACCGAAACAAGTGGTGGTTTTAGAATTGGAGAAGCTTCAACAACAACATTAGATTTTGCGTTAGGTGGCTATGCCAATAATTTTATAAATAATTTTTATAATTTTTATGGCTATGATTTTGTAGATATTACTGGAGATAGTTTTGTAAAAGCCTGTTTTACTTTAGATTACGAATGGTTAAAAAATCATCATATTACACTTGCTGCAAATTACGCCAATGTAGAAAACGGATTGTTTGAAACTGGCAACTGGCTTACGTCTCCAGATTATACAGGTTATGCCTTAGGGTATTCTTTAGAGACTTTTATAGGGCCATTAGAAGCTAAATATACCTATTCGCCAGACACAGGTGAAGATTACTGGTTTTTTAATCTAGGGTTTTGGTTTTAAATTAAATTTTATAAACTTTGTAACATTATGATCCGAGCTTTTTTTATTATTTCATTTTTCATGAAATATATATAAGCAAACAGCATTTGTCCTCTATAGGACAATAAAATAAAATACATGAAACCATTCTGGGAAAACTTAAAACTTCATTTACACTTCCTTATCAAAAGGAATCCAGAATAAATACGCACTTTTTGTTTTTTCTGTTAAACTAGAAATCTCTTAATTTTTGTACCTTTAAGACGTTGTTCGTTTACGTTAATTAAACGAATAAACAAATCAACAATTAAATAAAAACAAAATGCCTTTTTACCATAAATTAGGAAAAATTCCACCAAAGCGCCATACACAGTTTAAAAAACCAAATGGCGATTTTTACTACGAACAGTTATTCGGTACTATAGGTTTTGATGGTATGTCAACCAATAGTTACCATGAGCAAAGACCAACTCAAGTAAAAGAAATAAGAAACCAATATAGTGTAGCTCCAAAAGTTGCTAAAGCAAATAACATGCAATCGTATCGTTTTCATGGGTTTAAAGTAAAACCAGAAAACGATTATTTAGATAGTAGAAAAGTAGTTTTAACTAATAGCGATTGTAACATTATACTAGCTGCGCCAAAAGAATCTACAAGAGATTATTTTTATAAAAACACAGATGCAGACGAGCTTATCTTTGTTCACAAAGGCACAGGTAAGTTGCGTACTATGTTGGGTAATCTAGACTTTAAATACGGAGATTACTTATTAGTACCAAGAGGCATCATTTATAAAATGGATTTTGATACCGAAGATAATCGTTTATTCATTGTAGAATCTTACAGACCAATTTACACTCCAAAACGTTACCGAAATTGGTTTGGTCAGTTATTAGAACACTCACCATTTTGTGAGCGCGATTTGCGCCAGCCACAAGAATTAGAAACTTACAATGAGTCTGGTGACTTTTTAATAAAAATAAAAAAGCAAGACGAAATTATAGAAATGGTATATGCGTCGCATCCATTTGATGTGGTTGGTTACGATGGGTACAATTATCCGTATGCATTTTCAATTCACGATTTTGAGCCTATAACAGGTCGAGTACATCAACCACCACCAGTGCACCAAACGTTTGAAACTGATGCTTTTGTGGTGTGTAGCTTTGTGCCACGTTTGTACGATTATCATCCATTGGCTGTGCCAGCTCCATATAACCATAGTAATATAGATAGTGATGAAGTACTGTATTACGTTGATGGCGATTTTATGAGTAGAAACGACATTGCAGCAGGCCATATTTCATTGCATCCTGCTGGTATACCTCATGGTCCACATCCAGGTGCTATGGAACGAAGTATCGGTAAAGTAAAAACAGATGAATTAGCGGTAATGGTAGATACTTTTAAACCATTAAAAGTTACAGAAGACGCATTAAAAATAGCAGACGAAGATTATTATAAATCTTGGCTGGAGTAAAATGTTATTCCTGGTAAGGCAGGAACAACATTATAGAAAAAAAATAACAAAATAGATTCCTGTTGTCACAGGAATAATAAATAAAGAAAAGATGTCAAAAGAAATAAAATCCGTTGAATACGGTCTAGAAAAAATTTTTGAAGGAGCTCAAGATTTTCTTCCGCTTTTAGGAACAGATTATGTGGAATTTTATGTAGGTAATGCCAAACAAGCAGCACATTTTTATAAAACAGCATTTGGTTTTCAATCTTTTGCTTATAAAGGATTAGAAACTGGAAGTAAAGACACTGTATCTTATGTCTTAAAACAAGATAAAATAAGATTAGTATTAACAACTCCCTTGAATTCAAAGCATCCTATTAACGATCATATCGTGAAGCATGGAGATGGAGTTAAAGTTGTAGCACTTTGGGTAGAAGACGCACGTAAGTCTTACGAAGAAACCACTAAGCGAGGTGCGAAGTCTTACATGGAACCTACGGTGGAAACCGATGAGTTTGGAGAGGTTGTAAGAGCCGGAATTTACACTTATGGTGAAACAGTGCACATGTTTGTAGAGCGCAAAAACTACAACGGAGTTTTTATGCCTAAGTTCGAAAAATGGGAATCAGATTATAACCCAGAGCCAGTAGGTCTTAAATATGTTGACCATATGGTAGGTAATGTTGGTTGGGGAGAAATGAATACTTGGGTAAAATGGTATGAAGATGTTATGGGCTTCGTCAATTTCTTATCGTTTGATGATAAGCAAATTCATACTGAATACTCAGCATTAATGAGTAAAGTGATGAGTAATGGCAACGGAAGAATAAAATTCCCAATTAACGAGCCGGCTGAAGGTAAAAAGCGTTCGCAAATTGAAGAATATTTAGATTTTTATGAAGGACCAGGAGTACAGCATATAGCTGTGGCAACAGATGATATTATAAAAACAGTATCAGAAATGCGTAAGCGAGGAGTAGAGTTTTTATCTATTCCGCCAGAAGAATATTACAGAGCTGTACCAGGACGATTAGAAGAGTTTAGTCACGAATTACGAGAGGATATTGAAACCTTAAAATCACTTGGTATCATGATAGATGCTGATGAGGAAGGTTATTTGCTTCAAATTTTTACTAAGCCAGTTGAAGATAGACCAACGCTATTCTTCGAAATCATCCAACGAATGGGAGCAAGAGGTTTTGGTGCAGGTAACTTTAAAGCTTTGTTTGAGTCTATAGAAAGAGAACAAGCAAAAAGAGGGACATTGTAAAAAAAAGCGCGTTTAGATTCCTATTTCTAAACGCGCTAATAAAAAATCATCACTTCAATATGTTTGTACATCGATTTGCTCTGCTCTAATGTTGGTAAACATTGATAATGTGAGCACTAAATCGAATAAACAATAAATTAACCTAAGGTTTTTGCTTGTATTTCAGGGTTTTAATAGATTTGGAATAGTAATTGTAATTAAGATAAATGTAACATGTTAATTGAGTTACATTATTTAAATTTACAAATCGGAAATTATGAAATACATACTTACAATATTAGTTTTTTTAGTTAGTCTTAAAGCTCCAAGCCCAGAACAAGATCCTGCATTTCAGTCTGGTGAATGGTTCAAGTTTAAAATGAGCTATAGTGGTTGGTTCAAAGCTGGTGAAGCTACTTTAAAAGTTGATGAAAAGAAGCTTAATGGTAAAACCGTTTATCATGTTGTTGGAAAAGGTAAAACAACAGGAGCTGTAAATTTGTTTTTTAAAGTTAGAGACCGCTACGAGAGCTATTTTGATAAAGAAACTGGTGCGCCATATAAGTTTATAAGAAAGATTGATGAAGGTGGGCATACTAAAGATATTGAGATAGAGTTTAATCATGAGGAGCAAAAAGCTGTTGTTAATAACAAAAAGCACAAAAAAGTTAAAACCATAGCCACAGAAGAAGATGTACAGGATATGGTTTCTATGTATTACTATTTAAGAAATAGCATAAATATAGACGAATTGAAAATTGGTGATGAAATAAAAACCAATATGTTTTTTGATGAAGAGAACTATGGTTTTAAACTTAAATATTTAGGTAAAGAAACCATAAAAGTAGATGTTAACGACTCTAAAGTAAAAGTAAAGTCTTTAAAATTTAGACCATATGTTATGGCAGGACGTGTTTTTAAAGAAGAAGAAAGTTTAACTTTGTGGGTAAGCGCAGATAAAAATAAAATTCCACTAAAAATAAAGGCAGATTTAGCAGTTGGTTCGCTACGTGCCGATTTAGTGCAATTTAAAGGATTAAAGCATTACTTTCCGATAGTATTTGATAATTAATTTATGTCAGACCAACCAAATTTCGATGAGATTTTAGAACAACTTCAAGAGAAGTATGTTAAAATAGACCAAGATACAGATGACCATTTATACGGCTTGCTATACAGCAAGCCGATTACATATTGGGATTATATACAAACTGATGCGTTGTTAAATCTTCAAATTCAACGTACTACGTTGCCAGATGAGATGGTGTTTATAGCCTATCATCAAATTAATGAGCTTATATTTAAAATGATACTTTGGGAAATTTCTCAAGTAGCAGAAAAAGAAGATCTCAATGTAGTTTTCTTCGAAAATAAAATAATGCGAATTAGCCGTTATTTCGATATGCTAACTACCTCTTTCAATATTATGAGAGAAGGTATGGAGGTAGAACAGTATATGAAGTTTAGATATACATTAACTCCAGCAAGTGGTTTCCAAAGTGCACAATACAGGCTTATTGAGTTTGCTTCTACCGAATTAATTAATTTAATTGATTATAGATTCAGAGCAAATATTGATAGAAATACTCCATACACTCATGCCTTTGAGCATTTGTATTGGCAAGCCGCAGGAAAAGACCATAGCACAGGTAAAAAATCTACACTTTTAGTTAATTTTGAAAAACGTTATAAAGATGAATTTTTAAGATTCATGGAAAAATATAACACCAAAAATCTTTGGACACGTTTTAAAGAATTGCCAATAGAAGATCAAAAAGACGAAGACTTAGTAAAAGCAATGCGTCATTACGATTATACGGTAAATGTAACTTGGGTGATGGCACATTATAATGCTGCAAGACATTACATTGAGAGTGGTTTAGGAGATGGAGAGGCAACCGGAGGAAGTGACTGGAAAAAGTATATGCATCCAAGATATCAAAGGCGTATTTTCTTTCCGAATTTGTGGTCAGAAGAAGAATTAGAAAATTGGGGAAATAATATATAATTAGTGATTAATGCATTTAAGGGGATTGATAGTATTTGCCGTTTTTGCGGTATGTTTTGTTGCATGTAAAGAAGATCATTCAGCAGAAGATTATAAAAAAGAAGTAGCTGAAAAGAAACAAGAAGAAAAAATTTTAGAGTTCGGATTTGATTTAAAAAAGTTTGAATTCAAAAGAGATACCGTAAGAAAGGGAGATACCTTTGGTATTATCTTAGAGCGAAATAATATTGGGTACCCAGAGATTTTTCAGATAGCTGAAAAAGCAAAGGATACCTTTGATATTGCTACAAAACTTCAGGTTGGCAAACCATACACATTGTTATTTGATAAAGAAAAGGTTAATGACAGTGTTAAGAAGCCTACAACGTTTATTTATCAGCAAAACCTAGAAGATTATGTGGTCATAGATTTTAAAGATTCTATTCAAGCCTATACACGTACAAAGCCTATTAAATATGTAGAAAAGACTGCTACAGGAGTTATAGAGAACAATATTTCAGAAACATTAGAAAATAAAGGTTTAAGTCAGGTTTTGGCATATAAAATGGCAGATGAAATCTATGCTTGGACTATAGATTTTAGACGTCTTCAGCCAGGAGATAGGTTTAAAGTAATTTATACAGATAAATATATAAACGATACCATTTATGCAGGTGTCCACAATGTTAAAGCTGCATATTTTGAGCATAATGGAGATTCTTTATATGCCTTTCAGTTTCAAACAGACTCAATAAAAGGTATCAAAGACTACTTTAACGAAGAGGCTAAAAATTTAAGACGAGCTTTTTTAAAAATGCCTGTAAAGTTCGGTAGGTTATCGTCTCGTTACAATCTAAAGAGACGAATTGCATATTACGGCAATAAAGTTAGACCTCATAAAGGAACAGATTTTGCAGCACCTATTGGTACTCCAATTATGGCAACAGCCAATGGAACAGTAATAGAGTCCACAAGACGAGGCGGTAATGGTAAATATGTGAAAATTAGGCATAATGCTACTTACTCCACGCAATACCTGCATATGAAAGCCCAAAACGTAAAAAAAGGACAATATGTAAAACAAGGAGATGTGATTGGTTGGGTAGGAATGACAGGAAATACAGGTGGTCCGCACGTATGCTACCGTTTCTGGAAAAATGGAAAGCAAGTCGACCCTTTTAGACAAAAATTGCCAGAAGCAGAACCAATTTCAGATACTTTAAAGACTAAGTATTTAGAATATATAAAACCTATTAGGCAAAGACTTGATAACATTTTCTTTTTAGAAACAGAGGCTGAAGATGCCGAAAATACAATAACAGAGGATAACACAACAGATATACAATAATGGCACTTAAATCTACAAACCCAACTACAACAAACTCTTGGAAAAAATTACAGACCCATTTTGAAACGATTAAGTCGGCGCAGCTAAAGGAGCTTTTTAAGTCCAATCCAAAAAGAGCAGAAGAGTTAACTGTAAAGTGGGATGATTTTTATGTAGATTTTTCAAAAAATAGAATTACCCAAGAAACCCTAGATACTCTAATTGAATTAGCCAATGAAGTAGACCTAAAGGACGCTATTGCAAAATATTTTGAAGGAGATATTATAAATGCTACAGAAGGTAGAGCGGTATTGCACACCGCACTGAGAGCTCAAGAGAATTCTAAAGTGTATGTAGATGGTGTAAATGTAATCCCAGAAGTTTTTGAAGTAAAACAAAAAATAAAAGACTTTACACAAGCTGTTGTAAGCGGAAAACATAAAGGGCATTCAGGAAAAACAATAACAGATATTGTAAATATTGGCATTGGAGGTTCAGATCTTGGACCTGCAATGGTTGTAGATTCACTTCAATATTACAAGAATCACTTAGATACTCACTTTGTAAGTAACGTAGACGGAGATCATTATAAAGAAATTATAAAGAACTTAAACCCGGAGACCACTCTTTTTGTTATTGTTTCTAAAACATTTACAACACAAGAAACCTTATCGAATGCCAACTCAATCAGAGCATGGTTTTTAGAATCGCAACCAGAAGAGGCTGTTGCGAGCCATTTTGTTGCGGTATCCACAAATATTGAAAGTGTAAAAGCTTTTGGGATAGATGAAGATAATATTTTCCCAATGAAAGATTGGGTTGGTGGACGTTTTTCACTTTGGAGTGCGGTAGGTTTATCTATTAGTTTATCAATAGGCTATGACAATTTTGAAAATTTATTGCTTGGTGCTCATAAAATGGATGAGCATTTTAGAACAACAGATTTTAATAATAACATTCCTGTAATATCTGCTTTGCTAACAGTATGGTACAATAACTTTTTTAATGCCGAAAGCGAAGCTATTATTCCTTACACACAATACCTCAATCAGTTTGCAACCTATCTGCAACAAGGCATTATGGAAAGTAACGGAAAGTATGTGGATAGAGCAGGAGATGTTGTAAATTATCAAACTGGTACTATAATTTGGGGAGAACCAGGAACAAATTCTCAACATGCTTTTTTTCAGTTAATACATCAGGGAACCAAATTAATACCTGCAGATTTTATTGGTTTTATAAAATCGTTATATGGAAATAAAGACCATCATGATAAGTTGATGTCTAATTACTTCGCCCAGACCGAAGCTTTAATGAACGGAAAAACAGAGGAAGAAGTATTAGCTGAGTTTGAGGGATCAAAACTGTCTGAAGAAGAAAAACAAAAACTACTTCCGTTTAAAATTTTTGAAGGAAATAAACCAACAACTTCAATATTAATTCAAAAATTAACACCAGAAAGTTTAGGTAAACTTATAGCAATGTACGAGCATAAAATCTTTGTACAGGGCATTATTTGGAATATTTATAGCTACGACCAGTTTGGAGTAGAGCTTGGTAAGCAATTGGCAAAAACTATCCTAAAAGAGCTTGTTGATGACGTGGATTCTGCACATCACGATGCTTCAACTCTTAATTTAGTTAACTTTTACAAGAAAAATCGTTAAAATTTGTTAAAAAGTTTTGATAAATTTTAATTGTGCACGCATAGTATTGACGAATCAATAATTAACTTCACGTCGACTAATTGTTAACGTTTAGTTAATGTTACAGTTAGAGTAATGCGTAATTTTGCGCTGATAAAAAAAACCAATTAACTTAAATTTTATATGAAAAAATTTAACCAATTTTTATTTGCGGCTGTAATGATGCTATTCACTACAGTGGCGTTTGCTCAAGCAACTATTACAGGTAAGGTAATAGAAGGCGAGTCAAGTTCACCATTACCTGGTGCTAACGTGTTAGTAAAGGGTACAACTAATGGTGCAACTACAGATTTTGATGGTAATTTTACCATTACTCCAGATTCTAGTTCAGGTGAGCTTGTAATCTCTTATGTGGGATATATTTCTCAAACTATTGCTTTTAATGGTGATGCCGATTTAGGTACTATTACTTTAGTATCTAGTGAAGTTGGTCTAGATGAAATATTGCTTGTAGCTTCTGTTGCAGTTGATAGAAAGACTCCTGTAGCGGTTTCTACAATTAAGGCTAGTGAGATTGCTTTAAAGTTAAGTACTCAAGAATTTCCAGAAATTTTAAAAGCTACACCAGGTGTTTATGCTACCAGAGCAGGTGGTGGTTATGGTGACGGTAGAATCAACTTAAGAGGTTTTGATTCTGAAAACGTTGCTGTAATGATTAATGGTGTTCCTGTAAATGATATGGAAAATGGTAGAGTATATTGGAGTAACTGGGCTGGTTTAGGAGATGTAACGTCAACTATGCAGGTTCAAAGAGGATTAGGAGCTTCTAAAGTGGCAGTGTCTTCAGTAGGTGGTACTATAAATATTATCACAAAAACTACCGATGCTGTAAAAGGTGGGAGTATTATATCTAGCGTAGCTAACAATGGTTATTTAAAATATGGAATGACTTATTCAACAGGTCTTTCAGACAAAGGATTTGCTGCTACAGTTAGTGCCTCAAAAATCGGAGGTGATGGTTATGTAGACGGAACTGAATTTTCAGGATATAACTATTTTGTTAGCTTATCTCAGCAAATAAATGATGCTCACAGATTATCTTTTACAGCCTTTGGTGCTCAACAAGAGCATGGTCAGCGTTATAACCGTTCTACAATAGCAGAGCTTCAAAGTACTGACTCAGGTCCAAGAAGAGCAAACAAAGATTGGGGATATAAAAACGGAGAGGTTTACCATCAATCATTCAACTTTTACCACAAGCCTCAAATGTCTATAAATCACTTATGGAATATAAATGATAAATCGGCTTTATCTACTGCATTGTATGCTTCTTTCGGTTCAGGTGGAGGTAGAAGAGATGAAGGTACTAAGATTGGTTCGGATGAATACAGAATAGGATCATCAGGTTTACAACCTATTGATTTCGATAGAATTGTTGAAGAGAACAGAGCTAATGGTGTAAATGGTTCAACAGATATCATATCTTCTTCTAGAAACTCTCACGAATGGTATGGAGTTTTATCTACATATAAGAATAGAGTTAATGATAACTTGACTATTTCTGGTGGTTTTGATGGTCGTTACTATGTTGGATCTCACTGGTACCAAGTTGATGATTTATTAGGAGGTCAATTCTTTTTAGATAATGAAACAGACACTTTTGCTTTCGGAAAACCATTAAAAGTTGGGGATAAGTATAATAAAGACTATGATGGTGTCGTAGTAAGATATGGACTTTTTGGTCAAGCGGAATATCAAGTTACTGATGCCTTCAATATTTTTGTAGCAGCTGATGTTTCTAACAGTAGTTACAAACAAAAAGAATATATGAACAATACTATAACTGGTAGTAGATCATCAGATGCTGTTAATTTTGTAGGATACGGTTTCAAAGGTGGTGGTAACTACAATTTAGATTCTAAAAACAATATATTTGTTAATGTAGGTTACTTCTCAAGACCTCCATTTTTAGATTCTGTATTTTTAGATGAAGATGGTATTGATGCTAACGAAGATGCAGTTAATGAGAAGGTATTTAGTGCTGAGTTAGGATATGGTTTCCGTAGTGAGAAATTAAGTGCTAATGTTAATATTTACTACACAAATTGGTTAGATAAATCTTATTCTGGATCAATAGGAACAGGTGATGATATCTTCTTTTACAATGTTTTAGGTATAGACGCATTACACCAAGGTATTGAATTGGATTTCAGATATAAAGCAACTGATGATTTAACAATTACAGGTATGGCTTCTTTAGGAGATTGGAAGTGGAAAAGTAATGTTTCTGCAATTGTTAGAGACCAGGCAGGTGAACAAGTAGGTGATCCTATAGAAGTTTATGCTGACGGAATTAAAGTGGGTGATGCAGCACAAACTACATTTGCATTAGGAGCAGATTACCAATTAGCTCCAAAATCTAATATTTATTTAGATTATAATTTTGCAGGTGATAACTATGCTTCTTATGATGTTACTAATAGAAGTAGTAGTAATACAAATGATGTTTGGAAACTTCCTGATTTTGGCTTATTTGATTTAGGTATGAGACATACATTCGAAATGGGATCATTTGAAGCTACTTTAACAGGTAAAATAAACAACGTGTTTAACACAGAATATGTTTCAGATGCTAACGATATAGATGGTACTGCTTCAACAGCACAAGTTTATTATGGTCCTGGAAGAACTTATAGTGTAGGTCTTAGAGTTAACTTTTAAAAAAAACAATTAAAATGAAAAGAATAATTTATTGCTTAGCAATTTTTGGAACAATCTTCGTAGGTTGTAATCCAATGGAAGACATCTACGATGGCTTAGATACGAGTGCTGATCCAATTATTGGTACTGATAGTTATACATTAACTAGTGATGATTACGATGCCTTAGGATTAGGTTTTGGAAGTTTTGATTCAGAACAACAAGCTAAGGATTCTATACCTCAATTGTTAGAGGAAATGTATCCATTTTGGGGTGAAGGATCTCAGGTATTAGTAGGTTATGAACTATACATAGGTTCTGCAGAAGGTGTTAGTGATTATACAAACGCTGACATATATGAGTTTACAAATTCTGATTATGCAACAACTGGAAGTGATGCTTTTGGATTCTATCCAGATGTAGATGCTACAGATGAAATACCAGCAATCTTAGATACTCAAATTGCAAGTCCAGAAGAAGGACAAATCGTTTTAGCAAAATACGATCAATACACTGA